>NZ_CP076668.1:1658333-1990000 GCF_018968705.1 Pseudomonas lijiangensis
AGGCCCAAGGGCGTATTGCCAAGAGATCGTCATCATGAACATCGCGCAGAGTGTGCCGCCCAACCCCACTGCCGGGAGTTTTCTGTGGGGCTACGTCAGGCGTCGGCCATGGGCCTATGGCGGCATGGTCACGCTGGTGATTGCTGCTGCCAGTTGCGCGGTGGCTGTGCAGTACGGCATGAAGCTGCTGGTCGACAGTATGGGAGACGAGGGGAATCGTTCCGGGGTCTGGTTCGCCTTCGGTTTTTTCATTTTTCTGATCGCTATCGAAAACCTGTTCTGGCGCCTTGGCGGCTGGCTGGGCTGTCGTACGGTGGTTGCCAGTTGTGCGGACATGCGGGTGGACCTGTTCAGTCATCTGACCGGACACCCGATGCGCTACTTTGCCGAGCATTACGCCGGAGCCCTGGGCAGCCGCATTTCGGCTACCGGTGCGGCGGCGGGGCAGATCTACAGTGCGCTGCTGTGGAAAATCATTCCACCCTGCGTCGACTTTCTGGGGGCTGTGGTGGTGCTGGCCACGGTGCGTATCCAGATGGCCCTGGCGCTGGTGGCGTTCGTGGTGCTGGTGGCGGCGATCATCACCTTCTTCGGCATTCGCGGGCGCAGCCGTCATCAGCTTTATGCGGCGCAGGCTGCCAGTGTGGGCGGTGAGCTTGTGGACCTGGTCAACAACGTCTGGACGATCAAGGCTTTCACGGCACGTGAGCGAGAGCGCCTGCGTCTGGATGCAAAAATCCGCACCGAGGCGCGGGCTCAGAGTCGTAGCTGGATGTACGTGGAAAAGGCCCGGGTGCTCCATGACCTGTGTCTGGCGAGCATGGCGGGTACCATGCTCGCCTGGTCCATTCTGCTCTGGACGCGCGGTGCAGTGAGCGTTGGCGATGTGGTGATGGTCAGCGCACTGACGTTCCGTATCCTGCATGGCTCACGGGATCTGGCGCTGGCACTGGTCGAGACCAGTCAGCACCTGGGCGCCGTCGGTGACACCCTGTCGGTGATTGCCAAACCCTATGAACTCAGCGATACCGAGCAGGACTGGGTGGCGCCATCCGGCACCATCGAGTTGCAGGATGTCGGCTATGCCTACCCCGGCGGACGCAAAGTCCTGTGCGGGTTGAGCCTGCGCATCGAGCCGGGGCAGCGAGTTGGTATTGTCGGCCCGTCCGGCGCAGGCAAGACCACGCTGCTGGGGTTGCTGCAACGTCTGGATGACGTCAGTTCGGGAAGTATTCGCATCGATGGTCGCGACCTGAGGCAGATCAGCCAGGACAGCCTGCGTCGACAGATCGCCGTTGTGCCCCAGGAACCCACTCTTTTCAACCGCAGCATCTACGAAAACATTGCCTACGGACGACCCGAAGCCACCCGCGAGGACGTGATCGCGGCAGCTCGCAGTGCCTATTGTCACGAGTTCATCGACCAGTTGCCCCATGGCTATGAAACCCTGGTGGGCGAGCGGGGCGTGATGCTTTCCGGTGGCCAGCGTCAGCGCCTCGGTATTGCCCGGGCCTTTCTCAAGAACGCTCCGATTCTGTTGCTCGACGAAGCCACCGCTGCTCTGGATTCAGGCTCCGAAGCCATTATCCAGTCGGCGCTCGGCAGCCTGATGCGCGGTCGCACAGTATTGGCCATCGCCCATCGGCTCACCACACTCAGCGCGTTCGACCGGGTGCTGGTGATGCAGCAGGGCAGCATCGTCGAAGACGGCCCGCCCGAGCGGTTGCGCAGCGCGGGCGGGCTGTTTCAGACACTCTGGCAGGCCCAGGAAATGGGGCGTCAGGATTGATGTGGATGGATCAAGGCGAAATCGGATCGCTGGCGGGGAATGTCTCCTCGAGGGCGTGATCGATCTTCTCCTCGTCCGGTTGTTCAGGCTCGTTCTGAGTGGGCTCGTTGTCCAGATCGCCTTCGGTTTCGGATTGATCGGGTGCGCTTGGGGTATTGTGCAGGGACGTTTTCATAGGTTTACCTCGGGTTGGGGTTTACCTGAGTTGAGGGTGCTGCCGGGGGAATGTTCAGTGGGAATGACGGGCGGAGGCGGGTTTAATCGGTTGAACTGATAGTGACTATCACAAACCGGGGATTCTATTCCCTGTAATAAATATGGAAAATGGCGCGTATTGGACCTACGGCTCGATGAGCTGTTTTCTTATTTCAGGACTCCCACCGATGCGTCTTTCACTTTTTCCGGCCATGACCGTTGTTTTTGCGTTGTTGAGTGGCTGCGTTTCTGCACCGAATCAACCGACACGTATCTTGCAGACCAGCAAGAACCCCGATGAATACGTGCAGTGCGCAATGCCCAAACTGCAGGAGCACTCACTGAACCCGGTGCTGTCCCAATCCCAGCGACACTACAAGATCATCGTCTCCAGCCCGGTGGCGTCCGACAATATCCTTGAGGTCTACAAGGCTCCGGCAGGTGGAAAAGTGTTTTTGTATGAGCGCCAGTTATCGGCATCGTCGCTCATTACCTCCAGATTCGAACGGGCGGCGAAGGAGTGTTTGTGAAGCAGCAGATCAACGACTTCGAACGTCGTCGGGCCCGGCTGGTTTCTGTGTAGGAGCGAATTCATTCGCGAATAAATTCGCTCCTACAGCAGCACCTGCAATTCTGAAGGTATGACTCGATGTTCGAGCTGACAAGCTATCTGGGCTTATTTGCGGTGGCGTTCGGAGCTGCCACGCTGTTGCCGCTGCAATCGGAAGCCGTGCTGGTCGGCATGCTGCTTTCGGAGCGCTATGCGACGGTTCTGCTCCTGCTGGTTGCCACCTCGGGAAATGTCCTGGGATCGGCCGTGAACTGGTATCTGGGTCGTTCCATCGAGCACTTTCGGCACCGTCGCTGGTTTCCGGTCAGTGAGCGCCATCTGGACAAGGCCCAGCATACTTACAGACGTTACGGACGCTGGGCACTGCTGTTCAGTTGGGTGCCGATCATCGGCGACCCCATCACCATGATCGCAGGCGTCATGCGCGAACCGTTCTGGAGTTTTCTGCTGATCGTCACACTTGCGAAAGGGCTGCGCTACCTTGTGCTGACCGCGATGACGCTGGGGTGGATGGCATAGATGCCCAGAACGGATGATCTGCATGGCGAGCCAGATCATCAGAGCGTCTGAAACCTCTCAGCCCTCGACCGCTTCCGGAACCCTGGCAATTACCTTGATCTCGAATTCAAATCCATACAGCCAGGTGACGCCCACTCCGGTCAGTGTCGGATAGGGTGCCTGCCCCCAGAACTCCGGCAGGACTTTCCAGATCCTTTCAAACTTTGATTCGGGGTCGACGATGAAAATGGTGACATCGACCACGTCATCGAAGGTGCAGCCTGCTCCCTTGAGGATGGCGTTGAGGTTGTTGAAGGCTGTCCTGACCTGTACCTCCAGATCCTGCTCGGGCGAGCCGTCTTCCTTGCTGCCTACCTGGCCGGAAACGAACAGGAAGCCATTGGAGCGAATCGCAGGTGAATAGCGATTGCGCTCGTAAAGTTCGAGGCGTCCGGCGGGGAAAACTACATCACGCTTTGTCATGGTTGATCTCCATCGACAGGTCGGGGCGACCGGTCATTAACGATGGAAGAACTCTAAGGGCTTGTATCCGGCCGATAAACGAGCAACTGTAGCTATCACTGTTTGTAAAAACCAAACAATCCAGCAGCTATCCGGGGTGGAAATGGACCGTTTCGATGCGATGCAGGCATTTGCACGAGTGGTAGAGGCGGGCAGCTTCACCAGGGCGGCCGAAACCCTGCACATGAGCAAGACCACGGTGACGCAACTGGTCCAGCAACTGGAGGCCCGCTTGCGGGTCAAGTTGCTCAACCGGACGACGCGCAAGGTCAATGTCACGGCCGATGGCGCGGCTTATTACGAGCGGGTGGTCAGGCTGCTGGCGGATCTGGACGATGCCGAGACCAGCCTTTCCAGCGCCTCGGCATTGCCCAGAGGACGGCTGCGAGTGGATGTGCCCAGCCCGTTTGCCAGTACGATTCTGATGCCGGCCCTGCCGGATTTTCATGCCCGATACCCGGATATCCAGATCGACATGGGCGTCAGCGATCGTATCGTGGATGTGATCGGTGAGAATGTGGATTGCGTGGTTCGCGGCGGCGAGTTGACCGACCAGTCGCTGATGGCCCGGCGTGTGGGTGATCTCAGGCTTGGCGTGTATGCGGCACCAAGTTATCTGGAACGGATCGGCACACCTTCGCATCCGCGAGAGCTGGAAGATTCCCATCACCGCATCGTCGGTTTCCTGTGGGCGCGTACCGGCAAGGCCTTGCCTTATGCCATGCAGCGCGATGGAGAGAGTCTTCAGGTACACGGGCGTTACGTGCTGGCGGTGGACGATGGCAATGCCTACCTGGCTGCAGGTCTGGCTGGCATGGGCGTCTTGTGGGTGCCGGACTATATGGCCAAACCCCATCTTGAGCGTGGTGATCTGGTGCCGCTGTTCAGGGATTGGCGCATGGACACGATGCCGATGTACGTGGCCTTTGCGCCGAACCGGCATATCAGCCTCAAGCTGCGGGTCTTCATCGACTGGGTCGCTGAACTGATGACGCAGCATGCGCCTGTGATTGATAGGCGTTAAGGTTGAGCCGGGGTGTCACTGGCTGCGATCCCTGACCGCCGCGAGCCATCTGGAGACAATCTCCATTTCCTCATCGCTGAACGCTTGGGTCAGCTTTTCATTCAACGGTGACAGCTCGCGAGTCGCCTGCAGAGTGGCTGTGCGGCCTGCCTCTGTCAGCCACAGGCGATAGCTGCGTTTGTCATGCTCATCGACGCGACGCTCGATCAGCCCCGACTTGACCATCCTGTCGGCCAGGCCGGTCATGGCTGAGGGCGCGATATCCAGTGCCAGTGCGACCTCGCCACTGAGCGCGCCGTCCTGCCCATTGAGCACAAAGAGTGCGCCCGCCTGGGTGGCGCTGATGCCGGCGTGATTCGAGATATGCCGTTCGATGTGTCTGGACAGGCTTTTTTGAGCCGCATTCAGCAAGTAGACGTAGCGACGATCATGCGCCATTCGGATTACCCGGTAACTGAGTTTCCAGCCATCTTGCCACTACTGGCCATAAGGTGTCGGCATGTTGTTGACGGAAAAACCCCAGGTGCCCGATGGATGAGCCGTTACTGTCTGCAGGACCAAGCTGGCGTCGCTCTACAGAACAACCCGTCAAATGCTTCGTCATGAGGTCGATGGCTTCGGCGGGTGCCCATGGATCATCATCGATACCCACGGCCAGAATCGGCAGCCTCGGGCGAGCGAAGCGGGCAGGGGCGTTGACTGAAGGATCATCAAAGAAGTACTGACGAAGACTGGTCCAGCGTGACCATTCGCGCATGACATCTGCTGGAAGGTCTTCGCCAACGCCCAGCCTGCGTCCTGGAAAGTAGCCCAGGAGTTTCGCGCTGACAGGCCCCAGGAATTTCAGCAGGATTGCCACTTTCAAGCGTTCCTGCCAAGGCCTGATGAATCGCAGGCAGCCCGCGTGGGAGCATAGGGTCACAGCCGCGTGGAGCCTGGTGCTGCTCTCGCACAACCCGATGGCATGCCCGCCGAAGCTATGGCCCACCGCGAGGTGAGGAGTCCCGCTGTACTGCTCCGAAATCCAGTGGGTGACGGCTTCGACATCGTTATCAGCCCACGAAATAAAACCTGCCTGAACGGTTTTCGGATGAGGACCTTTCCTGCCGACACCCCGATAGTTGTAGGTGATGACCCTGAAACCTTTGCTGACCAGATACTGAGCGAACGGAAAGTACATGCGTTCGGTGACACCCGTCGCCGGGTTGATTTGAACCACGGCTTTGGCCGGGCCTGTAGCGCTATGGATCGTGACCTCGACGCTGTGGCCATTGCTGCAGGGGATTGAATGGGTTGTCGTGTTCATGGGATTTATTTCGTATGTGAAGTAAATTATTTAACATGCGAAATAAATAGCGGCAAGCACTTTCCACGACGATGGGAGAGTTTGGATAAACGGGCAGGCAATAAAAAACCCCATCACAAGGATGGGGTTCTTTTAACGCGGTGTTTCGTGATTACGCTTGAACGACCGGGATATTGGCGTTCGCAGCGGCTTCGCGGAACTCGGCGATCTGATCGAAGCTCAGGTAGCGGTATACGTCCGCTGCCATGGTGTCGATCTGGTTCGCGTAGCTCATGTACTCCTCGACGGTCGGCAGGCGACCCAGGATAGAAGCGACGGACGCCAGCTCGGCCGAGGCCAGGTAGACGTTCGCGCCGTCACCCAGACGGTTCGGGAAGTTACGGGTCGAAGTCGAAACCACGGTGGAGTTCGGTTCTACGCGAGCCTGGTTACCCATGCACAGCGAGCAGCCCGGCATTTCCATGCGTGCGCCAGCCTTGCCGTAGATGCCGTAGTAGCCTTCTTCGGTCAACTGGTGAGCGTCCATCTTGGTCGGAGGCGACAGCCACAGACGGGTCGGCAGCTGGCCTTTGACCTGATCCAGCAACTTGCCCGCAGCGCGGAAGTGGCCGATGTTGGTCATGCAGGAACCGATGAACACTTCGTCGATCTTCTCGCCCTGTACCGAAGACAGCAGGCGGGCATCGTCCGGGTCGTTCGGCGCGCAGAGCACAGGCTCCTTGACGTCGGCCAGGTCGATTTCGATGATTTCGGCGTACTCGGCGTCCTTGTCGGCTTCCAGCAGCTCTGGATTGGCAATCCAGGCTTCCATCGCCTTGGCGCGGCGCTCCAGGGTACGTGGGTCACCGTAGCCTTGTTCGATCATCCAGCGCAGCAGGGTGATGTTGGAGTTCAGGTACTCGATGATCGGTTCTTTGGCCAGCTTGATGGTGCAACCGGCAGCCGAACGTTCGGCCGAGGCGTCGGACAGCTCGAAAGCCTGTTCGATGCTGAGGTTTTCCAGACCTTCGATCTCCAGGATGCGGCCGGAGAAGGCGTTCTTCTTGCCTTTCTTCTCTACGGTCAGCAGGCCAGCCTGGATCGCGTAGTAAGGAATGGCGTGAACCAGGTCGCGCAGGGTGATGCCAGGTTGCAGCTTGCCCTTGAAGCGAACCAGGATCGACTCAGGCATGTCCAGCGGCATGACGCCGGTAGCAGCCGCGAACGCGACCAGACCGGAACCGGCCGGGAAGGAGATACCGATCGGGAAGCGGGTGTGGGAGTCGCCACCGGTGCCGACGGTGTCAGGCAGCAGCATGCGGTTCAGCCAGCTGTGGATGATGCCGTCGCCTGGACGCAGGGAAACACCGCCACGGGTCATGATGAAATCAGGCAGCGTGTGGTGAGTCTTGACGTCGATCGGCTTTGGATAAGCAGCGGTGTGGCAGAAGGACTGCATGACCAGATCGGTGGAGAAGCCCAGGCAAGCCAGGTCTTTCAGCTCGTCGCGGGTCATCGGGCCAGTGGTGTCCTGGGAACCGACGGTGGTCATCTTCGGTTCGCAGTAGGTGCCCGGACGGATACCTTCTACGCCGCATGCCTTGCCGACCATTTTCTGCGCCAGGGTGAAACCCTTGGTGCTGGCAGCTGGCTGATCCGGAGTCTTGAACAGATCCGATGGTGGCAGACCCAGCTCGGCACGTGCCTTGCCGGTCAGACCGCGACCGATGATCAACGGGATACGGCCACCGGCACGTACTTCGTCGAGCAGGACCGGGGTCTTCATTTCGAAGGTGGCCAGGACTTCGTCGCTGTTGTGCTTGGTGACTTTGCCTTCATGCGGGTACAGGTCGATCACGTCGCCCATGTGCATGTTGGAAACGTCGAATTCGATTGGCAGTGCGCCAGCATCTTCCATGGTGTTGTAGAAGATCGGAGCGATCTTGCTGCCGAAGCAGAAACCGCCGGCACGCTTGTTCGGTACATAAGGAACGTCGTCGCCGAAGAACCACAGAACCGAGTTGGTTGCCGATTTACGCGAGGAACCGGTACCGACCACGTCACCGACGTAGGCGATAGGGAAACCCTGGCCGCGCATTTCTTCGATCTGCTTCATCGGGCCGATGGAGCCTTGCACGTCAGGCACGATGCCTTCGCGAGCCATTTTCAGCATGGCCAGGGCGTGCAGCGGGATATCCGGACGGGACCAGGCATCGGGTGCCGGGGACAGGTCGTCGGTGTTGGTTTCGCCGGTGACCTTGAAGACGCGCAGGCTGATCTTGTCGGCCAGTACAGGGCGCTTCTTGAACCACTCGCCGTCAGCCCAGGATTGCAGGACTGCCTGAGCGTGAGCGTTGCCGCTCTTGGCTTTTTCAGCAACGTCGTGGAAAGCATCGAACATCAGCAGGGTGTGCTTGAGCTGTTCGGCAGCGATCGGTGCCAGTTCGGCATCGTCGAGCAAGGCAACCAGAGTCACGATGTTGTAGCCACCTTGCATGGTGCCCAACAGTTCGGTGGCGCGTTTCTTGTCGATCAGCGGGGAAGTGGCTTCGCCCTTTGCCAGAGCAGACAGGAAACCGGCCTTGACGTACGCCGCTTCGTCCACGCCTGGTGGAATGCGGTTGGTGATCAGGTCGACAAGGAAATCTTCTTCGCCAGCGGGAGGATTCTTCAGCAGCTCAATAAGGTCTGCAGTTTGTTCGGCGTTAAGCGGCTGGGGCACGATACCCTGGGCGGCACGCTCTTCGATGTGTTTGCGGTAGGCTTCAAGCACAGTATTACCCTCATCAGTGGTCCCAAATGGGTGTCCGGGACGCTCATCCAGAAATTGTCTGTACCCACGCAAGGCTTTCGAGCCTTGTTGGCAGGGTATCGGCAATTCCTAACGAAGCTGTTTTCAAAGTTTTACGCCTGCAGGACGGGGGGATGGTAGGTCGACACGGCCATTCGTGATGAGGGAACGGCCTGTCGACACCGGACTGCGGGATTAACTTGACTGTGCTCGTGACGCTTTGAAAACAGCTTCTAACGGACATTGGCGCCTTCTAAGGCACGATGATTCTACGGCAAATCTTCGCTAAAGGTAAGTTAGACCCTACATCTTCGGGGGTGACCCTTGTTAGACAAAGGGCTAACATGCCTGCCTGTTTCGCCTGCCCTTGTCCTGCCAGCCATGCCTGATCAAATCATCAAAACGCCTTGCGTCGGCCTTTGCTCTACTGTTTACGGGGATCTGGTTTGCCGTGGCTGCAAGCGTTTCCATCATGAAGTGGTCAACTGGAATGGCTACAACGAAGACGAGAAAAGAGCGGTCTGGCTGCGCCTGGAGCAACTGCTGGTCCAGGTGATGGCGGCCAAGCTCGAAATCTTCGATGTCGAGAAGCTGCGCATGCAGCTCGTCCAGCGCAAGATCCGCTTTGTGGCCCATCAGTCCGAATATTGCTGGGCCTACCAGTTGATCGCTCGCGGAGCGCGGGTCATCAATCAGGTGGAGGCCTACGGCTTCGTATTGCTGCCGGAGTTTCGCGACTGGGGGCTGCCTGAATTGCGCGATGCCATCGACCGTGAGTTTTTCCTGCTGTCGGAAGCCCATTACCAGCGATATATCGCGCCTGGGTTTCTGAAGGATGCGTTCGGGGTTTGAGGGTGGTGAGCGCTGAGTGCTGAGTGTGGGAGCGGATTCATCCGCGAAACCTTCCAGACGATACATATGTATTGGATGTACAGGCCTTTCGCGAATAAATTCGCTCCCACTCCTGCCTGAATTGAAAATGCTCAACCATCAAACATCTCCTCCAGATGCCGGATGATCTCCTCGGTCTTGAGAACCAGCACATCGCTTTCCAGTGAATCGAGCACCACTTCGGCGGTATTGCCGATCAAAGCCCCTGAAAGACCTGTGCGCGCCACGGTGCCGATAATGGTGACGGCTGCGTGGAGCTTGTGAGCGGTAAAGGGAATCAGTACATCCGCCGGGCCTTCGGCGATATGCAGATGGCTGTCATCGATATCGAATTCGGACTGGAACGCCTGGCATTGTTCCCGGTAGCGGGCTTCGATGCTTTCCTTGAGCTGATAGACCGGATCGGCAGCCGACAGCATGGGAGAAGGATGAGCGGTTATGACGTGCAACTGCCCTTTGGCCAGCGCCGCAATGTCATAGCCGTGATCGACGATGCTGAAATGCAGTGCCTTGTGTTCGCCGTCCGCATTGCCGACATCCACGGCTGCGAGTATCACGCCGCCGGTCCAGGGGCGTGAGGTCTTGACCATCAGCACGGGGCTCGGGCAGTAACGCAGCAGTTTCCAGTCGTCCGGCGTGAGCAGGGCCTTTTTCAGCGGGTTGTCTGGCAGATGCTGCTTGATGACCAGCCCGCAGCCCTCGGCCTGTTGCACCTTGCAGATGGTCTTGTGGGTGGACTCTTCCCAGTGCTGTTCGGCGGTCGCAGTGAAACCCTCTTGCAGAAGGCTTAGTTTCAGTTCGTGAAGCTGTTGCGTATGAGCATGATCCTTGTCACAGATCAACAGGTGCAGATGTGCCTGAGTGACCCCTGCAATCAGTTTTGCGCGGTTGAGGGCCAGGCTATCGGCGTGGGCGGGATCGATGACCACCAGGATGCTGCGAACAGACTGCATGGGGCTAACCTCCACAAGGCGAGCTGTGTTCCACAACTATAGTTGCAGTGCATGGGGGCGTCGCTTGATCTGGATCACAGCATTTCTGTCGCCCCGGGGGCGCGCGCCTCGTATAATGCGCGACCTTGCAAACCTGCTATCTGTGAGCTTATGTACCCGATCCCCGAAATCGAAGCCTTTCTGCTGTGCCGCACGCCCGACAGTTGGGTTCAGGCTGCTTTGCGCAATCTGGACATTCTGTTGATCGACCATGCGAACAACGAGAAAAAGGCGGCCGGGGCGGCGTTCCAGTTCATGTTCCAGTACAACGACAAGTTCGACCTGCTGAGCAAGATGTCGCGTCTGGCCCGTGAAGAGCTGCGGCACTTCGAGCAGGTGCTGAGCATTATCCGCAAGCGCGAAATCCCCATGGCCAACGTCAGTTCGGCGCGTTATGCGGGGGCATTGCGCAAGCTGGTGCGCAACCATAATCCCTATCGCCTGACCGACGCCCTGATCGTGGGCGCCATCGTCGAAGCCCGTTCCTGCGAGCGCTTCGCCGCGTTGGTGCCGCATCTGGATGAAGAACTCGCCAAATTCTACGGAGGGCTGCTGAAGTCCGAAGCCCGGCATTTTCAGGATTACCTGAAGCTGGCCTATACCTATGGCGATAAAGCCGATGTTGACGCCAAGATCGAAGAAATTCGCCACGCCGAACGTGAGTTGATCGAAAGCCCGGACGAGGAGTTCCGCTTCCATAGCGGTGTGCCTGTCGCAGCCTGAGTTTCCCTGGCTCCCCCAAAAAACGACCTTGCCAGCGGTCGTTTTTTTATGAGGATATTGTTAGCCAGCTAACAAATGTTTTGACATTAGCTGCCTGAGCAGTAATATCGCCACATCACTGCCTAAGCAGCTTTTATGGTGATCTCTTGAAACATTTTACGTCCGAGAATTTTGATTCCAGCCTCATGGGGTTGTTGGTCGGTCGCACCAACGCGCTCAAGGACCGCATGCTGGACAAGTATTTGCTGCCCTATGACGTCACCTTCTCGCAGTTCAAGGTGCTGATCATCATTTCCCAGTTCGCCCTCGATACCCCCGTCGAATTGTGTCGGCACCTGTCTCTGGACAGCGGTTCCATGACGCGAATGCTCGATCGTCTGGAGCAAAAGGGGCTGATCGTGCGCACCCGTTCCGCCTCCGACAGGCGTCAGGTGCATGTGGCCTTGACCGCGCAGGGGCAGAAACTTTCGGACTTGCTGCCGCAGATCGGCGCCGATGCGATGAACGACACCTTTGCCGTTCTGGACAAGGAAGAAGTCGCGACCCTTGAGCGAATCCTGACCAAGGTGCTGGTGGCCGCCGACGACCACATCACCCTTACGCGGCTGAGCTTCAAGTCCACCGGGTCGAAGTGAACGGCCACCGCCGTCATCCCCGGTAAACCTCGATATCCCGCAATTACTGCTTCACCGACTACAGGTACTCGTCATGGCTACTGCCGCTACTGAAAAACCATCTGCCAGCTCGCCCGAAGAGACAAAGCCGGGCAAGCGTAAATTCATGCTGCTGGTGCTCGCGCTTATCGTCATCCTTGGCGGTGCGGCTGTCTGGGCCTGGCATGAGTTTTATGGGCGTTGGAGCGAAAGTACCGATGATGCCTATGTGAATGGCAACGTCGTCGAAATCACGCCGCTGACCACCGGTACGGTGATCAGCATCGGTGCCGATGACGGTGATCTGGTGCGTGAAGGCCAGGTCCTGATCAAGTTCGATCCCAGCGATGCCGAAGTCAGCCTGCAAAGCGCCGAGGCCAATCTGGCCAAGGTCGTGCGCCAGGTGCGTGGGCTCTATAGCAACGTCGATGGCATGAAGGCACAACTGGCTGCGCAGCGTGCCGAAGTACAGAAGGCCCAGGACAACTACAACCGTCGTCGCAGCCTGGCTGCGAGCGGGGCGATTTCCCAGGAAGAGCTGTCCCACGCCAAGGATGACCTGACCAGCGCGCAAAGTTCGTTGAGCAATGTTCAGCAGCAACTGGCCAGCAGCGTTGCGCTGGTGGATGACACTGTCGTTTCTTCTCACCCCGACGTGAAAGCTGCCGCTGCGCAGTTGCGTCAGGCGTATCTCGCTGATGCCCGCACCACTGTGGTGTCGCCGGTCACCGGCTATGTGGCCAAGCGCACCGTGCAACTGGGGCAACGGATTCAGCCGGGCACCGCAACCATGGCTGTTATTCCCCTTGACCAGTTGTGGATCGATGCCAACTTCAAGGAAACCCAACTGGGCAATATGCGCATTGGCCAGCCGGTCGAGATCACCTCGGACCTGTACGGCAGCCATGTGAAATACAGCGGCACCATCGACAGTCTGGGGGCCGGGACCGGTAGCGCTTTCGCTCTGCTGCCAGCCCAGAACGCTACCGGCAACTGGATCAAGATCGTCCAGCGCGTGCCGGTGCGAATTCACATCAACCCCGATGAGCTGGCCAACAACCCGCTGCGCATCGGTCTGTCCACCACGGTCGATGTCAATCTGCATGACCAGAGTGGTCCGGTACTGGCTCAGCAGCCGCCGAAGAAAGCGAGCTTCAGCACCAACATCTATGCCGAACAACTGGCCGATGCCGACGCCATGATCGCGCGTCTGATCCATGACAACAGTGCTGCCGGCAATAAAGCCACTGCGCAGCGCTGATCCGCCAATCCGCACGCCCCGACCTTCAGGCCGGGGCAACGTCTCCGTTTCAAGGGATTTGCGATGAGCAACAATGCCCCGGCCTCATTTACGCCGCCCAGCCTGCTGATGTGCACCATCGGCCTGTCGCTGGCGACCTTCATGCAAGTGCTCGATACCACGATTGCCAACGTTGCCTTGCCGACCATTTCCGGGAATCTGGGGGTGAGTTCGGAGCAGGGCACGTGGGTTATCACCTCGTTTGCGGTGAGCAACGCCATTGCCCTGCCACTGACCGGCTGGCTCAGCCGCCGCTTCGGTGAGGTCAAGCTGTTCCTGTGGGCGACCATGCTGTTCGTGCTGGCTTCGTTCCTCTGCGGGATTTCCCAGTCGATGCCGGAACTGGTGGGCTTCCGGGTGCTGCAGGGCGTAGTCGCCGGGCCGCTTTATCCGATGACCCAGACCCTGTTGATCGCTGTTTATCCGCCCGCCAAAAGGGGGATGGCATTGGCACTGCTGGCCATGGTCACGGTGGTCGCGCCTATTGCCGGGCCGATTCTGGGTGGCTGGATCACCGACAGTTACAGCTGGCCGTGGATTTTCTTCATCAACGTGCCCATCGGTCTGTTTGCGGTGTGGGTGGTACGTACGCAAATGGCCAAACGCCCGGTAAGCACCAGTCGTCAGCCCATGGATTACGTCGGGCTGCTGACCCTGATCATCGGTGTCGGGGCATTGCAGATCGTTCTGGACAAGGGCAATGACATGGACTGGTTCGAGTCGAACTTCATTGTTATCGGCTCGGTGATTTCCATTGTGGCCTTGTCGGTGTTCGTGATCTGGGAAATGACCGACAAGCATCCCATCGTCAACTTGCGGCTGTTTGCTTACCGCAACTTCCGGATCGGCACTCTGGTGCTGATCGGCGGCTATTCCGGTTTCTTCGGCATCAACCTGCTGCTGCCTCAGTGGTTGCAGACCCAGATGGGCTACACCGCCACCTGGGCCGGGCTGGCGGTGGCGCCTATCGGTATCCTGCCGGTGCTGATGTCGCCCTTCGTCGGCAAATATGCCCACAAGTTCGACCTGCGCTTGCTGGCTGGTCTGGCATTCCTGGCCATGGGCCTGAGTTGTTTCATGCGGGCGGGGTTCACCAACGAGGTGGACTTCGAGCATGTGGCGCTGGTGCAGTTGTTCATGGGGATCGGTGTGGCGCTGTTCTTCATGCCGACCCTGAGTATCCTGCTCTCGGACTTGCCGCCCCAGCAGATTGCCGACGGCTCGGGGCTTGCGACTTTCCTGAGAACCCTGGGCGGCAGCTTTGCGGCGTCTCTCACGACCTGGATATGGATTCGTCGTGCCGAGCAGCATCACGCTTACCTGAGCGAAAACATCAGCACTTTCGACCCGGCGACCCGCGATGCACTCAACAGCCTGGGCGGCGCGAGCCCGCAGGCTTATGCGCAACTGGAGCAGACCCTCAACAGCCAGGCCTACATGATGTCCACGGTGGATTACTTCTACATGCTGGGCTGGGTGTTTGCGGGGTTGATTCTGCTGGTATGGCTGGCCAAGCCACCGTTTGCCGCCAAGGCGGGGCCGGGTGGGCATTAAATAGCCCACAAGCCATCGCGAATAAATTCGCTCCTACAGAGCCCCAGGTAGGAGCGAATTCATTCGCGAATATTGTGAGCAGATTCGCTTATCAGTTCAGCAGGGCCATCTGCTCTGGCGGAAAGTCGAACGCGCCGAGCGAAAAGCCCTGTTCGTCCACTTGCAAGGCCCAGCCTTGACGGTCCCAGTCACCCAGCACGATGCGCTGCGCGGTCTGTTCGCCAATCTGTAGCTTGTGAATGGCCGGGCGGTGGGTGTGCCCGTGAATCAGGGTATGGACGCCATATTGCGCCATCACCTGAGGAATGAATTCAGGGGTGACATCGACAATGTCATTGGCTTTCATGCGGGTCTGGGCGCGGCTTTCATTGCGCAGCTTGCGCGCCAGCTTGTGGCGGGTCTTCAACGGCAGATGCCGCAATATCCACAAGGTCAGCGGATTGCGCAGGTAGCGGCGCATCTTTATATAACCTTCGTCCCGGGTACACAGGCTGTCGCCGTGCATCAACAGCACCGGCTCACCGTTGAGCGGAACCACGCTCGGATCGTTCAGCAGGGTACAACCCGCGGCCTTGCAGAACGCCTTGCCGATCATGAAATCCCGGTTGCCGTGCATCAGGAATACCTGAGTGCCGCTGTCGCTCAGTTCGCGCAGGGCCTGGCAGATCGAACTCTGGAACGGCGACATGGCGTCGTCGCCGATCCAGACCTCGAAGAAGTCCCCGAGGATATACAACGCCTTGGCCTGGCGGGCCCGGCCAGAGAGTAGATCCAGAAACGCCCGGGTAATATCCGGGCGCTTTTCCTCAAGATGCAGGTCGGAGATCAGCAGTATCACTCAACGATCTCTGCTTTCTCGATGATCACGTCTTCGGACGGCACGTCCTGGTGGCCAGCTTTACCGGTGGTTGCAACGCCTTTGATCTTGTCGACCACTTCGGTGCCTTCGATCACTTCGCCGAACACGGCATAGCCCCAGCCTTGAACGGTCGGTGCGCTGTGGTTCAGGAAGCTGTTGTCAGCCACGTTGATGAAGAACTGGGCGGATGCCGAATGCGGCTCCATGGTACGGGCCATGGCAACGCTGTACTTCTTGTTCGGCAGGCCGTTGTTGGCTTCGTTCTGGATGCTTGGGCGCTTGTCTTTCTTTTCTTTCATGCCCGGCTCGAAACCGCCGCCCTGGATCATGAAGTTGCTGATGACGCGGTGGAATATAGTGTTGCTGTAGTGGCCAGCGTTCACGTATTCGATGAAGTTGGCAACGGTGATCGGGGCCTTCTCTGCATTCAGTTGCAGAACGATGTCACCGTGGTTGGTTGTCAATTTTACTTTGGACATTCTCATTCGCTCTTTTGGCATTCATGAAGGGGCGCAGTATCACCCTGACGCGCAGTTTACAGGGGAGGTTACATATTTCAGGTATTTTGCTGCTTTTATCGACCTCAAATGCGCACTCTGTTGTCAGGGGCTTGACAGCTTCGGCTATGATAAGCGCTTTGATTTAGTCGGCCTACCCTGGCCGCGCACCTGTATGTCCAAGGATCCTATGAGCAAGCCCACTCCAGAACCCGCTGCGAATTCAAAGGCAGGCCCTGTCGTCCCTACCAATTTCCTGCGTCCGATCGTGCAGGCAGACCTGGATTCAGGCAAGCACACCCAAATCGTGACCCGCTTTCCGCCGGAGCCTAACGGCTATCTGCACATCGGTCATGCCAAGTCGATCTGTGTGAACTTCGGTCTGGCCAACGAGTTCGGTGGCGCGACGCACCTGCGTTTCGACGACACCAACCCGGCCAAGGAAGACCAGGAATACATCGACGCCATCATGAGTGACGTCAAGTGGCTGGGTTTCGAGTGGGCGGGCGAAGTGCGCTATGCCTCGCAGTATTTCGACCAGTTGCACGACTGGGCTGTGGAGCTGATCAAGTCGGGCAAGGCTTATGTCGATGACCTGACCCCCGAGCAGGCCCGCAAATACCGTGGCAGCCTGACCGAGCCGGGCAAGAACAGCCCGTTCCGTGAGCGCAGCGTCGAGGAAAACCTGGACCTGTTCGCCCGCATGAAGGCCGGTGAGTTCGAAGACGGTGCCCGTGTATTGCGCGCGAAGATCGACATGGCTTCGCCGAACATGAACATGCGCGACCCGATCCTGTACCGCATTCGTCATGCCCATCACCACCAGACCGGCGACAAGTGGTGCATTTACCCCAACTATGACTTCACCCATGGCCAGTCCGATGCCATCGAAGGCATCACGCATTCGATCTGCACCCTGGAGTTCGAGGGCCATCGTCCGTTGTATGACTGGTTCCTGGACAACCTGCCGGTCCCGTGCAAGCCGCGTCAGTACGAATTCTCGCGTCTGAACCTGAGCTACACCGTCACCAGCAAGCGCAAGCTCAAGCAACTGGTCGACGAAAAGCACGTCAGTGGCTGGGACGACCCGCGCATGTCGACCCTGTCGGGTTTCCGCCGTCGTGGCTACACCCCGGCTTCGATCCGCAACTTCTGCGAAATGGTCGGCACCAACCGTTCCGACGGCGTCGTGGATTTCGCGATGCTCGAATTCAGCATCCGTGACGACCTGGACCGCAACGCGCCGCGTGCCATGTGCGTACTGCGTCCGTTGAAAGTCGTGATCACCAACTACCCGGAAGGTCAGGTCGAGAAGCTTGAACTGCCACGTCACCCCAAGGAAGACCTGGGCGTACGCGAGCTGCCGTTCGCTCGCGAGATCTACATCGATCGCGACGACTACATGGAAGAGCCGCCAAAAGGCTACAAGCGTCTGGAGCCTAACGGCGAAGTCCGCCTGCGTGGCAGCTATGTGATCCGTGCCGACGAGGCCATCAAGGACGCCGACGGCAATATCGTCGAGCTGCGTTGCTCCTACGACCCCGACACCCTGGGCAAGAACCCAGAAGGTCGCAAGGTCAAGGGCGTGATTCACTGGGTTCCGGCTGAGGCGAGCGTCGAGTGCGAAGTGCGTCTGTACGACCGTCTGTTCCGCTCCCCGACGCCAGACAAGGCCGAAGATGGCGCCACTTTCCTGGAAAACATCAATCCAGACTCCCTGCAAGTGCTGACCGGTTGTCGTGCTGAACCATCATTGGGGCAAGCGCAACCGGAAGACCGTTTCCAGTTCGAACGCGAAGGTTATTTCTGCGCGGACATCAAGGACTCGAAACCAGGTCGTCCGGTATTCAACCGCACAGTGACATTGCGGGATTCCTGGAGCTGAGGTTAGGACAGTGCTTTCGATCTACAACACGCTCACCAAGAGCAAAGAAGTCTTCAAGCCGCTGGATGGCAACAAGGTGCGGATGTACGTCTGCGGGATGACCGTGTACGACTTCTGCCACCTGGGCCACGGGCGCAGCATGGTGGCCTTCGATCTGGTCACCCGCTGGTTGCGATTCAGCGGTTACGACCTGACCTATGTGCGCAACATCACCGATATCGATGACAAGATCATCAATCGTGCCCGTGACAACGGCGAATCGTTCGACGCGCTGACGGCGCGCATGATCGACGCGATGCACGAGGACGAAGCTCGTCTGAACATCCTCAAGCCGGACATGGAGCCGCGTGCCACCGATCATATCGACGGCATGCACGCCATGATCCAGACCCTGATCGACAAGGGCTATGCCTACGCGCCGGGTAATGGCGACGTGTACTACCGCGTCGGCAAGTTCCTGGGCTACGGCAAGCTGTCGCGCAAGAAGATCGAAGACCTGCGCATCGGTGCGCGTATCGAAGTGGACGAGTCCAAGGACGACCCGCTGGACTTCGTGCTCTGGAAAGGCGTCAAGCCTGGCGAGCCGAGCTGGGAGTCGCCCTGGGGGCCGGGGCGTCCTGGCTGGCACATCGAATGCTCGGTGATGTCCACCTGCTGCCTGGGTGAGACGTTCGATATTCATGGCGGCGGCAGCGACCTCGAGTTTCCGCACCATGAAAACGAAATCGCCCAGAGCGAGGCGGCGACCGGCAAGACCTACGCCAATGCCTGGATGCACTGCGGCATGATCCGCATCAATGGCGAGAAGATGTCCAAGTCCTTGAACAACTTCTTCACCATTCGCGACGTGCTGGATAAATACCATCCGGAAGTGGTGCGTTACCTGCTGGTTTCCAGCCACTACCGCAGCGCTATCAACTACTCCGAAGACAGCCTGAAAGAGTCCAAGAGTGCGCTGGAGCGTTTCTATCACGCGCTCAAGGGCTTGCCGGTGGCCGAGCCTGCGGGTGGCGAGGCGTTCGTCGAGCGTTTCACGGCAGCCATGAACGACGACTTCGGGACGCCTGAAGCCTGCGCCGTGCTGTTCGAGATGGTGCGCGAGATCAACCGTCTGCGTGACAGCGATCAGGTGGCGGCTGCCGGTCTGGCCGCACGTCTGAAGCAACTGGCCAGTGTGCTGGGTGTATTGCAGCTCGAAGCCGAGGATTTCCTGCGTGCCGGCGCCGAAGGGCGTGTCGATGCGGCGGAAGTCGAAGCGCTGATCCAGGCCCGCCTGGATGCCCGTAGCGCCAAGAACTGGGCCGAGTCCGACCGGATCCGCGACCAGATCACCGCCATGGGTGTGGTGCTGGAAGACGGCAAGGGCGGGACGACCTGGCGTCTGGCTGACTGATCTGTCTGTTAGTTCGGTGTCTGTGGGAGGCAGCTTGCTGGCGACGGCACCAGTGAAGTCAATGAATATTTATTGATTTCACTGGCCCAGTCGCCAGCAAGCTGCCTCCCACATGATGACCTGCCATGCAAATTCATTCACGAATCTCCCGCAACCGCTTGTAAAGCGTATTGCGGCTGACTCCCAATCGTTTGGCCAACTGTGAAATGTTGCCTCCGGCCGCCTGCAACAGGTGGTTCAGGTCTTCGTTACAGGGGAAGCTTCCCCTGAGTCGCAAAGTCGACACCGGCTCGTCTCTTTCTTCATCCATCTGCGCATCCAGAAAGAAATCTTCCGGCAAGTGCTCGATGGTGATCCTTTGTTCGTCTGCCAGCGCCAGGGCCACCTGAATCACGCTGTTGAGCTGACGAAGATTGCCCGGCCACGGATGGTGCTCGAACAGCTCCAGGACTTCACTGGAGAAGCCTGCCCGCTGCTGAGGCTCGCGATGCCGCTCCCAGATGCGCTGGATCAGCGCCTGTTTGTCGGTGCGTTCGCGCAGAGGCGGCAGTTCGATGTTCAGTCCGCTGATCCGGTAGTAAAGGTCCTGACGGAAATGCCCCGTCTGCACACGTTCGCGCAGGCTGTGGTTGGTGGCCGAGATCAGGCGGATATCCACCGGATACAGCTCGCTGCTGCCCAGTGGCTGGACACAGCGCTCCTGCAACACTCGCAACAGACGCGCTTGCACCGGCATCGGCATGTCGCCGATTTCATCAAGAAACAGGGTGCCTTTATCGGCCTTGCGAATCAGGCCGATGCTGCCTTTCTGATGGGCGCCGGTAAACGCGCCTCTGGTGTAGCCAAACAGTTCCGATTCCACCAGTTCGGCCGGAATCGCCGCGCAGTTGACGGCAATCATGGGCTGGCTGGCGCGAGAACTGCCCAGATGCAGGGCTTTGACGAACACTTCCTTGCCGACCCCGGTTTCGCCGTGGATCAACAGCGGGATGTCTTTTTCCAGCAGCCGTCGGGCCTGGCTTACCGCTTTTTCGACTTTTGCATCGCCCAGATCGATGGCGTTCAGGTCGAGTGTCGGTTGTGGGGCGACCGGTTGCTCAGGCCGCACCGGCTGCAATAGCTGGATCGGTTTGCGCCGTGGGCGCTTGAGCAGGCACTGGAAGCGGTTATTGCCAAAGGCATACAGCGCGAAAGGGCGTGCTTCGGTTTCGCTGAGCAGTTGCAGGATCGGGCATTTGAACAGGTCTTCGATACTGACGCCGGTCAGCCGCACGCCCAGCAGGTTGTCGGCCCGCCGATTGGCGCAGAGGATTCTGCCGCTTTCGTCGAAAATCAGCAGGCCCGCCCACTGGCTGTCCAGATTGTTCAGGCCGGTATTGAAGATCAGCTGGAAATGAGTGTCGCGAAACTGGTCGAGAATCAGCCGGTTTTCCACCGACTGACTCATCATCTTGACCATCCCTAGTGTGTGGGAGGGCGGCAGGAAGCTGTCGCTGGAAACGTCGAGTATCGCAATCATGCGCCGGTCGGCATCGAAGATCGGCGAGGCGGAGCCCGTCATGAAACGATTGGCCTTGAGAAAGTGCTCGTCGGGCTCGATATGCACCGCCTGTTCACAGGCCAGCGCCGTCCCAATGGCGTTGGTCCCCGCGCCGCGTTCGCTCCAGCTTGCCCCGGCCACGAAACCCTGAGTCTGCGAAGCATCGATGAAACGCTGGGTTCCCCATGACTTGAGCAACTGGCCGTGATTGTCGGCCAGCAGGATCAGGCAGTTGGAGTTGCTGAGGATGTTTTCATAGACCGGCAGCACTTCCTGATGGGTGGTCTGCACCAGAGCGTTATGGCGTTCCAGCAGTTGTGAAACCTGCGCGCCCGGCAGTCCGCCGAACGAGGGGCGCGACTGATGGCTGAGACCGAAGTCCCGACAGCGCGTCCATGAATCCTGAATGATGATGTCGTGAGCAAGTGACGCACTGGAATTGGCCATGAGCATGGATCCTGCGAGTGCCTTGTTGTTTTTGTTTTAGGTCTTGCATGGAGCGTCCGTGCCCGAAGCGTTCACCCAGTTTCGTTCACTGCTGTTCAAAGTCAATGTTCAATTTGTTCAGGTGTTCAGCTTTTTTTGTTCACTTTTGTTCAGCTCTGAAGGTGCGCTGTCAGCGCGGGGAATGCCGGACGCTCTAGCTCGGGCCTTTGAGGAAAATGCAGCGATCTGGCACGAATGTCGCTCTATGTAACCTGTATTGAGCTGCACCCCCGACAAGAAAAAATAACAAAGGGCACGCCATGTCACTTACGTTGGAACACGTCAGTCGCGCAGTCGATGGCCAGATATGGATCGACGACGCATCCCTGAGTTTTGAGCCCGGGTCCTTCAATGTGTTGCTGGGTCGCACGCTGTCCGGCAAGACCAGCCTGATGCGTCTGATGGCTGGCCTGGACAAGCCCGACACGGGGCGGGTGCTGATGAACGGGGTCGATGTCACCCGGCGGCCGGTACGCCAGCGCAATGTGTCGATGGTCTATCAGCAGTTCATCAATTACCCCAGCATGACCGTCTTCGAGAATATCGCTTCGCCACTGCGGCAGGCCGGTATGTCCAGGGAGGTCATCCAGGAGCGCGTGCTGGAAACCGCGAAGATGCTGCGCATCGAAAAATTCCTCCAGCGCCATCCTCTGGAGCTGTCCGGCGGGCAGCAGCAGCGTACGGCCATGGCCAGGGCGCTGGTCAAGGATGCGGAGCTGATTCTGTTCGATGAGCCGCTGGTCAACCTCGACTACAAACTGCGCGAAGAGCTGCGTCAGGAAATGCGCGAGCTGTTCGCGGCCCGCCATACCATCGCCATTTATGCCACCACCGAGCCCAACGAAGCGCTGGCCCTGGGTGGCACGACCACCATTCTTCACGAAGGGCGTGTGGTGCAGACCGGCAAGGCGGCTGAGGTCTATCAACGACCGGCCACCGTGCTTGCCGCAGAGCTGTTTTCCGAGCCGCCCATCAACCTGATGCCCGGTCGCATCGAGGGTAATGAAGTCAGTTTCGCCAATTTCGTGCATTTCCCCCTCAATGCCGACCTGCGCAAGATCGGTGACGGTGAATACCGTTTCGGGGTTCGGCCCAGCCACTTGAGCCTGGTGCCGTCCAATGATGACGACCTGGAGCTGGCGGTGACTGTCGAGCTGGCGGAAATCAGC
The DNA here is from genome assembly GCF_018968705.1 of Pseudomonas lijiangensis. Taxonomy (NCBI): domain Bacteria; kingdom Pseudomonadati; phylum Pseudomonadota; class Gammaproteobacteria; order Pseudomonadales; family Pseudomonadaceae; genus Pseudomonas; species Pseudomonas lijiangensis. The sequence continues at coordinate 1,680,951 of NZ_CP076668.1, forward strand.
GGTTCCGAAACCTTTCTGCATGTGCGCAACGAGCTGTTTGCCCTGGTGCTGCATTTGCCGGGCGTGCATGGCTATGACGTGGATGCCGCGATCCGGGTTTACATCCCGACCCATAAGCTCTTTGTATTCGATCAGCAGGGGCGCCTGATTCAGGCGCCCGGTCTGCGCATGGCGAGGGTTGCCTGATGGCCGAGATCCGTTTGCAGAACCTGGCCCACAGCTACAGCGCCAATCCGGGGCCGGATGATTACGCCATTCGGGAAATGACCCATATCTGGGAGCAGGGTGGCGCTTATGCGCTGCTCGGGCCTTCCGGGTGCGGCAAGTCGACCTTGCTCAATATCATTTCCGGTCTGCTGAGCCCGTCCCAGGGGCAGGTGCTGTTCGACTCCAAAGAGGTCAATGATCTCAGCCCCGAGCATCGCAACATCGCTCAGGTTTTCCAGTTTCCCGTGGTCTACGACACCATGACCGTGTTCGATAACCTGGCCTTTCCGCTGCGTAATCAGGGGCTGGACGAGAAGCGGGTGCAGGCCAAGGTGCAGGAAATCGCCGAAGTCCTGGATTTGCAGCTCTTGCTGAAAAAGAAGGCGCGCAATCTGACGGCTGACGAAAAGCAGAAGGTTTCCATGGGCCGCGGGCTGGTTCGCGATGATGTCTCGGCCATCCTGTTCGATGAGCCGCTGACGGTGATCGACCCGCACCTGAAGTGGAAGCTGCGCCGCAAGCTCAAGCAGATCCACGAGCAGTTCAACATCACCATGGTCTACGTCACCCACGATCAACTGGAGGCCTCGACCTTCGCCGACAAGATCGCGGTGATGTACGGCGGGCAGATTGTGCAGTTCGGTACGCCGCGTGAACTGTTCGAGAAACCACGACACACCTTTGTCGGGTACTTCATCGGCAGTCCGGGCATGAATCTGATCGAGGTCCGGCCGCAGGGCGACGGTGTGGTGTTTGGCGATGTGCATGTGCCGCTCTCCGGCCCCTTGCAGCAGTTGATTGCCCATACGCCTTTTACCAGCCTGAAGATCGGCATCCGCCCGGAGTTCATTCACGTCTGGGATGGCCCTTACGAAGAAGCGATGTGTGCCGACGTGGTACATGTGGCGGACCTTGGCACCTACAAGATCGTGACCCTGTCCCTGGCCGGGCAAACCCTGAAAGTGCGCCTGCCTGAAGACAAGCCGGTGCCCCAAGGCCAGGCCTGGATCAGTTTCCCGGCCCAATGGCTGATGCTGTATGCCGATGATTTCTTGCTTGAGTCCGGTCCTGAGCGGGGTGCGCCATGAACAAGGTCCATAACAACAAGGCCTGGTGGCTGGTGTTGCCGGTTTTCCTGCTGGTGGCCTTCAGTGCCATCGTGCCGATGATGACCGTGGTCAATTACTCGGTGCAGGATATCTTCGATCAGACCAATCGCTATTTCGTGGGGGCTGACTGGTATCGCCAGGTGCTGCAGGACCCGCGCCTGCATGACTCGCTGCTGCGTCAGTTCATTTATTCGGGCTGTGTGCTGCTGATCGAAATCCCCCTGGGCATCGCCATCGCCCTGACCATGCCCACCAAGGGGCGCTGGTCGACGCTGTGCCTGATCGTGATGACCATACCGCTGCTGATTCCCTGGAACGTGGTGGGCACCATCTGGCAGATCTTCGGCCGTGCCGATATCGGTCTGCTGGGCTGGAGCCTCAATCAACTGGGCATCAGCTACAACTATGCCGCCAACACCATGGATGCCTGGGTGACGGTGCTGGTCATGGACGTCTGGCACTGGACGTCACTGGTCGCGCTGCTGTGTTACTCGGGGCTGCGAGCGATTCCGGACGTGTACTACCAGGCGGCGCGAATCGATCGGGCATCGAGCTGGGCCGTGTTCCGGCATATCCAGCTGCCGAAAATGAAGAGTGTGCTGCTGATCGCGGTGATGCTGCGCTTCATGGACAGCTTCATGATCTATACCGAGCCGTTTGTCCTCACCGGCGGCGGGCCGGGCAATGCCACGACCTTCCTGAGCCAGACCCTGACGCAAATGGCTATCGGCCAGTTCGACCTTGGCCCGGCTGCAGCGTTTTCGCTGGTGTACTTCCTGATCATCCTGCTGGTTTCGTGGCTGTTCTATACCGCCATGACCCATAGCGACAAGAACTGAGGATCGGCCATGAATGTACGCAAGGCTGTGCCGTTATTGATCTACATCCTATTCCTGCTGGTGCCGATCTACTGGCTGCTGAACATGTCGTTCAAGAGCAACACCGAGATTCTCGGTGGCCTGACGCTCTGGCCGCAGGATTTCACCCTGGCCAATTACCGGGTGATCTTCACCGATCCCAGTTGGTACAGCGGTTATATCAACTCGCTGTATTACGTGTGCCTGAACACAGTCATTTCCCTGGCGGTGGCGCTGCCGGCGGCTTATGCGTTCTCGCGCTACCGGTTCCTGGGCGACAAGCATCTGTTCTTCTGGCTGCTGACCAATCGCATGGCGCCACCGGCGGTGTTCTTGCTGCCGTTCTTCCAGCTCTATTCCTCGATTGGCCTGTTCGACACCCACATTGCCGTGGCGCTGGCGCACTGCCTGTTCAACGTGCCGCTGGCGGTGTGGATCCTCGAAGGCTTCATGTCGGGTGTCCCCAAGGAAATCGACGAGACGGCTTATATCGACGGCTATAGTTTTCCTCGCTTCTTCGTGAAGATCTTCGTGCCGCTGATTGGCTCGGGCATCGGCGTGACGGCGTTCTTCTGCTTCATGTTTTCCTGGGTGGAGCTGCTGCTGGCGCGCACCCTGACGTCGGTCAACGCCAAGCCCATCGCGGCCGTCATGACGCGAACCGTATCGGCTTCGGGTATCGATTGGGGTGTGCTGGCGGCGGCAGGGGTACTGACTATTCTGCCGGGCATGCTGGTGATCTGGTTCGTTCGCAATCACGTGGTCAAGGGCTTTGCCCTGGGCCGGGTCTGAGGAGTCGAGATATGGAGTGGATGGCCTGGACTTCACTGACGGCGGGTTTTTTCGGCGTCATCGCGGTAATGCTGGTCGGCATGACGGTGTGGGAGCTGAGTTCGCCCTGTGTCGAGCGGCGCGGTTTTCTGCCGATCGAGACCAGTCGTGGGGATCGTTTGTTTATCGGACTGCTGGCAAGTGCCTACCTGCATTTGCTGGTCATCGGCGTGACGGACTGGAGTATCTGGGTCGCCTCGCTGTTATCGCTGGTGTGGTTGTTTGTCGTAATGCGTTGGGGGTAGCCGGGCAACGGTTCCATGCGGGGACTGTCCGGGAAGCGGCAACGTGCCCTGGGTAATAATCATCTGGAGGTGTCTATGTTCTACAAAAACAACAAGCTGAGACATAGCGTGGCGCTGGCTTCGATGCTGGCATGCAGTGGATTGAGCGTGACGGCGTGGGCGGATGCCTATGAGGATGCCGCGAAAAAATGGATCGGCTCCGAATTCAAGCCTTCGACCCTGACCCCCGAGCAGCAACTGGCGGAGCTGGAATGGTTCATCAAGGCCGCTGAACCGTTTCGCGGGATGGAAATCAAGGTGGTTTCGGAAACCCTGACCACCCACGAATACGAATCCAAGACCCTGGCCAAGGCGTTTACCGAAATCACCGGGATCAAGCTCACCCATGACCTGGTGCAGGAAGGGGATGTGATCGAGAAGATCCAGACCCAGATGCAGTCGGACAAGAACATCTATGACGGTTGGGTCAACGATTCGGACCTGATCGGCACCCACTTCCGCTACGGCAAGGCGCAATCGCTGACCGAGCTGATGGCCAGCGATGCCGGCAAAAAGGTGACTTCTCCGACCCTGGACCTGAAAGACTTTATCGGCCTGTCTTTCACGACTGCGCCGGACGGCAAGGTCTATCAGTTGCCTGACCAGCAGTTCGCGAACCTTTACTGGTTCCGTGCCGACTGGTTCGAGCGTGCGGACCTCAAAGAGAAGTTCAAGGCCAAATACGGCTATGAGCTGGGTGTGCCGGTCAACTGGTCTGCCTACGAGGACATCGCTAAATTCTTCAGTGAAGACGTCAAGGAAATCGACGGCAAACGCATTTATGGCCATATGGACTACGGCAAGAAAGACCCGTCCCTGGGCTGGCGCTTCACCGATGCCTGGTTCTCCATGGCCGGTAGCGGCGACAAGGGCTTGCCCAACGGTTTGCCGGTGGACGAGTGGGGGATTCGCGTAGAGAACTGCCGCCCGGTGGGCTCCAGTATCACTCGCGGTGGCGACACCAACGGCCCGGCTGCGGTGTTCGCGACTCAGAAATACATCGACTGGCTCAAGGCCTATGCGCCACCGGAAGCGGCAGGCATGACGTTCTCCGAGTCTGGCCCGGTGCCTTCTCAGGGTAACGTCGCGCAGCAGATCTTCTGGTACACCGCCTTCACTGCGGACATGACCAAGCCCGGCCTGCCGGTAATGAATGCCGATGGCACGCCCAAGTGGCGCATGGCCCCTTCACCCAAGGGGCCGTACTGGAAAGACGGCATGAAGCTGGGCTATCAGGATGTGGGGTCATGGACTTTCCTGTACTCGACGCCTGAAAAACAGCGGCTGGCAGCCTGGCTGTACGCGCAATTCGTGACCTCGAAAACCGTTTCCCTGAAGAAAACCATCGTGGGTCTGACGCCGATTCGTGAGTCGGACATCAACTCCAGGGAAATGACCGAACTGGCGCCCAAGCTGGGTGGTCTGGTGGAGTTCTATCGCAGCCCGGCCCGTGTGCAATGGTCGCCAACCGGCACCAACGTCCCGGATTATCCGAAGCTGGCGCAACTGTGGTGGAGTCACGTAGCCGAAGCGGTGACTGGCGAGAAAACCGCACAGCAGGCGCTGGACGGGCTGGCCAAGGACCAGGACTCGATCCTGATGCGTCTTGAGCGCTCCAAGGCTCAGGAGAAGAGCGGTTGTGCGCCGAAGCTGAACCCGGAAACCACGGCTGAAGAATGGTACAAGAAGGGCGAGGCTACTCCGGATGGCTGGGCTGCTCCGCAGCGCAAGCTGGCCAACGAGAAACCGAAAGGCGAGACAGTGTCGTACTCCGAACTGCTCAAGAGCTGGGAGGCGGCACGCAAGTAATCGGCGGCAGAAATGAAAACGGCACCTCATGAGGTGCCGTTTTTCATTGTGGAAACACTCAGTCGTGCAGGGTTTCTGCAGCGTACAGGGTGTTTTCCAGCAGGCAGGCGCGAGTCATCGGGCCAACGCCGCCCGGAACCGGAGTGATCCAGCCAGCGCGGGGCAGGGCGGTTTCGTACACGACGTCACCGACCAGCTTGCCGTCTTCCTGGCGGTTGATGCCCACGTCGATGACGATGGCACCGGGCTTGATCCACTCGCCCTTGACCAGGCCTGGTTTGCCAGCGGCTACCACCACCAGATCGGCGCGACCGACATGGCCTGCCAGATCCTTGGTGAAACGGTGGGTCACGGTCACGGTGCAACCGGCCAGCAGCAGTTCCATCGCCATCGGACGACCGACGATATTGGAAGCGCCGACAACGACGGCATCCAGCCCGTATAGATCGACACCGGTGCTTTCCAGCAGGGTCATGATCCCTTTCGGAGTGCACGGACGCAGCAGCGGGATACGCTGGGCCAGACGACCGACGTTATAAGGATGGAAACCATCAACGTCCTTGTCGGGACGAATGCGCTCCAGCAGCAGGGAGGCATCCAGATGCGCGGGCAAGGGCAGTTGCAGCAGAATGCCGTCGACTTCGGCGTCGCCATTGAGGCGATCGATCAGTTCGGTCAGCGCAACCTGTGTGGTCTCGGCGGGCAGGTCGTAGGCTTGGGAAATGAAGCCGACTTCCTCGCAGTCCTTGCGCTTGTGAGAGACATAAACCTGGGAGGCGGGGTCGCTGCCCACCAGAATCACCGCGAGGCCTGGCGTGCGCAGGCCTTGCTCGCGACGTTCGGCGACACGTTTGGCGATCTGCTGGCGCAGGCTGGCGGCGATCGCTTTGCCGTCGATAAGTTGTGCAGTCATGACGCGTGATTAACCATCGAGAGGGAAAAAATGAGCGCGCATTCTCGCATGACATGGCGCAAGGGCAAAGGCGCTTGGTCTGCATATTCAGCTAACTCCTTTATCTAACTGAATTTTTTTCAAAAAAGAGTTGACGACCCTGGGGGGCGTCTATAAGATTCGTCGCACTTGCCGGGCAGCACCCAGCACTGCTGAAGAAGCTGGCGCTGGTTGATGTGAGTCAGGTGGGGTTGAAATTCAGCTCGACGTGATTGAAAGCCTTCTGATTTGTACTCGATAAGAATGCAGATTATATAAGTGCCCGTAGCTCAGCTGGATAGAGCATCCGCCTTCTAAGCGGATGGTCGCAGGTTCGAGTCCTGCCGGGTGCGCCATTTAATGGCGGCTTTGGCACGGTAGGTAAGTTGTAGTTGTAATAGTTGCATGCAATATGGTGGGCGTAGCTCAGTTGGTAGAGCACAGGATTGTGACTCCTGTTGTCGTGGGTTCGATCCCCATCGTCCACCCCATATTCAAGAGAGGCGCCAGATTTATTACACATAAACTGGCGCCTTTGCTTTAAAAGCTTGTAACGCGGATGTGGTGGAATTGGTAGACACACTGGATTTAGGTTCCAGCGCCGCAAGGTGTGAGAGTTCGAGTCTCTCCGTCCGCACCAAGATATAAAGAGTGAAGTTCCTGAAACGTTCACTATGAAAGAAGCCGCCTAGTGCGGCTTTTTTTGTTTCAGCGTGTTGGTTTCATCGTCTCGCTGGTCGGTTGGCAGGTTGCCGTCGGTCGAGCGGGGCGCGCTACGCGGATGGAATCGGTAGCGGTCCGGTGCACGTGCTTCCTTTATATAGCCCGTGCCAGACGCGTTGCCGGTGCTGTAAAGGCCTTGTTGCCTTTGCTTGCCAGCAGTCCGATTTCATCCTCTTAAATCTGCCCTTTTTCAGTAGGGTGACTTCTTGAGTTTGACCCACTAGAATGCATGCCCTTGATTCTGGGGTCGGAAACGGCCGGCTAACGTCTGTGCAACGAGGAATATCCATGCAAGTTTCTGTTGAAAATACTTCCGCTCTTGAGCGCCGCATGACCATTGGCGTGCCTGCCGAACGCATCGAGACTGAAGTCAACAAGCGTCTGCAGCAGACCGCACGTAAAGCCAAGATCCCGGGCTTCCGCCCTGGCAAAGTGCCTATGAGCGTGATCCGTCAGCGTTATGAAGATGGCGCGCGTCAGGAAGCGCTGGGCGATCTGATTCAGGCTACCTTCTACGAAGCCGTGGTCGAGCAGAAGCTGAACCCGGCTGGCGCACCTGCTGTAGAGCCAAAGTCCTTCGAGAAAGGCAAGGACCTGGAATACATCGCTACTTTCGAAGTGTTCCCTGAGTTCACCGTCGCAGGTTTCGAGTCCATCTCCGTCGAGCGCCTGTCCGCTGACGTGGCTGACAGCGACCTGGACAACATGCTGGAAATCCTGCGCAAGCAGAACGTTCGTTTTGAAGTGGCCGATCGTGCTGCCCAGAACGAAGACCAGCTGAACATCGATTTCGTTGGCAAGGTTGACGGCGAAGTCTTCGCTGGCGGCTCTGCCACTGGCACCCAGCTGGTTCTGGGTTCCGGCCGCATGATTCCTGGTTTCGAAGAGGGTCTGGTTGGCGCCAAGGCCGGTGAAGAGCGCGTTCTGAACGTCCCCTTCCCCGAGGACTACCAGAACCTGGAGCTGGCTGGCAAAGCCGCCGAGTTCACCGTTACCGTCAACAGTGTTTCCGCACCAACGCTGCCTGAGCTGAACGAAGAGTTCTTCAAGCAGTTCGGTATCAAGGAAACCGGTATCGAAGGTTTCCGCACCGAAGTTCGCAAGAACATGGAGCGTGAGCTGCGTCAGGCCATCAAGTCCAAGGTCAAGAACCAGGTCATGGACGGTCTGCTGGCTGCCAACCCGATCGAAGTGCCAAAAGCGCTGCTGGAAAACGAAGTCAACCGTCTGCGCGTCCAGGCTGTTCAACAGTTCGGCGGCAACATCAAGCCTGACCAACTGCCGGCCGAGCTGTTCGAAGAGCAAGCCAAGCGTCGTGTCGAGCTGGGCCTGATCGTTGCTGAAGTGGTCAAGCAGTTCGAACTCAAGCCAGACGACGCTCGCGTTCGTGATCTGATCCAGGAAATGGCCTCTGCCTACCAAGAGCCTGAGCAGGTTGTTGCCTGGTACTACAAGAACGAGCAGCAAATGAACGAAGTACGTTCTGTTGTGCTTGAAGAGCAAGTTGTAGATACTGTTTTGCAGAAAGCTAGCGTGACCGACAAATCGGTCTCCTACGAAGAAGCGGTCAAGCCGGTAGAAGCTCCAAAAGCCGACTGATTTCTCCTTTCGTTCGAAAACACCCACAAGCCAGCCTTCGCGCTGGCTTGTGCGTATTCAAGACTCGACTATTTGGGAGTGAATGCAGGACATGTCCCGCAATTCTTATATTCAGCAGAACTCTGACATCCAGGCCGCTGGCGGCCTGGTCCCGATGGTTATCGAGCAGTCCGCCCGTGGCGAACGCGCCTATGACATCTACTCGCGCCTTCTCAAGGAGCGTGTGATCTTTATGGTTGGTCCGGTAGAGGACTACATGGCCAACCTTATTGCGGCGCAACTGCTGTTCCTTGAAGCGGAAAACCCGGACAAGGATATCCATCTCTACATCAACTCACCGGGCGGTTCGGTGACTGCAGGCATGTCGATCTACGACACCATGCAGTTCATCAAGCCGGACGTATCGACCATCTGTATCGGTCAGGCCTGCAGCATGGGTGCTTTCCTGCTGGCTGGCGGTGCCGAGGGCAAGCGTCATTGCCTGCCTAACTCGCGGATGATGATTCACCAGCCGTTGGGCGGTTTCCAGGGGCAGGCGTCGGATATCGACATCCATGCCAAGGAAATCCTGCACATTCGTCATCGCCTGAACTCGCTGCTGGCTCACCACACTGGTCAAAGCCTTGAAACCATTGAGCGCGATACCGAGCGCGACAATTTCATGAGCGCTGATCGCGCGGCGGAATACGGCCTGATCGACTCTGTGATCAACAAACGTCAAATGCCTGCCTAAGTAACTCAAAATGTAGGTGGTTGGACCAACCGACCACCTGCGGACTTGAAAAAGCCCGCAATAGCCTTCATCTTGTGTTGCAAGCCTACCGGATTGGATCGATCGAATGACTGACACCCGCAACGGCGAGGACAACGGCAAACTGCTCTATTGCTCCTTCTGTGGCAAAAGCCAGCATGAAGTGCGCAAATTGATTGCCGGCCCCTCGGTCTTTATCTGCGACGAGTGCGTCGACCTGTGCAATGACATCATCCGCGAGGAGGTGCAGGAAGCACAGGCAGAAAGCAGCGCGCATAAATTGCCTTCGCCTAAAGAAATCAGCGGCATCCTTGATCAGTATGTAATTGGTCAGGAACGTGCCAAAAAGGTTCTCGCAGTAGCGGTGTACAACCACTACAAGCGCCTGAACCAGCGCGACAAGAAAAACGATGATGTTGAACTCGGCAAGAGCAACATCCTGCTGATCGGCCCTACAGGCTCCGGCAAGACCCTGCTCGCTGAAACACTGGCGCGCCTGCTCAATGTGCCGTTCACCATCGCCGATGCCACGACCCTGACCGAAGCCGGTTATGTCGGTGAGGACGTGGAAAACATCATTCAGAAGCTGTTGCAGAAATGCGATTACGATGTGGAAAAGGCCCAGATGGGTATTGTCTACATCGACGAAATCGACAAGATTTCCCGCAAATCCGACAACCCTTCGATTACTCGTGACGTTTCCGGTGAGGGCGTGCAGCAAGCCCTGCTGAAACTGATCGAGGGCACCGTGGCTTCCGTTCCTCCTCAAGGCGGACGCAAGCATCCACAGCAGGAGTTCCTGCAGGTGGACACGCGCAATATCCTGTTTATCTGCGGTGGCGCTTTCTCGGGCCTGGAAAAAGTCATCCAGAACCGTTCGACCCGTGGCGGCATCGGCTTCAACGCCGAAGTACGCAGCAAGGAAGAAGGCAAGAAGGTTGGCGAATCCCTGCGTGAAGTCGAGCCTGACGATCTGGTCAAGTTCGGTCTGATCCCCGAGTTCGTGGGCCGTCTGCCAGTATTGGCGACACTGGACGAGCTGGATGAGGCTGCGCTGATGCAGATCCTCACCGAGCCGAAAAACGCCCTGACCAAGCAGTATGCCAAGCTGTTCGAGATGGAAGGTGTGGACCTCGAGTTCCGTACCGACGCACTGAAATCGGTTGCTCGTCGTGCGCTGGAGCGCAAGACAGGTGCCCGCGGTCTGCGCTCCATCCTGGAAGGCGTATTGCTCGACACCATGTATGAAATCCCGTCGCAGACCGACGTGAGCAAAGTGGTGATCGACGAGAGCGTTATCGATGGTTCGTCCAAGCCGCTGCTGATCTACGAAAACAGCGAGCCGCCTGCCAAGGTTGCTCCTGACGCGTAAAGCGCAGCAAGAGACGTACAGAAGGGGGCCTGCGGGCCTCCTTCTGCATTTCTGCATCGCCGCTTTTTGCATTTCCAGGGAACGATTTCCCTCCGCGGGCCACTAGTATCCTGTCCAGTGAATCATTTGGCTCTTTTTACAGCGTCTGTAACCGCCTGATTGTGTTGCCATTCCTCGTCATGACCGGATGCGGCGGCCTGTCCGTCAGCGGCGCTCGTGCGTCAAAAAGAGAGCGTATTTTCAAAACAGGCCACTAAAGCTTGTTTTTTTTGAACGCTACCCCCATCTTGACTTCAAGCTACTTCCACCTGTCCACGGCCAATTGGCCGCCGTAGAGGCGAAATCATGAAGACCACAATCGAATTGCCTCTCTTGCCATTGCGTGATGTTGTGGTTTATCCGCACATGGTTATCCCGCTGTTCGTGGGGCGCGAGAAGTCTATCGAAGCTCTAGAAGCAGCGATGACCGGCGACAAGCAAATCCTGTTGCTGGCGCAGAGAAATCCGGCTGACGACGATCCCGATGAGAAAGCCCTTTATAGCGTAGGCACCATTGCAACCGTATTGCAGTTGCTCAAGCTGCCTGACGGAACCGTCAAGGTGCTGGTCGAAGGCGAGCAGCGTGGCTCTGTCGAACGTTTCATCGAAGTCGAGGGCCATTGCCGCGCAGAAGTCGCGCTCATCGATGAGACCGAAGCGCCGGACCGTGAATCCGAAGTTTTCGTACGCAGCCTGCTGTCGCAGTTCGAGCAGTATGTCCAGCTTGGCAAGAAAGTCCCTGCCGAAGTCCTGTCGTCGCTCAACAGCATCGATGAGCCGGGTCGTCTGGTAGACACCATGGCCGCGCACATGGCGCTGAAAATCGAGCAGAAGCAGGAAATCCTCGAAATCATCGACCTGCCGGCCCGTGTCGAGCACGTACTGGCCTTGCTGGATGCCGAAATCGACCTGCTGCAGGTTGAAAAGCGCATTCGCGGTCGCGTCAAGAAGCAGATGGAGCGCAGCCAGCGCGAGTACTACCTGAATGAGCAGATGAAGGCCATTCAGAAAGAACTGGGCGATGGCGATGAAGGCCACAACGAAATCGAAGAGCTGAAAAAGCGCATCGAAGCCGCCGGCCTGCCGAAAGATGCTCTGGCCAAGGCAACTGCCGAGCTGAACAAGCTCAAGCAAATGTCTCCGATGTCTGCTGAAGCCACTGTGGTGCGTTCCTACATCGACTGGCTGGTTCAGGTGCCGTGGAAGGCACAGAGCAAGGTTCGCCTCGATCTGGGGCGCGCTGAGGCCATTCTCGACTCCGACCACTACGGTCTGGAAGAGGTCAAGGAACGCATCCTCGAATACCTCGCCGTGCAAAAGCGCGTGAAGAAAATTCGCGGGCCTGTGTTGTGCCTCGTAGGGCCGCCGGGTGTGGGTAAAACCTCCCTGGCCGAGTCCATCGCCAGCGCGACCAACCGCAAGTTCGTGCGCATGGCCCTGGGTGGCGTGCGTGACGAGGCCGAGATTCGTGGTCATCGCCGCACTTACATCGGGTCGATGCCAGGTCGTCTGATCCAGAAAATGACCAAGGTTGGCGTGCGCAACCCGCTGTTCCTTCTCGATGAAATCGACAAGATGGGCAGTGACATGCGTGGCGACCCGGCGTCGGCACTGCTTGAGGTGCTCGATCCCGAGCAGAACCACAACTTCAACGACCACTACCTGGAAGTCGATTACGACCTCTCGGACGTGATGTTCCTGTGTACCTCCAACTCGATGAACATCCCGCCAGCGCTGCTGGACCGGATGGAAGTCATCCGTCTGCCGGGCTACACCGAGGACGAGAAGGTCAACATTGCCGTCAAATACCTCTCGCCAAAACAGATTCAGGCCAATGGCCTGAAAAAAGGCGAAATCGAGTTCGACGACGATGCGATCCGCGACATTATCCGTTATTACACCCGTGAAGCGGGCGTGCGCGGTCTTGAACGTCAGATTGCCAAGGTCTGCCGCAAGGCGGTCAAAGAGCATGCGCTGGAAAAACGTTTTGCAATTCGTGTCACGACCGAGATGCTCGAACACTTCCTGGGCGTGCGCAAATTCCGCTACGGTCTGGCCGAGCAGCAGGACCAGATCGGTCAGGTCACAGGCCTTGCCTGGACTCAGGTCGGTGGTGAGTTGCTGACCATCGAAGCCGCTGTCATCCCGGGCAAGGGGCAGTTGATCAAGACCGGTTCGCTGGGCGATGTCATGGTCGAATCGATCACGGCGGCGCAGACCGTCGTGCGCAGCCGGGCCAAGAGCCTGGGCATTGCGCCGGACTTCCACGAGAAGCACGACACTCACATTCACATGCCGGAAGGGGCGACCCCGAAGGATGGTCCTAGTGCTGGCGTAGGCATGTGCACGGCGCTGGTATCGGCCCTGACGCAGATTCCGGTACGTGCCGATGTGGCCATGACCGGTGAAATTACCCTCCGCGGACAGGTGCTGGCGATTGGTGGCCTGAAGGAAAAACTTCTGGCTGCGCATCGCGGCGGAATCAAGACCGTGATCATCCCGGAAGAGAATGTGCGCGATTTGAAGGAAATTCCTGACAATATCAAGCAGGATTTGCAGATCAAGCCCGTTAAATGGATTGACGAAGTCCTGCAAATTGCGCTGCAATACGCGCCGGAGCCCTTGCCGGATGTGGCTCCCGATATTGTTGCAAAGGATGAAAAACGCGAGTCTGACTCTAAGGAAAGAATTAGCACGCATTAAGTCTGTGTGGGCTTCCTTGACAGCTTTTTAAGGCCCTTGTTATAAAGCGGCTCTTTAAAGCAAGTACCTGCAAGCCCACCAGTGCTCGTTTTGCTTACCACCAAAAACTTAGAAACATACTCAATATAGAGATAAGGGGACTTAGAGTGAACAAGTCGGAACTGATTGATGCTATCGCTGCATCTGCTGATATCCCGAAAGCTGCTGCTGGCCGTGCGCTGGACGCAGTGATCGAATCCGTCACTGGCGCTCTGAAGGCTGGCGACTCTGTTGTTCTGGTTGGCTTTGGTACTTTCTCCGTTACAGATCGTCCTGCTCGTATCGGTCGCAACCCACAGACTGGTAAGACGCTGGAAATCGCTGCTGCTAAAAAACCAGGTTTCAAAGCCGGTAAAGCCCTGAAAGAAGCGGTCAACTAAGCCTCTTCAAGCCTTTGCCCGCCGGTTCGGAGTCAATCCGGGCCGGTAGCGGAGCGGTGGTGCAGCCGGTTGCAACGCCGGAGGGTTCGAGCCCTTCCGCTTCGTCAGTTACGAGAAGGCGCATCCTCGGATGCGCCTTTCTTCTATCCGCTTTCTACCCACGCTCTGCGGTTGGTTAGTCGGTTCAACCGTTTTGGGGGACGCAATGCTGCAGAATATCAGGGACAATTCACAAGGCTGGATTGCCAAGACAATTATCGGGATCATCATCGCGTTGATGGCCCTGACGGGCATCGAGGCCCTGTTCACCGCCAGTGGCAACGGGCAGAACGCTGCCGAGGTCAACGGCGAGAAGGTGTCTCAGAACGAACTGAGTCAGGCCGTCGACATGCAACGTCGCCAACTGGCTCAGCAGCTGACTCAACAGCTGGGCAAGGATTTCGATCCTGCGATGCTGGATGAAAAGCTGCTGCGTGAATCGGCTCTCAAGGGCCTGATCGATCGCAAGCTGCTGCTTCAGGGCGCAGCCGATGCCAAGTTCGCCTTTTCCGAGGCCGCGCTGGATCAGCAACTGCTGATGACGCCTGAATTCCAGGTTGACGGCAAGTTCAACGCTGACCGCTTTGATCAGGTCATCCGCCAACTGGGCTACAGCCGCATGCAGTTCCGCCAGTTGCTGGGTCAGGAAATGCTCATCGGTCAGGTTCGTGCCGGTATCGCTGGCAGTGCTTTCGTGACTGATAAAGAGGTCGAGGCTTTTGCCAGTCTGGAAAAACAGACCCGCGATTTTGCCAGCCTGACCCTGCCGGTCGATCTGGCTGCCGCGAAAGTGACCGATGACGAAGTCAAGGCTCACTACGACCAGCATGCCAAGGAGTTCATGAGCCCTGAGCAGGTCGTGCTTGATTACATCGAATTGAAGAAGTCGACCTTCTTCGACAAGGTGCAGGTCAAGGACGAAGACTTGCAGGCGGCTTACCAGAAGGAAATCGCCAATCTGGCCGAGCAGCGTCGTGCTGCGCACATCCTGATTGAAGTCAACGACAAGCTCAATGAAACCCAGGCCAAGGCCAAGCTGGAAGAAATCCAGCAGCGTCTGGCCAAGGGCGAGAGTTTTGCCGCGCTGGCCAAGGAGTTCTCGCAGGATCCGGGCTCGTCGAGCAAGGGTGGCGATCTGGGCTATGCCGGTAAGGGTGTCTACGATCCGGCCTTTGAAGAGGCGCTGTATGCCTTGAACAAGGATCAGGTTTCGCAGCCAGTGCGCACTGACTTCGGCTGGCACCTCATCAAGCTGCTGGGCGTTGAAGCACCTTCGGTGCCGAGCTTTGCCAGCCTGAAAGAGAAGCTGACCCATGATCTGAAGGCTCAGCAGGTCGAGCAGAAGTTTGTGGAAGTCACCAAGCAGCTCGAAGACTCTGCTTTCGAGTCGTCCGATCTGACTCAGCCGGCTCAGGATCTTGGCCTCAAGGTTCAGGCCACCGCGCCGTTCGGTCGTGAAGGCGGCGAAGGCCTGACAGCCAATCGTGCAGTGATCCAGGCCGCATTCAGCCCGGAAGTGCTCGAAGAAGGTTCCAACAGCAACACGCTGGAACTGGACCCGGAGACTGTCGTGGTCGTGCGCTCCAAGGAACATCTGCAACCCAAGCAGTTGCCGCTTGAAGCCGTCGCTGGCTCCATTCGTGCCCAGTTGCTCAAGGAGCACGCCAGTGCTGCAGCCAAGGCCAAGGGCGAAGCCCTGCTGGCAGGTCTGCGCGATGGCAAGATTCCTTTGGCAGCCAAGCAGGACGGTCGTGCCTGGACAGTACTGGAAGCGGCCAGCCGCAGCCAGGACAGCGTAGATCCACAAGTGCTGCAAACGGTGTTCCGCATGCCCAAGCCAACAGGCAAGGACAAGCCGGAGTTTGCCAGCCTGACCGCAGCAGACGGCAGTTTCGTGATTGTGCGCCTCAATGGCGTGAATCAGGCAGCAGCGCCAAGCGATGCGGAAAAAACGCAATACCGCCGTTTCCTGGCTTCACGTGCCGGTCAGCAGGATTTCGCTGCCTACCGCTCGGAGCTGGAAAGCAAGGCGAAGATCGAGCGTTTCTAAGCTCTGTCTGATGTGATGCACCCAGAACGCCCGGTCCATGGACCGGGCGTTCTGCTTTGCGGGGTTCGTGATTATCTGTTCAGAAGCTCGGCATCAGTGGCTAGAGCTTGAAGCGCACTCGTATGCTGCTGAACTCGGTGGAAGGGTCCACGGTAATGGCCTGGTCACCGTAACCCGAATAGCTTTTGACCAGCCGCATGCCTAACCCGGTGCCGCTGGGTTTCGGGTAGGATTTCGGGAAGCCTTCTCCCTCATCGGTCACTACAATCGCCGCGTCTTTTCCGTCGCTCGTCACTTTGACCGTGATCGTGCCTCTGCCGTACTTCAGCGCGTTGGTCACGAGTTCCGAAACCACCAACCCCAATGGGGCCATCCTTTCCGAAGGCAGCAGGAAAGAGTCTGCCTCAAGTTCGATTGCGCGCTCACCGAAGACGTTACCGATATCGGCAAGCAATGCGCCCAGATACTGAGGAGCGCTGACATTACTGGTGTCGGTATCCTGATAGAGCCGCTCATGCACGCTCGCAATGGTCAGAACCCGGTTGGCTGCCGTTTGCAACTGAATCTTGACCGCGTCCTCGACAGCGAGGTTGGCTTGCAGCAGCAACAGGGTATTGACCAGATGCAGGCTGTTCTTGACCCGATGATGGATCTCCTCCATGTGCAGGCCACTTTCAGTGAGCTTTGTATTCTGTGCATCAACCAGGGCTGCGAGTTTGACCTCCTGATCATGACGCTCGGTAATATCCCGAGACACGGCAATGATCTTGTCGACCTGGCCTTGCCTGTCGAAAATGGGGGCTGCGGTTACATCCCACCATCTTGGTTCGCCCTTGGCCGTTGGGCAGAACGATTCGAACCGGACAGACTCACCCGCGACGACTCGAAAGACAGCATCCTGAATCACGTGCCTGGAGCTTTCAGGCCATAGCTCGACCCAGTGCTGTCCCGTGATCATCTCCAGGCTGTCGAGCTGCATCCGGCATAACCCGGCCTCGTTGAAAAACTCGACATGGCCATGGCGGGAAATGATTTTCACGCAATCGGGACTGGCATTGAGGACGCTTTCCGAATAGGCGTGAGGGCTGCCAGCTTCCAGTTTGACCGTGAGCCGTTCAACCGCCAGAGAGATGATGTTGGCCAGTCCTTCCAGAAACACGATATCGCTTTCGATGAAGTCGTCGCCGTCAGGGCTGTCGACTTCAAGTATTCCGTAAGTCGCCGCTGTACCTCGCACGGGTACGTTGATGGCCCGCTCGATCCCGTAGTCCCTGAGCAGGGTAGGGGTGCGAAATCTCATCTCCTGACCCAGATGATTCGAGATCACTGGCCGGTTGGTTGTAAAGGCGTAGCCCGCCGGACTGGCTTCATCAGCCCCGACTGTCGCTGTTCCGATATCCGAGGACTTCCAGCCGACACCATGGGAGAGGAGAAACAGCGGTTCATCAGGCACCGGCAGGAGCACCTTTGCGAACTGCGTATTCATTCCCGACGCGGCGGTCATGCAGGCCTGTGTCAGGAGGTCATCGAGATCTGTCAGTTGTAGCGACTTCACACCAAACCCGACGACCAGCTCATGCTGTCTGCGTAACCTGGTATGCGAAATTTGCAGGGCGGCACGAACAACTTCGTCTGGTGACAATTCGGGCATATAAGCATCCGGCGTGAGCGATTGATAAGGGTGAGGGCACAGCTATGAACAGCCGCTCTCGCTCAGCGCCGCACGTGGCGTGATCGGAGAAATCGCGTCGCAATTTACACTCATAACTGCACAAGTAATAGCTGCCCCTCTGTATCACCGACCAAACGCAGGCCAGCTCACGACGGGAATGGACGAACGGTCATATTCTTTTTCGCCGCCATGGAACCGTTTCTGCGCGCTGGCCACTCAGTCGAGCATGTAGATCCTTGTTTTGTGTCCGAGGGAGATAACCCGCATGAGCGATCCCATTTCAAGTACCGGTCGTGGCCCAAGTGGTTTTGGGAGCTTTCCGGTTCCGGAAAACCTTACCGAAGTCCCCTTTACCCTGACCTCGGGCGAATTCCACAAAGCTGCCGGTGGCCTTGGCAGTGTCGAGTATGGTCAGGCTGGCACGACGACACGGACTGCATCGCAATCCCCTCAGGCTGCCGAAGACTCGATTCTTCAGCGTTTGCTGCGCGCCTTGAGCAGTCAGCTATCAGGCAAGGCCCAGCCGCCCGTGCGGGAAAATCATCAGTACCTCGATGAGTCGAAATACAGCTCGCCAGAAGAACTGTCCAAATGGGACGGTCTGCTGGGTGATATGCCAGCCTCCAAGCGTGAACAGGCCGCCAAGGAACTGAATCGTCCGATTGCCGCCGCCCGAATGATTGCCGCCAATGATCCGGATGCAGACAAGGCATGGGCGTTTCTGGATGAGAACCCGACCCTGAAAACCGCCATGGACACCGCCCAGGGTGGTAAGGCGGACGGCAAGATCACCAGGAAGGATGCCAAGACCTTCGCCAAGAACATGGAGAAGCAGGTCGACAAGGGCACAGACAGCCTCAATGACTTTCGCAAGGACAATCCCGATGCCGATGCGCGATCGGTACAACTGGTGCGTTCTGCTGCCGTGCTGCTGGCTCATGAGCCTATAACCGAAGCCGGTGATCCGTCCAATGCACAGGGTGTAGAAGGGCAGACCAAGGTCAACGGGCGTACCACCATCGCCGGGCTTGAGTCGGTGAGCTCGAATAATCCGGGGCTTTCCAGTGTGCTGCAGGACTCTGCCGCGACCTGGGCGCAGCCGGGCATGTTCGAGATGATGGACCAGGGCAACATGCGCGGCAAAAAACTGGCCATGCGCGCTCCTGACGGCGTGATGGTCAAAAAGGACATCAGTACCTGGATCAAGCACAAGGCGCCTGCCAACGAAGACGACTTCTCCAGGGTTCTCTCGGATGCCGCTACGGTCGGCGCTGTGGCTGATGTCGATATCAGCAAGCTCAATGGCGATGTCTTCGCCAACCCGCAGGCCTACAGCGGCGAGCAGAAAGCGGCCGTGCTGGTAGAGTTGCAGCAGATTTCCGAGCAGGTCGTGGCAGGGCGCTCCATCCGCAATACCTCGGCCACCGAAACCGCTCTGGATGAAAAGATCACCCAGTTGCAGAACGATCCTTCCGTACAGGACTTTCTGGGCAAGAATACTGATCGGCAGGCCGAGTTGATCATCAACAGCGACCCGGCACTGGCGCGGGTGGTCAATGAAACCACGAGCAAAAAGGTGCCGCTGGGTACGGCCGGGATGAGCACGGCATTTACTCCGGGCGGTACCGGCAAGGATACGAATCAGACCAAAGATGACCTGAAGCTGGCTGCCAACACTGTCCAGGATGTAATCGGCTTTGGTGACAAGGTGGATGTGCGCAAGGCGGGTGCCAAGGCGGCGGTGGGTATCGGTGGTCGTGTGGCCGCTGCTGTTGGCGGGCGCATTGTCGGTGCGGTTGCCGGTCAGGCTGCAGGTGCAGCGGCGGCTTCGGCAATCGGTGCGGCGGCAGGGCCTGTGGGCTGGGTGGTCAGCGGTGCCATCAGCATCGGTTTTGGCATTTCGGAGATCATCAACTCGGTGAAGGAACGCAAAGAGCGCAAGGCCTTCAGCCGTACCGTCAACCCGACCCTGGAGCAGTTCGACATACCCAAGCCTAAATAAGCGTCAGGCAGGTATTTCTCTAACGTCGGAGGGTATGGGGTAATGCCGATCAGTCAAGGCACAGACAAAACGTGTGGGAGGCAGCTTGCTGGCGAAAAAGGCCTGAAACTGGCAGATATTCTGCGCCTGTACGTGAAGTCGCCAGCAAGCTGCCTCCCACAAAGTGATTCATTGGCCTTGACGGATCACCATGCCGTAGTTTCATAGCTTTGCGACCAGCACATCGAGGAAAGCACGCACAGCCGGATTGGTGCGACGACTTTCTGGCCATAGGGCCGTGATGTTGTGCCGGTCTACCGCAAAGTCGGACAGAATCGGGATTAACTCTTTGCGTTTCACCCAGGGAGCAGCCATGAAGCTGGCTGCCATTCCAATGCCTGCGCCGGCTGCAATGGCCACTATCACGGCCTCACTGGCATCAACGATCAATGGCGATGAGGGCAATATCTCAATCTCCTTATCCCCCATCCGGATCGGCCAGCGAAACACTTGTCCGGTGCTTTGATAACGCAAATTTACCGTTTCGTGCGCTACCAACTCATCAGGATGTTCCGGGGTTCCGCACCTCGCCAGATAATCGGGCGATGCGTAGCAGCAGAGCTTGTATGGGGAGAGTCGGCGAGAGATGAGGGATGAATCTGCAAGGTCACCGATCCGTATCGCAAGGTCGACCCCCTCTTCAACGATGCCCACGAAGTGGTCGCTCAGTCGCAAGTCGACCTTCACCTCAGGGTACTGTTTGCGAAACTCCGTAATGGCCGGGACGATCATGTGCAGACCAATCGGGAGTGATGTTGCAATGCGTAAAGTCCCTGCTGGTTCTGAGCGTGCTGACTTCGCTACCTGCTCAATCTCTTCTGCATGGCGCAGCAGCTCTAGCGCACGCTCATGCAGGTCTCGACCTTGAGCTGTCAACGTCAGGGAGCGCGTTGTGCGCGTGAAGAGAGGAACACCGAAATGACGCTCCAACCGCTGAACGCTTTTGCTTATCGCGGAGGGAGAGACCGCTAATGAGCGAGCTGCAGCGGTGTAGCTACCTAGAGAACCTGCGCGGGCGAACGCAATCAAGCCTGTCAGGCTTTCGAGACCCATTTGTGCCTTCATGGCAATATTAAAGCGAACCAGAGCCCTATTATCAACCTGGTGGGATAGTCATAACCTCTGTCATCCAAGTGTTTCTCTGAATGAGATGATGATGACCGACACGATGAAAGCGGTGCTCCTACACGAATTCGGTGGCCCCGAAGTCCTGCGATACGAAGATGTGACTCGTCCCTCAGCGGGGCCTGGCGAAGTATTGGTTCGCATCAGGGCAGCGAGTCTCAACCCGCCAGACCTCTACCTGCGAGATGGCTTTCGGTCGCTGCCGCCCGAATGGCAGCCGAATCCAGCCTTTCCGCTGATTCTGGGCACCGATATATCGGGAGTCGTTGCTGCAGTTGGCGAAGAGGTATCCGGGCTAAGCGTGGGTGATGAAGTCTACGCAATGGTGCGCTTCCCTGCAGACCTGATGAAGGGCAGTGGCGCGTATGCCGAATACGTCAGCGTTCCCGTATCCGAACTGGCCTTGAAGCCCACGGGGATAGACCATGTACAAGCAGCCGGTGCGCCGATGTCTCTGCTCACTGCATGGCAGTTCTTGATCGATCCTGGTCATGACTTACCGAATCCATTCCAGTCGTTACGACATGCACCTGTCTTGCTGGAAGGCAAAACGGTACTGATTAACGGCGCTGGAGGTGGCGTTGGGCACCTGGCCGTGCAAATTGCCAAATGGAAAGGTGCGCGCGTCATCGCCGTCGCCTCAGGGAAGCATGAAGGGCTTCTTCGCGATCTGGGCGCTGATGAGTTCATCGACTACACCAAAGCCGCAGTTGAAGCGGTCGTCAGTGATGTTGATTTAGTCATTGACGCTGTCGGCGGCCGCGATATGGAACGCTTTTTGAGCGTCATCAAAAAGGGGGGATCGCTCTTCCTGGTCAATCCGCTAGGTTTCTCGGGCCATGATCAAGCAATTGCTTCAGGGGTGACTGTTTCCTCGACGCAGGTGCGCTCTGATGGCGCCCAATTGGCAGAGGCCGGACGCTTGCTCGAAGACGGTAGCATTCGTATCGTGATCGACAGCATATTTCCATTGGCCGAAGCCTCGGCTGCCCATGCGCGAGCTTTACGGGGCAGTATCCAGGGCAAGGTCGTGCTTATCACCTGAGGCAGAAACAAAAAATCCGGACCCTTGCGGACGTCCGGATTTTCTGTTTTCAGGGCCGACGTCATGCGTCAGCCCCGAGCGAAGGCATCACTCTTCGATGTTGCCCATCGCGGTGGTGTTGAAACCGCCGTCGACGTACATGATTTCACCGCTGATGCCGGACGCCAGGTCCGAGCACAGGAAGGCGCCGGCGTTGCCGACTTCTTCGATGGTGACGTTGCGACGCAGCGGGGTTTGCGCTTCGTTGGCGGCCAGCATCTTGCGGAAGTTCTTGATGCCGGAAGCTGCCAGAGTGCGGATCGGGCCAGCCGATACGGCGTTGACGCGAGTGCCTTCCGGACCGAGGCTGCCTGCCAGGTAACGAACACCGGCTTCCAGGCTGGCCTTGGCCATGCCCATCACGTTGTAGTTAGGCATGGTGCGCTCTGCGCCCAGGTACGACAGGGTCAGCAGACTGCCATTGCGGCCTTTCATCATTTCGCGACCGGCCTTGGCCAGGGCGACGAAGCTGTAGGCGCTGATGTCGTGAGCGATGCGGAAGCCGTCACGGGTGGTGGCCTCGGTGAAGTCGCCATCGAGCTGGTCGCCCGGAGCGAAGCCTACGGAGTGAACGATGACGTCCAGGCCGTCCCACTTCTTGCTCAGCTCTTCAAAGACCTTGTTGATCTCTTCGTCGCTGGCTACGTCGCAAGGGAAGCACAGCTCAGGGCCCGAGCCCCAGCCTGCTGCGAACTCTTCGACACGGCCCTTGAGTTTGTCGTTCTGGTAGGTGAACGCAAGCTCGGCGCCTTCACGATGCATTGCGGCAGCGATGCCGGATGCGATGGACAGTTTGCTTGCGACACCGACGATCAGGACGCGCTTACCGGCGAGAAAACCCATGTGTTGTTCCTCTTCAGGTTAATCGACAGCTACCGGCGCCAGAAAGGCGGCTTCCAGTAGCTGCTGTGTATAAGGATGTTGCGGTGCGGCGAAGATATCCTGCGCCACACCCTGTTCGACCACTTTGCCTTGCTTGACCACCATCAACTGGTGGCTCAGCGCTTTGACGACAGCCAGGTCATGGCTGATGAACAAATACGTCAGGTTGTACTTGGTTTGCAGCGAGCGCAGTAACTCGACTACCTGGCGCTGCACTGTCCGGTCGAGGGCCGATGTCGGCTCGTCCAGCAGAATCAGCGCCGGTTTTAACACCAATGCACGGGCTACGGCGATTCGCTGCCTTTGCCCACCCGAGAACTCGTGGGGGTAGCGGTGCCGGGTTTCCGGGTCCAGACCTACTTCCCTGAGTGCCTCGATAATAGCCGTTTCCTGCTCGGCCTCCGTCCCCATGCCATGAATGCGCAGGCCTTCGCCCACGATATCGCTCACTGACATGCGCGGGCTCAGACTGCCGAACGGGTCCTGGAACACCACCTGGATCTGTCTGCGCAGCGGACGAATCTGCTGTTGCGACAGGCCATTGAGCGGTTTGCCCTGGAACCGTATGGCGCCCTCGCTGCCGATGAGCCTGAGTATTGCCAGGCCCAGCGTCGATTTGCCCGATCCACTTTCACCGACAATCCCCAGTGTCTGGCCTTGAGGCAGGCTGAAGCGAATACCATCCACCGCCTTGACGTGATCGACGGTTCGCTTGAGCAGGCCTTTCTTGATCGGGAACCAGACTTTCAGGTCCTCGACTTCAAGCAGTGGAGCGCCAGCCGGGTTGGTCGAAGGACCGCCGCTGGGCTCTGCACTGAGCAACACCTGGGTGTACGGATGCTGTGGTGAACGGAACAGCTCTTCGCACAATGCTTGTTCGACGATGCAACCGCGCTGCATGACACATACGCGATTGGCTATTTGCCTCACAACGTTCAAATCATGGCTGATCAACAGCAATGCCATGCCCAGGCGAGCCTGTAATTGCTTGAGCAATTCAAGGATTTTCAGCTGTACCGTGACGTCCAGCGCAGTGGTCGGTTCGTCGGCAATCAGCAGCTCGGGCTCGTTGGCCAGAGCCATGGCGATCATGACGCGCTGGCGCTGGCCGCCTGACAGCTCGTGAGGCAGGGCCTTGAGGCGCTTGTGCGGTTCGGGGATGCCGACCATTTCCAGCAGTTCCAGCGTGCGCGCCGTGGCGGCCTTGCCGGTGAGCCCCTTGTGCAGGCCGAGCACTTCGTTGATCTGCTTTTCCACCGAATGCAGCGGATTGAGCGAGGTCATGGGCTCCTGGAAAATCATGGCAATGCGATTGCCACGAATGGAGCGCAGTTTTTTCTCGTCCATCTTCAACAGGTCATCGCCCGCATAGCGGATGGTGCCGGCAGGATGGGTGGCAATGGGGTAGGGCAGCAGGCGCAGGATCGAGTGCGCAGTGACCGACTTGCCGGAGCCGCTTTCGCCGACCAGAGCCAGGGTTTCGCCGCGGCGGATATCGAAGCTGATGTTTTCCACCACGCGCTGGCGCGACTCGCCTGTCACGAACTCGACCGCCAGATCGCGGATTTCGATCAGATTGTCATTGTTCATTTCATTTCCTTGGGTCGAAAGCATCGCGGGCGGATTCGCCGATGAACACCAGCAGGCTCAGCATCAGTGCCAGTACGGCAAAGGCGCTGATCCCGAGCCAGGGAGCCTGCAGATTGGATTTGCCCTGCGCAACCAGTTCGCCCAGGGAAGGCGAGCCAGCGGGCAGGCCGAAGCCCAGGAAGTCCAGCGCCGTCAGGGTGCCGATGGCACCGGTCAGAATGAACGGCATGAAGGTCATGGTCGACACCATGGCATTGGGCAGGATGTGGCGGAACATGATTGCGCCGTTCTCCATACCCAGCGCCCGGGCGGCGCGCACGTATTCCAGATTGCGGCCGCGCAGGAACTCGGCGCGTACCACGTCCACCAGACTCATCCAGGAAAACAGCAGCATGATGCCCAGCAGCCACCAGAAATTGGGTTGCACGAAGCTGGCCAGAATAATCAGCAGGTACAGCACCGGCAGGCCTGACCAGACTTCCAGGAAGCGCTGGCCCAGGAGGTCCACCCAGCCGCCATAGAAACCCTGCAATGCCCCGGCAATCACCCCGATGACGGAGCTGAGCACCGTCAGGATCAGGGCGAACAGCACCGAGATGCGGAAACCGTAGATGACCCTGGCCAGAACATCGCGTCCCTGATCGTCGGTGCCCAGCAGGTTCTCGCTGGAAGGCGGCGCGGGGGCCGGGACTTTCAGGTCATAGTTGATGCTCTGATAGCTGAACGGAATGGGCGCCCACAGGGTCCAGCCGTTCTTCTGCGCCAGCAATTCCTTGATGTACGGGCTTTTGTAGTTGGCTTCCAGCGGGAATTCACCACCAAAGGTGGTTTCCGGGTAGCGCTTGACTACAGGGAAGAACCATTCGCCGTCATAGCGCACGGCCAGCGGCTTGTCGTTGGCGATCAGTTCGGCGCCCATGCTCAGGCCGAACAGGATCAGAAACAGCCACAGCGACCACCAGCCGCGCTTGTTGGCCTTGAAACGCTCGAAGCGGCGGCGATTGAGAGGAGACAGCTTCATATCAATGCTTCCTGCTTTCAAAGTCGATGCGCGGATCCACGAGGGTGTAAGTGAGGTCGCCGATCAGTTTCACTAGAAGCCCCAGAAGGGTAAAGATGAACAGGGTGCCGAAGACCACCGGGTAGTCGCGGTTGATGGCTGCCTCGAAGCTCATCAGGCCCAAGCCGTCGAGAGAGAAGATCACTTCCACCAGCAACGATCCGGTAAAGAAGATGCCCATGAAGGCGGACGGGAAACCGGCGATCACCAGCAACATGGCGTTGCGGAACACATGGCCGTACAGCACGCGGTTATTGCTCAGGCCCTTGGCCTTTGCGGTCACGACGTACTGCTTGCTGATTTCGTCCAGGAAGCTGTTCTTGGTCAGCAGGGTCATGGTGGCGAAGTTACCGATCACCAGCGCTGTCACCGGTAGCACCAGGTGCCAGAAGTAGTCGCCGATCTTGCCCAGGGTGCTCATCTCGTCAAAGCCGTTGGACGTCAGGCCGCGCAACGGGAACCAGTTGAAGTAACTGCCACCGGCAAACAGCACGATCAGCAGGATCGCGAACAGGAAGGCGGGAATGGCATAGCCGACGATGATGGCCGAGCTGGTCCAGACATCGAAATGGCTGCCATGGCGCGTGGCCTTGGCGATGCCCAGCGGGATCGACACCAGATACA
This sequence comes from Pseudomonas lijiangensis, assembly GCF_018968705.1. Lineage (NCBI taxonomy): Bacteria > Pseudomonadati > Pseudomonadota > Gammaproteobacteria > Pseudomonadales > Pseudomonadaceae > Pseudomonas > Pseudomonas lijiangensis. Next base: position 1,706,752 of record NZ_CP076668.1, read on the forward strand.
TGATCAGGGTGCTCCACAGCCCGAGGGAGATGGACACCGGCATCTTCTCGACAATCAGGTCGATCACCTTCGCATCGCGAAAGAAGCTGTCACCGAAATCCAGCGTCGCGTAGTTCTTGATCATGATCCACAAGCGCTCCGGTGCCGACTTGTCGAAGCCGTACATGCGCTCGATTTCCTTGACCAGCGCCGGGTCCAGGCCCTGCGCGCCGCGATAGTTGGAGCCGGCCACCGAGACTTCCGAGCCGCCACCGGCGATGCGGCTGGTGGCACCGTCGAAGCCTTCGATCTTGGCGATCATCTGCTCCACCGGGCCACCGGGAGCGGCCTGGATGATGATGAAGTTGATGATCAGAATGCCGAACAGGGTCGGGATAATCAGCAGCAGGCGCCGGAGAATATAAGCCAGCATGTTATTGCTCCGTACTCGCAGGTTCAGCCTGCCCGTTGGCAGGTTGCTCGGGGACTGCCGGTTTTGCGTCCGGTTTCACCCACCAGGTCATCACGCCGATATCCGACAGTGCCTTTGCCTTGGGGTGAGCGATATGGTCCCAGTAGGCCACGCGCCAGGTCTTGATGTGCCAGTTGGGCACCACATAGAAGCCCCAGAGCAGCACCCTGTCCATGGCTTTGGTGTGGTCAATGAGGTCCTGGCGCGAGTCTGCGTTGATCAGGCCATCCACCAGCGTATCCACAGCCGGGTCCTTGAGGCCCATGAAGTTGCGGCTGCCAGGGTTGTCGGCACTGGAGGAATGGAAGTAGATCCGCTGTTCGTTGCCCGGAGAGCTGGATTGCGGGTAGCTGCTGACAATCATCTCGTAGTCACGCGAGCGCAGGCGGTTGATGTATTCCGAAACGTCCACCCGGCGAATGTTCAGCTCGATTCCCAGGTCGTTCAGGTTGCGCTTGTAGGGCAGCAGAACCCGCTCGAACTCGGTCTGGGCCAGCAGGAACTCCAGTTTGACCGGGTTGCCCTGGGTATCGACCATCTTGTCGTTGACGATCTTCCAGCCCGCTTCCTGCAAGAGCTGGAAGGCGCGGCGCAATTGCGGGCGAATCATGCCGCTGCCGTCATTGACCGGCAGTTTGTATTCTTCGTTGAAGACCCGATCGGGGATCTTGCCGCGCAAGGGTTCCAGAATGGCCAGTTCCTGGGGCGACGGGAGGCCGCGGGCGGCCATCTCTGAATTGTCGAAATAGCTTTTGGTGCGGCTGTAGGAGCCGTTGAACAGTTGCTTGTTGGTCCACTCGAAATCCAGCAGCAGCGTCAGGGCCTCGCGAACCCGTATGTCCTGAAACACCGGTTTGCGCAGGTTGAAAACGAAACCCTGCATGCCGGTCGGGTTGCCGTTGGGCAGCTCTTCCTTGATCAGGCGCCCGTCGCGCACAGCTGGCGTGTTGTAGGCGGTGGCCCAGTTCTTGGCGCTTGTTTCCAGCCAGTAGTCGAACTGCCCGGCCTTGCCGGCTTCCAGGGCGACGGTGTTGTCACGGTAGTAATCGGTGGTCAGGACATCGAAGTTATAGAAGCCCTTGTTGATCGGCAGATCCTTGGCCCAGTAGTCCTTGACCCGCTCGTAGCGTACCGAGCGTCCGGCCTTGACCTCGGCCACCTTGTAGGGGCCGCTGCCCAGCGGGACGTCCAGATTGCTTTTGCTGAAATCCCGGGTCGCCCAGAAATGCTTGGGCAGTACCGGCAACTGGCCGATGATCAGCGGCATTTCGCGGTTGTTCTTGTGCTTGAACTTGAACAGCACGCGCAGGGGATCTTCGGCAATCACCTGATCCACATCGGCGTAGTAGCCGCGGTACATGGGCGAGCCATGTTTCATCAGGGTTTCAAAGCTGAACACCACATCTTCGGCACGTATCGGATGTCCGTCATGGAAGCGTGCTTCAGGGCGCAGGTAGAAGCGCACCCAGTCATTGTCCGGCGACTTTTCGATCTTGCCGGCAACCAGCCCGTACTCGGTGAAGGGTTCATCCAGGCTGCGGCTGGTGAGGGTGTCGTAGATCAGGCTGACATCGTCAGCGGCCACGCCCTTGTTGATGAACGGGTTGAGGCTGTCGAAACTGCCGAAGCCTGCCTGGCGGAACGTTCCGCCTTTGGGCGCGTCGGGGTTCACGTAATCGAAATGCTTGAAGTTGGCCGGGTATTTCGGGGCTTCGTCATACAGCGTCACGGCGTGCTGGGGAGCAGCCTGGGCGGTGCAGACGATACCGGCCAGGAATGCCTGTATGAACAGGGAGCGCAGTAGGGTCATCGGGTCTTCTCCGGAGTCTTGAGCCACCACGCACGCAGCCCCAGGGTATAGGGCGGGGTGGTGACCATGGCGAATCGATTGCGATAGGCCAGGCGATGATTGTTCAGGTACCAGTTCGGGATGCTGTAATGCTGTGATAACAACACACGATCAAGTGCGCGTGCCGTTGCGACTTGTTCATCATGAGTCTGTGCGGCCAGTAACTTGTTGAGCAGGCCGTCGACCACTGGGTTGGCGACATCTGCGTAGTTCTTGCTGCCATTGACCGAGGCCTGGCTGGAGTGGAAATACTGCCACTGCTCAAGGCCTGGGCTGAGTGTCTGTTGCAGGGTCATGAGGATCATGTCGAAGTCGAAGTGATCCAGCCGTTGCTTGTACTGGGCACGGTCCACTGTCCGCAGGCCGGCTTCGATACCGATGCGGCGCAGGTCTTCTATATAAGGCTGCAGAATGCGTTCGAGGTTGGGGTTCACCAGAAGGATTTCAAAACGCAGTGGCTGTTTGTCTGCATTGAGCAGGCCTTGCTCGGAGAGCGTCCAGCCTGCCTTGGCCAGCAGGCCCAGTGCCTTGCGCATGGTTTCCCGCGGGATGCCTCGTGCATCGGTCTTCGACAGACTGAAAGGCTCGCTGAACAGGCTGGCTGGCAATTGGTCCCGGTAGGGTTCCAGCAGTTCCAGTTCGCGACCTGCAGGCAGGCCTGTCGCGGAAAACTCGCTGTTGGGGTAATAGCTGGTGGAGCGTGAATAGGCATCACTGAACAGTGCGCGGTTGGTCCACTCGAAATTGAACATCATCCCCAGCGCCTCGCGAACCCTGATGTCGGCAAAGGTGCCGCGCCGGGTGTTCATGAACAGGCCCTGAGTCTGGGTCGGGATCTTGTGCGGAATCTGCGCCTTGATCACCTGGCCGTTGGCGACTGCCGGGAAGTTGTAGCCATTGGCCCAGTTCTTGGCCTGATGTTCGATATAAATGTCGAATTCACCCGCCTTGAAGGCTTCAAACGCCACATCGCTGTCGCGGTAGAACTCCACCTCGACACGATCGAAATTGTATTTGCCGCGATTGACCGGCAAGTCCTTGCCCCAGTAATCCTTGACCCGCTCGAATACCAGCTGGCGTCCGGGCTGCACGCGGGTGATGCGGTAGGGACCGCTGCCCAGTGGCGGCTCGAAGGTCGTGGCCTTGAAGTCGCGGTCTTTCCAGTAATGCTGTGGCAATACCGCCAGTTCGCCCAGGCGCAGGATCAGCAGTGGATTGCCGGAGCGCTTGAAGACAAAGCGGATGCGATGGCGGTTGAGGATGTCGACCCGCTGCACTTCCTGCAAGGCCGTGCGGTATTGTGGGTGACCGTCCTTGAGCAGCGTGCGGTACGAAAAGGCCACGTCATAGGCGGTAATCGGCTTGCCATCATGGAAGCGCGCCTGAGGGCGAAGGTTGAACACCACCCAGCTACGGTCCTCGCTGAACTCCACCGACTGGGCAATCAGCCCGTAACTTGACGTCGGTTCGTCACCGGACGGGTCGTATTGGCCGGTGCCCACCATCAAGGGCTCGTTCAGCTCGTTGACGCCGTATTGCAGGAAGTTACCGGTCGAAACCGGGCTGGTGCCTTTGAAGGTATAAGGGTTGAGGGTGTCGAAAGTGCCGAAGGCCATCATTCGCAAGGTGCCACCTTTCGGCGCCTCGGGATTGACCCAGTCGAAATGAGTGAAGCTTGCCGGGTACTTGAGAACGCCAAACTGCGCATAACCATTGCTTTCGCTGATGGCTGCGTTGGCACAGAAGCTCAAGGCCAGACAGATGAACAGCAGGAAGGGACGTATCACGATCCAGACGGCTTGGGCTTTCGGGTCGCTAACAGTAACAGCTTGTCCCGGCTGGAAAAAGACCGCAGGCAATGCAGGAGATCATCCGTCGCCTCGGCGCCGCGCTGTCGCTCAGCAAATACGTAGGAGCGCGCTTGCCCGCGATCGAGTGCGAAGCGCTCGCAAAATCTACGACTGCTAACGCAGCCGGTCGCGGGCAAGCGCGCTCCTACCTTGTAATTCATGATGTTGCGTTATGTTTGATGAGAGAGATGGTCTGAACGACCACTTGCCCCGAGGTTGCTCCAGGGCAGGTGGCCGGCGTCATCAATGAGGCAGGTAGACAGTCAGGGTCTGGCCGGGTTTGAGGGCCTGACCGGTACGTGGGTTCCAGCGCTTGAGATGCTTCATGTCGACATTGAAGCGCTTGGCGACCAGATACATCGAGTCGCCTTTCTGGATCTTGTACTGCATGGATTTCTTGTCGCCGGGCTCGGCGCTGGCGGTTGCCGTGCTATTGGCCTTGCCAGCCTGTACGACCAGCGTCTGGCCGATCTGGAGCTTGTTGCCGGAAAGCTTGTTCCAGCGTTGCAGCTCTACGACATCAACCTTGTGTGCCTGAGCGATGCTCGACAGGTTGTCGCCACTCCTGACCTTGTAGCTGCGACCGGTGGCCGGCTTGTCGTTGCTGGCCAGTTCCTCGAACACCGGTTGCGAGGACTTCATGCCCGGCTGGACCGGAATGTTCAGGGACTGACCTGCCTTCAGCCTGCTGCCTGACAGCCTGTTATTGCTCTTGATCGAACTGACGGTCACCTGATAACGACTGGCGAGGCTTTCCAGCGTATCGCCACGGCGCACGCGGTAGGGCTGCCATGCGGTCAGCTCTTCGGGCTTCATGGCCGACAGGCTTGCGGTCAACAGTTGGGCCTTGGATGTCGGCACCAGCAAATGCTGAGGGCCGTCGATGGTCAGGCGTTTCTTGAAGGCCGGGTTGAGCTGGATGAGCTCGTCTTCGTCGATATTGGCCAGGCTCGCGACCTTGGACAGGTCGACACGCTTGTTGAGTTCGACGACTTCGAAATAGGGTTCGTTGGCAATCGGGTTCAGGTTGACGCCATAGGCATCCGGCGACAGAACCACCTGGGACAGGGCCAGCAGTTTGGGCACGTAGTCACGTGTTTCCTGTGGCAGCGGCAGGTTCCAGTAGTCCGTAGGCAGGCCGAGTTTCTCGTTGCGTTCGATGGCGCGGCTGACCGTGCCTTCGCCGGCATTGTAGGCGGCCAGTGCCAGCAGCCAGTCGCCGTTGAACATGTCATGCAGGCGCGTCAGGTAATCCATGGCGGCCACGGTGGACGCCTGGATGTCGCGTCGGCCGTCATAGAAACTGGTCTGGCGCAGATTGAAATAACGCCCGGTGGACGGGATGAACTGCCACAGGCCGACAGCCTGGCTGCGGGAAATGGCCATCGGGTTGTAGGCGCTTTCGATCACTGGCAGCAGGGCCAGTTCGAGGGGCATGTTGCGTTCTTCAAGGCGCTCGACGATGTAATGCATGTAGAGGCTGCCACGCTCGCCTGCGCCTTCCAGAAAGGAAGGGTTGTTGGCGAACCACAGACGCTGCTGGTCGATACGCGGGTTCTGATCGTTGTTCTGTTGCAACTGGAAGCCCTGACGCATGCGCTCCCAGATATCCTGAGGCGGGGCCACCTGGTTTGGCGTCTGGGTGATGAAGATGGGTTTTTGCTTTACATGGGTGGCCAGGTTGGACGTGCGGTAAGTGCTGCTGGGCTCGACGTGACTGGTGGTCTGACAGCCTGCCAGCAGGGCGCTCGCGGCTACAGCCACAGCCTGTGCGAGCCGAGTCAATGCGTCCGGATTGAGGTGTTTATGTGTGAGTGACGACATTGGCTGGGGGGGACTTCCAGGCGAAAATGTCGGGCGATTCTAGAAAGCGTCCCCCCAACGGTCAACCTTTCAGAACTTTTGTGCCGATCCCTCGCTCTTTAGAACGTATCTTTCCAGGCCCTCAAGCTAGCAAAAACCTCGCTCGGCGAGCGGTTTTCATGGCCGCTCCGTTCGTCCGCTTTTTCTTTAACAGATGTTTCCCCGACCCTCAGGAAGGGGTTGGTGCGTCGTTCCAGAGCTAGATTGGAAGGCAGGCTGATGCGATTTTCGCTGCGCCACTGGCTGACTTGAGCCAGACGTTCGGCAATGTCCCGATTGTCCGGCTCCACGGCCTGGGCAAAACGCAGATTGCTCAGGGTGTACTCGTGGGCGCAGTAGATCAGCGTGCTGTCTGGCAATGCCGCCAGTCGGCTCAGGGATTCATGCATCTGCTGAGGCGTCCCTTCGAACAGACGACCGCAGCCAGCGGCGAACAGGGTGTCGCCACTGAACAGCACGGGAGAGGTGGCATCATGGTGATAGAAGGCGATATGGCCCAGGGTATGGCCCGGTACGGCATGGACCACGAAGTCCTGGCCCAGAACCGATACCCGGTCATTGTCGGTCAGCGCGACATCACGGGCCGGAATGTTTTCCGTGGCCGGTCCGAGCACGCGGGCACCTGTGGCCTGCTTGAGACGCACGACACCGCCGACATGGTCGTTGTGATGGTGGGTGATCAGGATGTCGGTCAGTTGCCAGCCGGGATTCTGCTCCAGCCAGTCGAGTACCGGTTGTGCGTCACCCGGGTCGACTACAGCGCAGCGCTGAGTGGAAAGGTCTTGTAACAACCAGATGTAGTTATCGTTGAAAGCGTGCAGAGCGTGTATCTGTATCATGGGCGCAGTTCGCACATCAGGAAACAATGGTGCATCTTAGTCTTTGATGCGGCTGCAAGCGAACCCCAAGGAGACCTCACATGACCGATGAAGCGTTCGCACAGGCCGATCCTGAATGGCTGGCCCTGATCCAGGCCGCACGCACCTGGCTGTCAGGTCCGTTGGGGCAACTGCTGCTCGAAGAGGAGCGCCGGGTTCTCGAAGATGAACTGGGGCGCTATTTCGGTGGTTATCTGGTGCATTACGGGCCATCTGCCGAGAGTCCGCCCGTGGCCAGGCAGGTGCAGCGCAATGTCCGGCTCGGGGCGCCGTTGCCCGGCGTCGAGATCGTCTGCGAAGAGGAGGCATGGCCCTTGAGCGAGCATGCTGCCGATGTGGTGGTCCTGCAGCACGGCCTGGATTTCTGCCTTTCGCCTCATGGCCTGCTACGCGAGGCCGCCAGCAGCGTAAGGCCCGGCGGGCATCTGTTGATTATCGGTATCAACCCCTGGAGCACCTGGGGTTTGCGGCATTTCTTTGCCCGGGATGGATTGCGCAAGGCGCGCTGCATTTCACCGTCCCGTGTCGCCGACTGGTTGAACCTGCTGGGGTTCGCGCTGGAGAAGCGGCGCTTCGGGTGCTATCGTCCGCCTCTTTCTTCGGCAGCATGGCAGGCACGCCTCGGTGGGCTGGAAAGCCTCGGCGAAGGTCGGCAAAGCCCGGGCGGCGGCTTCTATCTATTGGTGGCCCGCAAACTGGTGGTTGGCCTGCGTCCCTTGCGTCAGGTCCGGCGCGAGCCCATGGGCAAGCTGATTCCTCTGCCAATGGCCAAGGTCAACCGCAGCACATCGGAATCTTGATCGCCGTGCCTGTCCGAACAGTCCTCTTGATTCTGGAACGGTTGTAATGAGCGAAAGCGTTGAACTCTTCACTGATGGCGCCTGCAAGGGTAACCCCGGCCCTGGCGGCTGGGGCGCGTTGCTCGTCTACAAGGGCGTCGAAAAGGAATTGTGGGGCGGCGAAGCCAATACCACCAATAACCGCATGGAACTGACCGGCGCCATCCGTGGCCTGGAAGAACTCAAGCGTCCTTGCGAAGTGACTCTGGTGACGGACTCGCAATACGTCATGAAGGGCATCACCGAGTGGATGGCCAACTGGAAGAAGCGCGGCTGGAAGACCGCTGCCAAGGAGCCGGTCAAGAATGCCGACCTCTGGCAGCAACTGGACGAACAGGTCAACCGTCATACCGTCAAGTGGCAGTGGGTCCGCGGCCATATCGGTCATCCCGGCAACGAACGTGCCGATCAGTTGGCCAACCGCGGTGTGGATGAGGTGCGCGGCATCAAGCATGGCTGATGAGCTGAACGGCTCATCCGGCCTTGCAGCATGCTAAGATCGCGGCCTGTAGACGAGGCAACAGTCAATGGCAGTGCAAAACACAGATAACAGATCCGTAGTACTCGATACCGAAACCACCGGTATGCCCGTCACCGACGGCCACCGCATCATCGAGATCGGTTGCGTCGAGCTGATTGGCCGCCGCCTGACCGGGCGGCATTTTCACGTCTATCTGCAACCCGATCGCGAGAGCGATGAGGGGGCGATTGGCGTTCACGGCATCACCAACGAGTTTCTGGTGGGCAAGCCGCGTTTCAATGAAGTCGCCGAGGAATTCTTCGACTTCATCAAGGGCGCCCGGCTGATCATCCATAACGCGGCGTTCGACGTTGGGTTCATCAACAACGAATTCGCGTTGATGGGCGCGCACGATAAAGCCGACATCACCCAGCACTGTTCGGTGCTCGATACGCTGTTGATGGCCCGTGAGCGTCACCCCGGCCAGCGCAACAGCCTCGATGCCTTGTGCAAACGCTATGGCGTAGACAACTCGGGCCGTGAACTGCACGGCGCATTGCTCGACTCCGAGATCCTGGCCGATGTCTATCTGGCCATGACCGGCGGGCAGACCAGTCTGTCTCTGGCTGGCAACGCGAGCGATGACAACGGTTCGAACGGTGGCAATGCCAATCGCGGTAGCGAGATTCGCCGCCTGTCCGGCCGTCAGCCGTCGCGCATCATCCGGGCGACTGAAAGTGAGCTGGCAGAGCACGAAGCACGCATGGCCATTATCGCCAAGGCGGCAGGAGCGCCGCCGTTGTGGGTTCAGTTGCAAGAGGCCAAGGCTCAGGCTTCGTCCTGACCTGGCAACGGTCTGCACCAGCATGGCGGTGAAATGACGCTAGCAAACCCTTCTCTGAGCATTCGTGTTGCAGACGAATGCTTCGAGGATTACATCCTCAACAGCGAATTCACCTTCACGGTCCGTGGCTATGCCCGAGTGGTCGTGGGGGAGAGTGTCGAATCCTGGGTGGTCGACTCCGTAGAGCCTTATCTCAAGAACTATGGCATCGACTCACAGGAGTTCTGTGATTACCGTGATGCCGCCGACAGCACGGTGCTGGTCGCCTGGCTGGGCGAGCAGGCGGTCGGGCATATCGTGCTCAGCACTCACTGGAATGGTTTTGCCCATATCGATGAGCTGGCGGTGGACGAGTCGGCCCGACGTTGCGGGGTCGCCCGGTCTTTGCTGGATGTGGCGCAGTTCTGGAGCCGCCAGCGCAATCTGCCGGGGATCATGCTCGAAACCCAGAACAACAACCTTGCAGCCTGCAAGCTCTATGAGCGCTGTGGGTATGTAGTGAGCGGTTTCGATCAGATGCGCTATCGCGCCATCGATCCGCAAACCCGCGAGACAGCGATTTTCTGGTACCTGATCTTTCCTGAATCATGAGGTAGAAACCCTCAGGGGATTCGGGCCATAACCTGCGCCAGTCTCTGACCGTCGATTGCCATATGTACGGCAGTTGCCCGGCAATCTTTGTTTAGGCTCCTTTTTCACTTTTTCTGCCGCCGGTGTCCTGTGGGCCCGGTGGCGTTTTGTGCAAAAGGAAGTCTGTCGTGCCTACCACTCCCTATTTCCACAGTGAAGCGCTTCACCGGCGCTTCACACAGCATCTGCAGGACGCCTATGACAATGGGCTTGTCGTTGCCGATGAAATGCAAGACCTGCAGCGTCTGGTCGCTGCCGGGCAAACGCCTTCGGCAAGTCAGGCGCGGCCCGCACTTTATCGCCTGATCCTGGAGGACGGTTCGCCCGTGCCTCTCGGGCTCGCCTCGGCTCTTCTGATCGTGCGTCGCCACGGCGACACTGAAACGCTATACCTCGATACTCTGGCTCAAGGTCTCAAGCGTTTCACCGATCACCCACAGCTCGCGGCGTACGTCAAAAAGGTGTTCGCCGTGCGTGCCGATCTGGACCCTGCCTATGAGTCTCAGGTCCTGGAAGAATCGCCGTTCGAGGCGTGCATGTGGCGGATCGTCGATCATCAGGCCCGGAACCTGCGTTGGTTGGCCAATGACCTGCAGCAATTGCCAACGCTGCCCCAGGCGCTGCCGCAGCGGATGGCCTCGAAGCTCACCGCTATCTGGCCCGATGGGCACCCCGATCTTCATGCTCCGCTGGTGCAACTGGTCGAAAGATCTCATGAGCCATCCGGTGAGGTCCGGGATGAGGTTTTACTGGTCACCCACTTCGAGCGACTCATTCTGGACGCTCTGACGGGTGAAGTCCTGCCAGAAAATCAGTGGTTTCGATTTATTGACCTCAATGGTCAGCCGCTGAATTCGCTTGACCTCAATGACTTCAATTTACGTCCTGTAGACTTGACGGGTGATCTGGAGCAATTGCTGGATAACCACTGGACTGCACGTGACCGTCAAGGCGTGAGCCGACGCGAGCGCGTGGCTCAGGTGCTGGCCGATACTTTCAGCCATCTGGTCTTGATGCAGGAACAGGTTCTGGGTGCCGCAGCACCCGCTTTGATCAGGATTGCCGGAGCGGCCCTGTACGAACTGTCGCCGGTGCCCATCAACCGTCTGTCACTGATGGTCGATGGGCAGGGGACGTTCAAGCTGGTCAGCCTGTATCTGATTCAGCTGGAACAGGGAGCCTACGTTCTGTACTCGCCGCGGCGAGGGCTCCGTTACCTGAGCGACTGGAATGCCCTGACCCGTCTGATCGACAGCCCGGAGGGACGCAGCGAGCTTCATGAGTATCTGTCCCTTGATGACCTGCTTGTCGTGGAGGCTGCACAGGGCTGGCAACTGCGTGCATACCCACTGGACAAACCGTTGTTTCTGGATTGTCTTGACGCGATCATCGGGCTGCAGCAGCGCAACATCAACGTCGCTCTGCAGCGCTGCTGCGAAGAAGTGGGCGAGTTGCAGGCCATGTTCGATGATGCGCTGGATATTCGCGCCTTTTTCGATGCCCGTCTGCCTTACATTGGAGCCAAGGGGCGCTGGCTGGCGCAACCGACGAATTTCATGGCCAGCTGGCCTCCATCCTACCGGATTGGCATGCGGACACCGCCGACAACTTATGCCGGTGTATGGATGGAGCAGTTGAGGCTGGCCGACGCGGTGCTGAGCGAGCTCAAGGATCAGCGCCCCTCACTTGAAAGACTGGCCTGTCAGGCCATCAGTCCTTATCTGGCGGCGCTTGGTTATCCAAGGCCTCATGAGGGGTCGAAAATCCTGCTCAGTTGGTCCCGTCAGGGTGTTTCTGCCGGTGTCGGCACCGATGTGCAACCACAGGTACCAGGCATTCAGATCCAGAGTCTGGTCGATCTGTTGCTGGAGCGGGTGAGCGGCCAATCGACCACTGCGATTCCGCCTGATAGTCAGTTGAATCTGCCACGGGAAGTACATGGCGTCGAAGGCGCATCGCTGACCATTCCGTTGCTCGACTATGTCGTGAAGCGTTGCGGTGCCGATCTGGAGGCCATCTGCGCAGGCAGTGTCGACGCATTTTACAACCGTCCCAACCGCACCCCTAAGCGCCAATGGCCGTTAGATCGGGTCATGCATGGCATGCGTGACAACCTGCTGCGTCTGGAGCTGTCTTTCGCACGTCGCCTGAACGTCATCGCGGCACCGTTGCTCGATCAATTGCAGCGGGTGCTGGACTTTCCCCTGAGCAGGGGGCGCTGCAATGGGGCCCAGGCGTATGCCCTGTGGATCGAGATCGGAGGCAGGCGTTTGCCGCTTGGACTCAATACGGCCTGGGTTATTCAGCAGCCGGAGCACCCGGAAAGTGCCCTGTTGTTCTGGTCGGTGTTCAGCGGACTGCAGGAACTCCGCTCCAGAGCGAGTCTTCAGGATATGTTGTCGCAACGGTTGCAGGATCCGGCCTGGCGCGGCAGATGGCTGCTGCTGTTCGCCAGCGAAGACCAGCAATGGCTGGATCAGGCGCTGGCGGCCTCTCAGACGCTGACTCTGTCGCTGGTGTGTGTAGACGGAAACTTTATTCGTCGAATGCAACAGGATGAACAGCATTATCAGGAGCAGGAGCTCTCCAGCGCCTTGCGTCATGGCAAAGAAAGTCGTCTGGCGGCGATACCGTTCAGTCGTTATGTGGATCTGGCCATAAGAGACGAGAGGCTTTATTTCTGGATCGATGTGCTGGCGATTCGCATCCAGAACCAGTTGTTTTCGAGCTCGCTGCCGGACTGGCTTGGCAACGCCTCGCTGGCGGACCTGGAGCGTTATGCCGATGTGCTGGCCGAGTACTTTCATTACAGCGATCCCGCCCAGGACTTCCTGAGCGATATTCCAACGCTACAGTCATATGCCAATCAGCAACTGCTGGAGGCGCTGCAGCGGGATTTTCCCGGTCATGAGCTGGACCCAAAGCAGATTATCGTGACCATGCGCCAGAACATCATTGCCCCGGTACATCCTGGTGAGGTGCCATTGTCCATACCGGCAGCCGTGTTGGAGCGCAGCGAAAACCTGGTGGCCTATTCGCTCAATCATTTTTCCACGACTCAGGGCGGCAGCCTGCTACTGAACGCATCACCCGATACCCCGATGCCAGCAGGTCTGACAGCCGGGTACCTGGCTGAACTGGTGCGTACCCTGGATGTGGGGCTGCGCTACCAGAACCTGTTGATCGAACGCTTCGACTCTCGACGCACCGATTACATAAAGCGGCGTGAGCGTTTCATGCTTCAGGCCCCGGCACGTTTGTTGGCACCGGCACTGGAAATGAAGTTACAAGGTGAAATCAGCCAGGAGGCCTACGATTTCATCGAATGTGTGGTGACCATGCCCGATGGCAAGGCCCGGGCTTCCACGCACGGCCAGAACATCGTGCTGCGCCCTCTGGCCCTGGTGCCGCGCAGGGATATGGCCGCTGACCCTGTTGAAGGCCTGTTCCTGATCGGCCCGCAGGATCCGGCTCAAGGGCCGGTGGTGCTGCATAGCCTGTTCAGCGAGTCGTTCAGCTTCAAGGAATTTCGCAACCTGCGCGATGTGCTGGAGAACATGCGTCTTGAAGGTCCCTTGCAGCAACTGGTGCTTGACCGGGTCGATCCGCTGTTGCGTCAGCGTTATGCCAACGATGGGCTGATCGAGGCGCACATCCCCTGGAGCACCGAAGACATCGTGGACGTGCCGTTCGGCCAGCCAGGCGAGGTCAGTCTGGGTACCCGGATCATCGAGGGCAACGCCTTGCGTCATCTGTTCGAGAGCAGTCTGCAACTGATGCAGATGCTCAGCCGCCAGCAGTCAGTGACGACTGCCCAGGCCGACTGGGCGTCGTTCCTGCATCTGATGACATTGAGTGCCGAGCAGATTCTGGTATTTGCGCCCGGCAAGCTGGGTTTTCTGATTGCGCTGTGGCAGAGCCAGTCGCTGTTGCGCGCCTCGGTCGGCTCGGTGTCCGAGCAGCGTTGGGGACGGGCCTTGTCGGAGTTTTCGGCGGCTCTGGCCATGCTGGTTATCTCTCGGACCCAGGAGGAGCATGAGGTGTCGCGTGACCGGCCGATCAGCCGCGTGTTGGTGTTTTCCTGGGCCGGTTCGTCCCTGACCCCAGAGCTGGCGGAGCGACTGAGAGAGTTCGAAAGGTATGACGTCGAACTGGCGAGTCTGCAATACGATAGCCTGTACAACCTTTATCGGGACCCGGTCACTCAGGCCAGATACGCTCCCGTGGACGGTAAGGTCTATCAGGTCAGCGAGCAGGGAGGAGACTGGCGTATCCAGGGCAATGGCAAGAACGGACCGAAGTTGAAACTGAGCCAGAGCCAGCGTTGGGAACTGAAACTGGATCTTGGGCTGTTTGGCGGCGCTCCCCCGGTGTTCGCCCGTCGGGAGCGTAACCTGCAACTGGAGATCCAGAGTTATATGGATGTCTTTGCGCAGGGTATGACGGAAATCCGTGCTTATTCCCGCGAGCAGGCCCGGGGGATCAGTATCGCGGTCCATCAGGGGCAGAGGTATCTGCAGACGGTATTGTTCAACCTCCGGGTGCCGTTCGCCCAAGGGTTGGCCGAACCGGTGAAAGTCATACTGAGGGATTTTTTCGGTGTTCAGACAATCGAGCCGGAATTGATCGACGCTGTCAGGCAGCGTGTCATCGAGCTGTTCAATGGCCTGTCGGACCCTTCATTATCAGTCCTGGACTCCAATCGTTTCGTGGTCGGTGCAGCCAAGCCTGGCCATGCTGAACTGGCAGCCTTCGTGTTTCAGAATGATCCGCAGCAACGTGTATTCCTTTGTGACATGTTTTTCTCGCCACCGATCTACAATCTCAAAAGTCCGTTGCCCGACAGTCGGGCTTTCAATGCCAACGATCATTTCCGGGTCATGGCGCTGCTGCATGAGCTGTCGCACTTGTACAACGGTACCGATGACATCGCCTATCTCGATGCCTGTGCCCCCCCTGCGCATCTGCTCGATGACAGCAAGCCGGAGAGTGCCTGGTACAAGCAGGCCCTGCAGAGCAGGCGCACACTCACGTTGTCGCACAGAACCCCGTCTACCGACTTGTTCGCTACCGGAGGCAATGGTAACTGGCGGGATTTCACTCCCAGTGACGGCGACGTTTTCACGAAGATTCTCACCTTGACCGGCCAGTCGAGTCTGGCCAGCGCCCGCTGGTCCTTTCTGATCGACCCTGTTGCCCGACGCCGGGTGATCCTGAGCAATGCCGATTCCATAGCGATGCTGATTTCCTTGCTGGGGCGCGAGCGGTTCCTCTGACAGGGTGAGGTGACGTCAATGTGGCCGCGCCGGAAAGTTACCGGTTGATATATGTACGGTAATTATCGGGCGGCCACTGGTTACGCTTCTTTGCACTTTATCCACCACAGAAGCCTTTGTGGCCTGTGGCATTTTGTGCAAAAGGAAAGTTTGCCATGTCTGTCACCCCTTATTTTCATAGCGAGGCGCTGCGCCAGCGTTTCCAGAGCAACCTGAGAGTCGCTCAGACCGAAAGACGGATCACTGACGAAGAATTCACATACCTGAAGCACCTCTGCGACACGGAACAGGCGACCGTCGAACAGCAAGGATCCGTCGGGCTGTATCGCCCACTCCTGGGTGATGGCTCGCCCGAGCCTCTCGCAATGGTTTCCACGCTGGTGATCGAGCGCTGGGTTGCGAATGTCCGGTTCCTGTACGTCGATACCCTGGCCGAAGGGCTGAGACGCTTTGCCGATCGCGAGCAACTCAGCGATTACGCCAAAGAGGCATTTTCCATTACTGTCGATCAAACCCCCGCCTTCGAACTCCAACGGTTGGAAGGGGAGGTGTTCGAGCAACGCATGTGGCAGGTCATCGGCCATCAGGCGCAGAGCCTGAGATGGTTGGCGGCTAATCTGCAGGAACTGCCGTTACTGAGCCAGGTTCTGGGCAGGCTGTTGCCTTCTAAGCTCGGCAATGTCTGGTCCGATGCAGATCTTGATCTTCATGCTCCGCTGGTTCAGGTCGTGGAGCAAACCGGTGGCAGGCATGCCGCAAACCGCGAAACCTGCATCGGTGTCCAGAGCTACGAGCAACTGGTGCTGAGCATACTGGTCGGCAAGGCTTTACCCTACGGGAAAATTTACCGCTTCATGGGCTCCAAAGGGCAACTGCTGGAGAGTATCGGCATGTCCGACCTCGACCTGCACATGGCAGATCTGGAAGACGACTATGAAGACCTGATCGGGCATTACTGGAACCATGCAGACGCACACGGTCTGACGCGCCGCCACCGGTTCGCGCAGGCACTGGCCGACGCTTTCAGTCACCGGGTCTGGATACTGCAACAGAACGCGACATCCACCAACGCTCTGACACGTATTGTCGCGTCACCGCTGTATAAGGTGTCCCCCGTGCCTGTCAGCCGACTGTCGCTGACCGTCGATGGTCGCGGGCCTTATAAGCTGGCAAGTCTTTATCTGATTCATCTGGAGCAGGGAGCCTATGCGCTTTATTCCCCTCTCAAGGGAGTGCGACTCCTGAAGAGTCGCAAGGCGCTGACCGATCTGGCCAACAGCCCGGCAGGTCGCAAGGAACTGCTCTGTTACCTGTCGCTGAACGACCGGGACGAACTGCCGGTCCCGGGAGCTGGCGCGAGCCTGACAGTGGATGCCTATCCGCTGGACAAGCCTCTGTTCTATGACTGCATCGATGCCATCATCGGCTTGCAGGAGCGCAGTCTGGTCGCAGCACTCAAGCGCCATTGCCGGGATGAAAGCGAACTGAGCGCGATGCTTGACGATGCCCTCGATATACGGGCGCTGGTCGACGGGCGTCTGCCGTATATTGGTGCCGGTGGCCGCTGGCTGAACGAGCCGACGGACTTCATGACTACCTGGCAGTCTGCGTCAGCTCCCCAATCTTCGCCCGGTACGGTCGTCACCCCGGCACAGTCATGGGGGGCGCAATTGATCCGGGCCGAGAATACCCTGCGCGATATCAGTGGTCAGCGCATGCCTGTTGAGGTTTTTGCCAGGCAGGCCTTGAGTCCCTATCTGGCAGCGCTCGGCTATCCCGGTCCTCATGAAGGGCAGAATATCCGGTTGACATGGGGCGATCAGAGTATCTGCCTGACGGACCGGGTGCTCGAAAGCATCAGTGGCTCGCGTCGCACGCCCATCCCTCCAGACTGCAAGGTGCAATTGCCGACCGAGTATCAGGGGGCCGATGGTTTGGGGGCCATGACTACCGAGTTGCTCGAACCTGTCGTGAGCAGGATTGCCACGGCATTGCAGGCTTCTTGCCCGGCCCGTTTCGAGGCGTTCTACAGCTTGCCGTTGCGCATCGACAGGACACAGAAGCAGGTCAGCCAGACATTACGCAGCATCCGCGAGCATCTGCTGCGTCTGGAGCTGAGTGTGGCGCGTCGCAAGAGAGATATCCCATCATCACTGCTTGACCTGCTACAGAATGCCGTGGATCGTCCCCTGAGCTACATGCGTTCAGGATCGGTCGATGTCTATGCCATCAGCATCACATTGAACGGCAAACAGTTTCTTCTGGGAGTGGACGTTGCCTGGGCCCTTCAGCCACCTGACTGGCCGCTGAAGAGCCTGTTGTTCTGGTCGCCGTTCATCGGGCTCAAGTCGATGGATTCCAGAGAACAATTGCAGACCTGGCTGCAGGGACGCCTGTCTGACGCGGAATGGCGCTCCAAGTGGTTGACGATATTTCCCGGCGAAGATCGTCAGTGGGTGGACAAGAGCCTGGCGGCGAGCGCGATTGTGACGGTGCAACTGGAAAGGGTCGACGGGGATTTCCTGCACCGTATGCAGCAGGATGACCAACATGCGCAGGGCAGAGAGTTCGCCGCTGCGTTGCGAGATGCCGGGCAGTATCGTCTGGCTCCCGAGCCTTTCAAGAATAGCGTGAACCTGGCAGATAACAACGGCTGGCTCCTGACCTGGCTGGACTTCATGTCCATCCGTGTCCATAACATGCTGTTTACCAGCTCGATGCCGGGCTGGCTGACCATGGCCCCGCTGTACGATCTGGAGCGCTATACCGAGCTGTTGAAGGAATACTTTCGCAATAACGATCCGGCCACTGATTTCCTGGCCGGTGTGCCGACCTTGCAGCACTTTGCCCGGGAACGTGTTCTGGAAGTGCTGACACGCGATTTTCCTGGCCTGAGCCTGGACCCGGACACCATCACGGTGACCATGACCCACTATGCCGTAGCCCCGGTGGCTCCCGGCGAAATCCCGATCTCCGTTCCGGGTGCCACGATAGTCCAGAGCGAAAATCTGGTGGACTTTTCCCTCAATCACTTTTCTCAGGTTCAGGATGGTGTGCTCAGTATCAGCATGCCGTCTGGAACACCAGTACCGGTTGGGTTGAGCGCCCGATATGTTTCACAGTTGATCCATGACCTGGATGTCGGTCGGCATTACCAGACATTGCTGGCTGAACGTTTTGATCCCGAAAAGCCTGAGTACGTCAGCCGCCGAGAGCGCTTCATGCGCCAGATTCCTCCGCGGTTGCTGGTCACTGCCATGGAGCTGAAATTGCAGGGGAGCATCAGCCAGACAGCTTTCGATTACCTCGAAAGTGTGCTCGACATGCCGGACAACACAGTCCGCGAGCCCGTTCATGGGCGATACATCGTGCTGCGGCCACTGGCCCTGGTGCCGCGTCGTGGCATGACTGCCGACAAGGTAGAGGGTTTTTTCCTGATCGGTCCGAAGGATCAGAGGCAGGGGCCGGTGCTGCTGCATATCCATTTCAGCGAGCAATTCAGTTTCAGAGAGTTTCGCGACCATGACCATCTGCTGGCTGAGTTGCGTGTCAATGGGCCTTTGCAGGAACTGCTGCTGAGCCGGCTTGAACCACGGCTGCGTGACCGCTATGGCAATGGTGGTCTGAACGAGGCGCACATTCCCTTCATGGCCCAAGGTAGCCAATGGATTTTCGAAACGACGCTGGACAGGCCCGAAAAGGTCAGTCTTGGCACTGCGATCGTCGAAGGTAATGCGTTGCGTCACCTGTTCGAGGCCATTGTGCAACTGTTTGGCAGCCTCAGTCGCAAGCAGTCCGTGACCAGTGCCGAGGCCAGCTGGGCGCAGTTCGTGCGCGGGATGGCTCTGCTTTCCGATGTGGCGCTGCTTTTCGTGCCGGGCAGGCTGGGGGCGCTGATCGCGATGTGGCAAAGCGGCAACCTGATGCGTGAGTCGATTGACGCCGCGAGCGAAATGCAATGGGCGCAGGCGCTGTCCGATTTCACCATGGCGCTGGGTATGATGGTCTCGACCCGGCGAGCCGAGGTCGAGTCGATGCACACCCGGTTCCAGCTTCGGCCGGAAACATTTTCCTGGCGCAATTCAGCCTTGTCTGCTGCGTTGAGGTTGCGCCTGAGCGAGTTCGAAGTACTGGATATCGAACTGTCGTCCCTGCAATACGATGGCTTGTACAACCTCTACAAGGACTCGAAGACTCAGAACTTCTACGCCGCAATTGAAGGCAAGGTTTACAGGGTTCATCAGGTCGAGGGTTCCTGGCGTATCACTACCGATACCGCTCAAGGCCCCAGGATCCGGCTTGACCGTGAACTGAAATGGCAGCTGGATCTGGAGCTGGGGTTGCGCGGTGGCACCCCCATGCCAATCCCGAGCGAGCAGGCGATGCAACAGCGGATCGACATGCTCATCACCGTGCGTGCCGAGGGCATGAAGAACATTCGCCTCTATTCCCGTGAAGAGGCCCACAAGATCAACATGGCCCGCTTCCAGGCACTGAGCTACCTGAAAAACGCCTTGTTCAATGTCAATACACCGACAGTGCACGGCATGGCGAGGCCGGTACAGGACTTGCTGAAAGAGTTCTTCGGCGTGGAGGAGACTACACCGCAGATGGTCGACTACCTCAGGACACGACTCACCAAATTGTACGTCGGCTTGTCGGAGCCCTCATTGGCACCGCTGAGTTCCAGCCGTTTCGTCATTGGTGAGACCAAGAGCGGGCACGAGTCAGTAGCCGCTTTTGTGCTTGTCGGCGATCCGCGCAAGCGTCTCTTTCTCAACGACATGTTTTTCTTTCCACCTGCCTATCCACTCAGGGACGTGCTACCCGATAACCGTGCTTTCAGCCCCAATGATCATTTCCGGGCTTCGACCATGATCCATGAGATATCCCATCAGGTCTGCGATACCGTGGACTTCGCTTATCTGGATTCCGGCGCTCCGCCGGTGAATATGCTCGATGAGCGCTTGCCGGAATGGCATTCGTACAAGACGCAATTGCAGCTCTTGCGCGATAATGCGCTATCGCATCGAACGCCCAAGCCCATGTTGTTCCGCGTCGCCACTCGCCAGGGCTGGCGAGGCTTGCAGCCCGGCGATGGCCGAATGTTTGACAAGATGGTCCGGCTGACCGGCAAACAGACTCTGGAAGAGGCGCGTGAGGCCTTTATCGTCGATCCGGAGGTACGCAGCCGGGTGATCCTCGACAATGCCGACTCGGTCGCCATGCTGGCAAGTCAGTTGGGGCGTGAGCGTTTTTCCTGAGCGGTATCCGGACTCATGCACTGCATCTGGAGCGTTGCCATATGTAGTGCAGTGTCAAGGCATGTGCTGGTTAGGATCCCTTGTACGTTATTTGCCATGGGCGTTTCGATGCCTGTGGCACTTTGTGCAAAAGGAAGCTTGCCATGCCTGCTACACCCTATTTTCAGACCGAGGCGCTGCGTCAGCGTTTTCAACGTAATCTCAGACTCGCCAGGGCCCGGAAGCGGATCACGGACGAAGAGTTTGGCTATCTGCAGTATCTGGCCGACACCGAGCAACCGGGGCATCTGGAGGTTTATCGTCCTATCCTGGAAGACGGCTCGCCCGAACCTCTTGCCATGGTCACTACGTGGGTGATTCAGCGCTGGAACTCAGGCACCTCCGTGGTTTATGTCGATACGCTGGCCGATGGCCTGATGCGTTTTTCCGACCGTCAGCAGCTCACTGCTTACGCGACGCAGGCGTTTTCCGTGACAGCCGACAAGCACCCCGGTTTTCAGCTCCAGTTGGTAGAGGGGGCATTGTTCGAGCAGCGCATGTGGCAGGTCATCGACCATCAGGCGCAGACCTTGCGTTGGCTGGCGGATGACTTGCAGACGCTGCCGTCCCTCGATCATGTTCTGGGTCGGCTGCTGGCATCGAGGCATGCTGACCTCTGGTCCACCGGCGATCTTGATCTTCATGCGCCACGGGTGCAGATCGTGCAGCAGATGGCCGCTGAGCATGGCACCTCTCGGGAAATCCTCGTTCGGACTCAGAGCCTTGAACAGCTGGCCCTGGACGCATTGACTGGCAAGGTTTTACCCGCAGGTCAGCGCTGCCGTTTCATTGGTCGCAGAGGTCAACCGCTGGAGTCGGCAGGGGTGTCGGATTTCAACCTGCGTCTGGCGGATATCAAGGACGAATATGAACGGCAGGTCGCAGATTACTGGAGCAGTCCCGACAGGTACGGCCTGACGCGCCGCCATCGATTCGCGCAGGCGCTGGCCGATGCGTTCAGCCACAGGGTCTGGATGCTGCAACAGTCTGAGCCTTCTTCCACAACCATCCTGGCACGGATTGCTGCGCTACCTCTTTACAAGCATTCGGCCCTACCCATAAGCCGGCTGTCGCTGACCGTCGCAGGGCAGGGGCCGTACAAGCTGGTCAGCCTCTACCTGATTCCACTGGAACAGGGTGCGTATGCGCTCTATTCCCCTCTCAAGGGTGTGCGCCAGCTCAAGAGCCGCCAGGCGTTGGTCGATCTGTTCAACAGCCCGGTAGGCCGTAGCGAATTGCGCCATTACCTGTCGCTGAATGATCAGGCCGAACTGTCGACCCTGGAAACCGCAGTGGGTCTGCAAGTGAATGATTACCGGGTGGACAAACCCCTGTTCTACGACTGCATCGAAGGCATCATCGGTCTGCAGGAACGCAGTCTGGCCGAAGCGCTCAAGCGCCATTGCCGGGATGAGGGCGAGCTGCGTGCAATGCTCGACGATGCTCTGGATGTACGGGCGCTGCTCGATGAGCGTCTGCCGTACATCGGCATCGGTGGCCGCTGGCTGAACGAGCCGACGCACTTTCTGGTGTCCTGGCCGCCCATGTCAGGTGCCAGGTCGGCACCTTCCAGCCCGACTGTCGTCCCGGCTCTGTCGTGGGGAGAGCAACTGAGCCGGATCGAAGATACGCTGCGTGAGATCGGTGACCTGCGGCCGTCCATGGAGATGTTTGTCCGGCAGGCCTTGAGTCCTTACCTGGCAGCGCTCGACTATCCCGTACCTCACGAGGGACAGAACATCCGCCTGATCTGGAGCGAGCAGGGCGTTTGTGAGGGAAGCGATGTGCGAGTGCATTGTGAAAGCCCTCAGACTCATGGCCTGGCGGACCTTGTGATCGAACGCTTCAGTGGTGCGCGCAGCAGGCCTATACCGCCGAACAGCAGGATTCAGCTACCGGCAGAGCATAGGGGAGACGATGGATCGGCAGCGCTTCCTGTCCCCTTGCTCGAAACGATCGTGGATCGGGTGGCCAATGCCCAGCAGGCGTCATGTCTTGCCGGTTTCAAAGCCTTCTACGACCGGCCATTGCGAATTGCCAATACACAGAGGCAGGTCAGCCAGACGTTACGTAACTCTCGCGAGCAGATGTTACGCCTGGAACTGGCGTTGGCACGACGCCATAAGGTTATTGCTGCGTCGCTGCTTGACCTGCTGCAGGCTGTTCTGGACCGCCCTTTGAGCGAGACTCGTCGTGGATCGGCTGATGTCCAGAGGATTACCCTCAGGCTGAGCGGTCGGCGATTTCCCTTGGGGCTCAACGTCGTCGGGGCCTTGCAGATGCCCGGTCAGGCTCGGCAGCGGCTGTTGTTCTGGTCGCCTTTCATGGGGCTTCTGGAGATGGATTCCAGGGCGGAGCTGGAGGCGTGGCTACAGATGCGTCTGGCTGATCCCGAGTGGCGTTCCAAATGGCTGGCGGTATTCCCCGATCAGGATCGCCAATGGGTGGATGAAACCCTCGCAGCCAGGGCGATCATGACGCTGAGCCTGGAGCGGGTCGATGGAGATTTTCTGCATCTGATGCAACAGGATGCCCAGCAAGGGCAGAGCAGCGAATTTGCCACTGCGTTGCACGATGCCCGGCAACACCGGTTGGCCGCCATGTCGTTCAAGGGGGGCGTGGATCTGTCAGGCAACAACGACTGGCTCCTGACCTGGCTCGATTGTCTGTCCATCCGTGTCCAGGGGCTGCTGTTCATGAACTCGATGCCGAACTGGCTCAGGAATGCCTCGCTGGAGGATCTGGAGCGCTACCTTGAATTGGCAAAGAACTATTTTCGTACTCTCGACCCGGCCACGGACTTTCTGGCCGGTGTGCCGCCCATGCAGCTTTTTGCCCGGCCACGGTTGCTGGAGGCACTGCAACGCGATTTTCCCGGATATGCCCTGGACCCGGACAAGATAACGGTGACCATGACCATCTATGACCCCTGGAGCGTCATGGTCGGTACCGGTAATCTGCCGCCGTCCTTTCCAGCGGGGACCCGGGTCTACAGTGAGAGTCTGGTGGACTATTCCCTGAATCACTTTTCCGGGATCCAGGAGGGTGTAAGCAGCGTCGGTCTACCGGCCGGAATGCCGCTCCCGGCAGGGCTGGACGCCCATTACGTAGCCCGACTGGTTCACGAGCTGGATGTCGGTCGGCACTACCGGACATTGCTGTCCGAACGCTTTGATCCCTCAACGCCTGAGTACGCCAGTCGCCGCGAAAGCTTCATGCAGCAGATTCCCTCGCTGCTGATGGTGGCGGCAATCGAACTGAAAATGCAGGGAATCATCAGCCAGAAAGCCTTCGATTACCTAGAGAGCGTGCTCGACATGCCGGATGGCATGGCGCGCGAGCCGCTTGATGGCCAGCAGATCGTGATGCGTCCTCTGACCCTCGTGCCGCGCCAGGGCATGGCCGCCGATGCAGTCGATGGCTTTTACCTGTTCGGCCCGAAGGACCCGGAGCAGGGGCCGTTGCTGCTGCATGTTCAATTCAGCGAGCAGTTCACCTTGAAGGAGTTTCGCGATCGTGACCATCTGCTGGCCGAGTTGCGCACCAAGGGGGCCTTGCAGGACCTGCTGTTGAGCCGTCTCAAGCCCCGGCTGCGCAATCGCTACGACAATGGCGGCCTGAATCAGGCGCATATTGCCCTGCCTCTCCAGGGACCTGACTCGATCTTCGATACGACGCTGGAGAGGCCCGAAAAGGTCAGTCTCGGCACGATGGTCGTCGAGGGGAACGCGATGCGTCATCAGTTCGAAGCCGTTGTGAAAGTGATGCATGGCCTCAGTCGTACCCAGGCTGTGACCAGCGTCGAAGCCGATTGGGCGCATTTCGTACACCTGACCGAACTGTTTTCCAATGCCGTCATGTTCTTCGTGCCTGCGAGGCTGGGAGCGTTGATTGCGATATGGCAGGGCGAGGAACTGCTGACCCGTTCGGTCAGCGCTGTGATGGAGCAGAAATGGTGGGTGGCACTGAGCGATTTCACCATGATGCTGGGGACGCTCGTATCGAACCGACGTGTAGAAGTCCAGCCGATGCGCATGTGGTTTCTGGCCCGTAAATCCAGGTTTCTCTGGCGTAGTTCGGCCTCTCCTGCCGTGCTGCAGCGGCATCTGGGCACGTTCGAAGAGCTTGATGTCGATCTGGCGACCCTCCGGCACGATGCCTTGCGCAACGTTTATGAGGACACCAGAACCCAGCGTCTCTACGCCGCGCTGGAGGGCAAGGTTTATCAGGTGGAGCATGTCGATGGCGTCTGGCGTATCAAGGGCAAGGCCGGTCCAGGACCTGATCTGCGGCTTGACGCCCAACAGAAATGGCAACTGGATCTGGACCCTGGCCTGGGCGGTAGCTTGCGCTCTTCAAATCCGATAGACCGGGAAATCGACGGGGTGATCGAAGAGTTCGTGAGCGTGCGTGCCGACGGCATGAAGAACATCCGGCTGTATTCCCGTGAAGAGGCACGCAAGATCACGATGGCGCGTGTTCATGCGTTGGGCTACCTGAAAAATGCCTTGTTCAACCTCAATGCCCCGACAGTCGAAGGCCTGTCCGAACCGGTGCAGCTCGCGCTGAAATCGTTCTTCGGTGTAGACAAGGCCACGCCGTCGATGATCGACAACGTCAGGCAACGGTTCACCGAGTTATACGATGGCTTGCTGCAGCCTTCACTGGCACCGCTGAGTTCCGGACGTTTCGTCCTGGGCAGGACCCGGAGCGGGCATGAATCCGTGAGCGCTTTTGTGGTGGTTGGCGATCCGCGCAAGCGCATCATTCTCACCGAAGATTTCTTTTCGCCGCCGAGCTATTCCCTCAAGGCGGTTTTGCCCGGTAACCGGGCGTTCAATGCCGACGATCATTACCGGGCATCGATTCTGATTCATGAGATGTCCCACCAGGCTTGCGATGCCGTGGATTTCGCTTATCTCAAGGCCGCTGCACCACCCACCGAGATGATCGATGTCGGCCAGCCGGCATGGAGTTTCTACCACAGGCAATTGCAGGTCGTGCGTGACCGCTCGTTATCACACCTGACGCCCAAGGGGCGGTTGTTTCGTATCCCGAGCGGTAACGTCATGCGCGACTTGCGGCCTCAAGATGGCCGGCTGTTCAGGAAGATGAACAGTCTGACCGGCCAGGCGACCGCGAAAGAAGCGCGAGAGATATTTCTCAGCGACCCGGAGGTGCGCAGCCGGGTGATTCTCAGTAACGCCGACTCGATCACCATGCTGGTGAGTCTGCTGGGACGTGAGCGGTTTTCCTGAGGCCGGTCTGAGGTAATCCAAAGGCTTCGGGCTGATTGCTATATATATACGTCAGGGCCTGAGGGCAGTCTGGTTACGTTCCTTTTTCACTTTACCTGCCGGGCTGTGTGCCAGTCCGGCAGGCCTTGAAGGAAGGATCCTTTTGATGAGCCAGATCACAATACCCTGGTATTACCAGGACACCCTCAAACAGCATTTTTCCGATGACCTTGACGCGGCTGTCGAGAGCTCCAGGATCAGCGTCGCTCAGAAGCAATGGTTGCAGCGTCTGATCGATGAGCCGGAGTCTCAATCGCACTCGCCACCGCTGCCGCGGGTCGATCGTCTGCTCAGCAATACCGGCACCCCCCTGAGCGGTGCCTTGTCCAGTGCCTGGATGATCAGCGACCCGGAAGACAGCTCGGCCCCGGTATTTCTCTGTACCGTGCTGGATGGCATCCAGCGTTTCGTTGACCGTCAAAGCCTGCTTCAGGCCCTCAATCAGCGCTTTCAGGTTCATGCTACCCAGGCTCCATTGCTGGAGGCCGAGTTGATCACGGGCAACCTGTTCACCCAGCGTATGTGGGGCATTGTCGAACAGCAGGCAGGACATCTGGAGCGTCTGCATGCCGAGCTCGACCGTTTGCCGTCATTGACACAGGCCATTGGCTACAACCTGCAGCGTGAACTCGATCAGCGCTTGTTGCGGGGGCGTGTCGATGTGTTCGAGCATCGTCTGCAACTGTTAGCCGACAACGATAAAGTGGCAGGTACCCTGACACTGGCCGATGCCGCATTTCTGGATCATGCCACCGGTACGGCGAATCTCGATCCGGGGCAACGCCGTCGCTTCCTGGATTCCAGAGGCGCGGTGCTGGATGAACAACAGGCCGAGCCTTGGGTGAGTGCCCTGGCTCATGCGAATAAGGGATTGCTTTCAGCTTACGAAAGGTTGCTGGACGACTACTGGAACGTGCATCTGCCCGACGGGATCTCGTTACGCGAATACATGTCCCAGGCGTTGGTCGAGTCCTTTGCTCATGAATTGATGCACAACAAGGTTTCAGAGACGCTGAGCACCGATGCATGGCGTCTGCTGTCGGGCTTGCTGCACAAGCCGCACATTGCTCCCGACCCTCTCGTCTGCAGCATCTGGCAGCCATCGCTCGTGTTCAATGACTTGAGTGTCTGCAAGCTGGCGGGCTCGTTTGTGGTGCACTTCAAGGACGCGCCAGACTGGTTTTACCTGTATTCGACGGCTCACGGTTTCAGTCGCTTCTCAGGTATACAGGCGCTCAACGAGCATTTCAAAAGCGTGGCGGTGCTTGCCGAACAGCTGCCCTTGACTTCGATCGATGTGCATCGTGCCTTGCACGATCATTCGGTCCAGAGCGTCGAGCTCGGCCGGCTCAGATCTCCGTTATTCGCTGCCATGCTGCAGACCATCATTGATCTTCAGTGGCGAAACCTGGCTCATGTATTGAGCATGCAGCCCATTCATTATCAGCGCGCCGCCGTGCGTGTGGATGATGCGCTGGACATACGTCAGTGTATCGATCGGCGTCTGCCGATGTTGCAACATACCTGGCGCTGGTCTGCCAGCAAGAGCAAGTTTGCACAGCGTTGGGCTGACATAGAAACCACTGCCGAGTTTACTGCCGAAGATCTGGACCGCGTGCTTTACGAGCCCCGCCACACCTGGGGATCACAGCTGGAATCGCTGTATCAGTCCATTGACGCCGAGTGTCAGCTGCACGGAAAGGTGGTGGACTGCGTGACCCAAACGCTCAATCTCTATCTGGCCGTACAGGGCAGCCTGTATATGGATGTCGCCGATCTGGCGGTGCAGATCGACAGCCAGACCAACGTGCGGCTGATTTCTCTGGCCCTGGAGCGGGTTTGCGGACGTGCCACTGGCCCGTTGCCTGATAGTGCTCGAGTTGTGGCAAGCGACCCGGCTGTGCGGGTGGATGCGCCAAACCTGCCCATCGATCTGCTGGAGTGGATGCTGGAGCGTGTGGGCAAGGAGTTCGTTCGGCGTTACGAACACAGGCTGCGCAGCTTTTTCTCAAGACCCTTGCGCTGGTTCGACAATCAGGTAAATCCGTTGAAGCTGGATTCGCATATACGTGAATGCGCCTTGCGTCAGGTGTTGGCTATTGCACGGACCAAAAAGCATCTGGATGTGCAGAGTCTGGACATGTTCCAGCAGGTGCTCGACCACCCATCCTTCAAACTGCGCGAAGCGATGGGCATTCAGTTGGTAGACGTCTATACCATGGACCTGATCGTTTCTCCGAATCTTGCGCCCAGGACTCTGGCAAACACCCTGGTACTGATCCAGCCGGAGATGCCCGACACCTGTGTGATGTGGTCCATGGTCGATGGCATGAGTCGTTACGAGTCCATCCAGGCTCTGGAAGAAAGCCTGACCACCAGCATGCATTCGCCCTCTCTGCGTCTGGCCTGGCTTGCTCAACTGCCAACTGCGGACCGTGCCTACGTGAAGGAATACCTCAACGGCCTTGAAGGTCCTCCGAGGGTTAAGGTGAACCTCTCCCGTGTGGTCGAGCCTGTCATCCAGACATTGCAGCGCATCGATATCGAGCGCCATTACCAGGACAGCATACGGGTCTGCGAGCAGTCGTTGCGCCGCAAACTGCCCTGGAATACCTTGCGCGATGCCCTCAGGGAAAGTGAGTGCGACAGCCACAACAGGTTTCTGCTGGACCGTATTGGTGGCGTCATGAACATGATGGCTTCCGAGGTCCTGCTGCCCGGCTGGCTCAAGAGTGTGCCCCTGGAGCAATTGCGCGTCCTGTCATGGCTGGTCGAGCGCTGGTTCGTGGCCAGCATGTCGGGGGAGAATTACCTGTTCGATCTCCCGGATCCTGCGGAGTATTCCCGCTCAAGGCTTCTACCCCGTCTGCAGGCCGATTTCCCGGACCGTGATCTTGACCCGGACATGATCACGGTCACTGTAACGCATTACATTACCGAGTCTGTGCCTGTCGGCCAGACGCCTTACGGGGCTGGAGCGGTGAGAAGTCGTCAGAGCTCCAGCCTCACGGATTACGCTGTCGGTCGCTTTCCCTTCTATCTCGATGGTGTGTTGACGGTCAGCCTTCCCGGCGTGGAAAAAGCCGACAACCCGCTCACGATGAATTATGTACGCGATCTGGTCGAAGACCTGGATCTGGGAGCCGGATACCGCGCCTTGCTCGCCATGAAGTTCAAACCCGGCACTGAGGAATATATAAAGCGCCGTACCTGCTACGTTGAGCAGGTAACGCCGCTGGAGATATTCAGAAACTACACCATGTTGCTCAAGGATGAGGTAAGCCCTGAGGCCTTCCTTTTACTTCAGTCTGTGCTGAGCATGCCCGATGGTATTGCACGTCAGCCGGTGAAGGGGCGGGATATCATCATCAGCCCGCTGCAACTTCGGGTGTCACCCAACTGGACGCCGCACACGGTGCTCGGGGTCTTCATCATTGCGCCACGTGCGCCAGCATCCGGTCGCTGGGTGATCTACACATTGTTCAACTCCGGTTACCAGGTGCGGGAGTTCGAGGACGAAGCCGCATTATTGGCCGCGATCCACACTGACTCCGATTTTCAGAAAATGCTTCTTGAGCGTCTTCCTGCGCCAGCGCGTTATCTCTATGAACACGGCGGTTTCAGAGAGCCGCATCTACCGGTCATATACGGGTCTGATTTCGAGATGCCTGCACGGCCTGAACCGGTCAGGATCGTCGTCGAGCCGATCATGGGCAACGCCCTGCACGCGATGTTCGACAGCACCGCACTGTTGTTGCAATGGTGGTTTTCCCGGTTGAGCGTAACCAACGTTGAAGCGCGTAGCGCCGATACCCGTTTTCTCTGGGGTATGGGGACGCAGTTGTTGATGACATTGCTTCCGGGGCGGCTGGGCATGCTGCTTGGAGCGTGGCAGAGCGTCAGTCTGCTGGAAAGCTCGATCAGGGATGTCAGGAAAATGGAGTGGAGCCAGGCCGCTGCGGAGTTGCTGTCGGCGATAGGTTCACTGATTCTTGTCCGGCAGACCCGAGAGGAAGAAGTGGTTCTGACCGAGTCAGAATCCCCTACGGGAGCCGTCGCTGACGTCAAGCTTGAATCCAGGGCTGTACCTGCACCGGAATGGGCGATCGAAACGCAGATCTTCACGTGGGGCAACAAAAGCCTGACACCGGAGTTGTGGGCGCGATTACGTACGTTGCAGGCCACTGATGTGGCGCTGAGCAGTATGGTCAAGGACCCGATTTTGAACAATTACCGGGACACGGCCAGCGGCAATACCTATATCGTGCTGTCGGGAGCGGTCTTTCATATCGAAAAGGATGCCAACGGCTGGCGTATTGTCGGTGGGCCCAGGGTCAGCCTGCATGCCGACGGCTGGCGGCTGGACCTGAAGCTGGGACTCAGTGGCGGCGGTGGTACCGTGTCGTACTTGAGAAGCAGTGTCGTCGAAATGAGCGCCGATGACCTCATTGTGTATCAGTCCAGCAGCATGGCCGAGATACGCCGTTTATGGCCCGAGCGTGCTGAAAAGATTCGTGAGGCCCATACCCTTGCCCGTGAATACCTGGAAAACTGCATTGATAACCTGCAGAACCGCAATCCCGATGGAACCGCTGCGCTCACTGGTGTCCGGACCATCCTGGCAGATTTCTTCGATGCGCCCGTCGTTTCCGTTCAGCTTCACGAGATGGTCCTGAGTGCGGTCAGAAAACTCTACAGTGCGCTCACGGACGCCACGTTCTCGCCGTTCAACTCTGAGCGTTACGTGATAGGGCAGCGCAAGTCGATCATGGAGGATATTTCAGCCTTCGTTTATCCCAGAGATCCGAAAAAACGCCTCTATATGACCGAACGATTCTTCAGGGATCCTCCCGTGTCTCTCAGGGCCAGTGTGGTTCAGGCGAATACGTTTCATCCGGGCATTCATTCCCGGGCGGCGGTCATGCTCCACGAACTGACGCACCTGTTCTGCGGAGCCGAAGACATCACTTATCTCGATGCCACGATGCCCTTTACCGACCTGCTGGCAAGCACGTCGTCTTATTACAGTGGGGTCAAGAACGACATTATTCGTCATCAGCATGGCCTGTCCTACCGCACGCCACGCAATGAGTTGTTCCGCATCCAGCGCGATGACGGTAACTGGTATGACGTTTCCGACAAGGCAGCCAGGAAACTGATTTTCAAGGTCACGGGTGTAAGCAAGCTGGAGAAAGCGCGTGAGCTCTTCTACGTCGATGTACACAAGCGAGCGAAGATCATTCTTGGGAATGCCGACTCATTGGCCCTGCTGGTAACGTTGCTGGGGCGCGAAGCGATGGTTGGATAGTCCCGAGATACGTTATCGACGTTTTGACCCGTCGCGAGCGAACTTCTTCCCACGAGTGTTTGGGGAGGAGTGCTCGCGAGGGCCCCAGGTCTTGATACCGTGCCGGTATCCACAAGGCTTGCATTCAGGGAATACGAGTCATCTTCACGCCTGACTGGATCACCTCAAAATCTTCCCCGCCCAAATGGCTGACCCTGTCGCCGATAGCCAGGCGATACGTTTTGACAGGCTCCTTGCCGTCAGCCTCATCAGGCTGTGATTCCTGGAATTCATGCACCGGATAGATACGACCATCCGCATCTCTTGCATGAAACTGTCCGACGAGAACTGAAGCCATTTACTTTGTAACCTCTGAAAAACCACTGATTTTGCATGTCATTCACATGACCGGTGCATTCTGCATCCGTCATGTAGCGTTGTAGACCTTCGTTTGGAGAGTGAGTTTGCCGTTCGCGAAAAAATAGTCA
The DNA here is from genome assembly GCF_018968705.1 of Pseudomonas lijiangensis. Classification (NCBI taxonomy): domain Bacteria; kingdom Pseudomonadati; phylum Pseudomonadota; class Gammaproteobacteria; order Pseudomonadales; family Pseudomonadaceae; genus Pseudomonas; species Pseudomonas lijiangensis. The sequence continues at coordinate 1,738,067 of NZ_CP076668.1, forward strand.
TGAGCCTGATGCCGGTCAGTCAAGAGGCTGATTTCAAAAGTCAGATCGATTGACTCACAATCCGTGGGAGGGGCCTTGGCCGCGACAGCAATGTTTCAGGTGCTGAATCGCTGAATATGTGTTGCTGCCTGTAAGCTGGTCGTCGCGGCCAAGGCCCCTCCCACAGGTGTTTTTTGAATTGCCATATGTACAGCAGTCGCTGATCAGCCTCTCTATAAGCTCGTTTTCCTTTATCCCCCTTGCAACCCTTTGAAGCGGGGAAACGTGACATAAGGAGAATGGCTTATGCCTGCATCAACAGCTCCGTATTTCTATAGCGATTCGCTTAAACGCCGATTCACCCAGAGCCTGACTGAGGCCATCAGTGACAGCCGGATCACTATTCGCGAATGCGAGTGGCTCAAGCGTCTGGCCGAGATATCCAACAACATTCTGGAGGCTTCGCCCCACCCACGGGTCGACAGGTTGATCATGGAAGACGGTGCGCCGATTCATGCGGAACTGGCCTCTGCGTTATTGATCAGTGACCCGACCCGCACCGATGCACCTGTATTTCTGAGCACCCTGCTTTTTGGGATCGAGCGGTTCGAGACTCGACAGGCATTGCTCGACCTGCTGAACGAACGTTATGCCCACAGTGCGAGTCAACCGCTTCGACTGGATGCTGAACTGATCGAGGGCCCTTTGTTCGAGCGCCAGATGGAGCTGATTCTTCAGCAGCAGATGGAGCACCTGAATGCCTTGTCCGATTGCCTGCATCAGTTGCCTTCCCTGCAGACGGTATTGGCGCAGGCACTGCAGGAGAACCTGCGCGAGCAACTGCCTCAATCGCCCATCAACGTGTTTCGCGACATGTCGCAGACTCTCAGTGACCCGGCTCAAACTCCCCATGGGGCTGTGGCGCCCGGTGTCCTTTATGCGCAGTATCTGTCCAGCACCGTACTGGATGAGTATGACGCCCAGTCCACGTCCTCCAAGTCGGCGCAGCGTTTTCTCGGAGCCTATGGTCAGGTGCTTTCCGAGGATCAGGCACTGCCCTACGTTCAGTCCATTACCCGAACCGTGCAAGAGCTATCCGCCAGCTATGAAAGATCCCTTGTCGATTACTGGGAGCAGGAGCTCGAGTGCGGGCTGACGATGACGGTATTTGCCGGGTATGCGCTGGCCGAGTCATTTCGTCAGAAGCTGTTGTCGTCCAGGGAAGAAGGGGGGCTGACCTCGTTCGAGTTCCGTCGTTTGCGATCTCTTCTGCCATCGCCCAGCGCCACTCCCGGCAAGGATTGGGTTCATGTACACAGGATTTCGGTCAGTATTGAAGGGCAAGGACCGGTCAAGATTCTGGGCGTACTGCTGATCCAGTTCGCGACAGGCTCGTTACCGGGTTTCTACATGTTTTCTATGGTGGAGGGCTTTCGCCGTTTTGCTGATGAGCAGGCGGTGGCCACGCATTTCGGAACCGAGGCAGGGCGTCTCGAACTGTTGCGTTATTCCTCCTTGAACGACCATGGGGTGCTGGGTGCTTCTGGTCGTGTACAGATACAAATGAGCCTGATCGAGCACTCATTGTTCAGTGAGCATGCCGGATCTGTCATCGCCCTGCAGAAGAGAAATCTGGAGTACGTGCTGGGGTTGCCTTCTGTTTCCCATCGTCTGGCGACTGTTCGGATCGACGATGCGCTGGATATTCGGGGGCTGCTGGATAGTCGGCTGTATGGGCTTCATGACTCCGGACGATGGCGCTCGGGTGTTTTTCTCCCTGAGTATTCGTTGAGTCTGGAGCAGGTTCCGAAGAGCCTGTTCGCTGAAAAGAAATTCGAAAGTGACTTTCTGGCCTCCTGGGGCGAGCAACTGCATGAGATGGATGATGTGGTCCGGCTTTTGGGGCAGTTGTACGCGGGGGTTGCCAGTTGCATGCGCCATGCTCTGAACCGGTATCTGGCAGTCATCGGCAATCACCTTCTCGATGCGCGCAGGCTTTGGGGGCATATTCCGGGCAAAGAAGCCAAAAGCCTTGTTTCTATGGCGTTTGAAGAGGTCGTCAAGGAAGGCTCGGGTATCTGGTCTGAAAGCTGGAAACTGAGCGATTCATCGGACCCGGCCCTGGCCAGTTCCATGAATCTGTTACCGCCCCGGTTGGCGGGGAAAATCGTTTCTCTGGTGCAGCGCGATTTTGCCCGCAGGTATGAGTTACAGCTCAAGAGTCTTTACCGCAAACCGGTGCGGCTGCTCGATACCCGGATTTATCCAGACAGGCTGTCGGAGCTTGTTCGTGAGCAAACGCTACGCCTTGAACTGGAGATCGAGCGACGTCGCGGCACGATCGACGCGGATGCGCTGGACATGCTCCAACAGGTTCTGGACAGGCCTTTGCGTAGTTTGAGAGCCGTTTTTGGCAGCCAGCGTGTCGAGGCTTTTGCGCTGGCCCTCAAGCTTGATGGCATAGCGCGCCACATTCCCCTGACCAATACCTTCGTGTTGTTTGATTCGACGCGCGATGCTCAATACCTCATGTGGTCCTTGCACATGGGGTTCAAGGTGCTTGAGCCCGGTCAGGATATCGATAGCCTCGTCAGCTCCTGGCTCGTTCGTCTTGACCATCGCAGTTATGTGCTGGACCTCTTGAATGAGTCGGACAAGCCTGTGGTGCGTCAGTATTGCGAGGCCAATGAACTGCCGACTGTTCATCTTGAACTGACACGTATCGAGGAGCATTTCATTCGGTTTCTGGAAGATGCCGAAAACGGGCGTCAGCGGCAAGGGGACCTGCTTCAGTACGAGCGGGTGCGCACATGGAAACTCAAACCCGAACTGTTTCGCAATGCACTTGATCTGGCTGAGCATGATGACAGCAAGCGGCGGATAGTCGGACGCCTGGGCACCCGGTTGCAAATGATGCAAGGCGATGTGCTGCTTTCCAAGTGGATCAAAGCCGCCTCCATTGATGACCAGATAATGTTATTGGGGATATGGCAGCGCTTCTATGCAACCCACGACCGTAAAAAGGATTTTCTGTTCGAAATTCCTGATATTCACGAGTATGCACAACGCAAGTTGTCCGAAAGGCTGGAGGCAGATTTTCCGGGGCAGGACCTCACGCCTGAACAAGTGAGCGTTACCCTGACGCGTTACACCCCTGCACCAGTCGCACCGGGAGAGGTTCCACAGTCATTACCTGTCGCCACTACACGGGTCAGTGAAAGCCTCACCGACTTTGCCATTGACCGATTCTTTTCAGCCCAGGATGGTGTCGTGTCCATCTCGTTGAAAGAGGGCTTTCAGCCGGTTTCCTCACTGACGGCAGGGTACATTCGCCAGATGGTTCGCTCACTGGATATCGCAGCAAACTACCGATTGATGGTGGCGCAGAAGCTCGATGAAAAGTCCGCGGATTACGCCGTCCGGGAAAACAACTACATCGATCAGGTACCGTCTTATGAATTGTTGAAGGCTTTCCAGCTCAAGCTCATGGGGCTTATGACCATGGAAGGCTATGACGCCCTCGAAAGTGTCATGACCATGCCTGACGGTGTTGCGCGAGTACCTTTCAAGGGACGCGATATCACCATCAGCCCCTTGCAACTGTTACGTGCCGATACCGGTTGGGCGCCCGACAACGTCATGGGTGTCTATGTGATTGCACCCGGTACGCCTCAGGAAGGTCCATGGGTGCTGTATTCGGTACTCGGCGGTGCATTGTCGATCAAGGAATATGCCAACAGGAATGCGCTGCTGGCCGATATCCGGACTTCCAGCAGTTTGCAGGATTTCATCCTGGGACGCCTTGATCCGGCAACTCGGCATGTTTATGCCAATGGCGGTTTTCTGGAGCCGCATCTTTCGTTCAGTGTCGAGTCTTCCCTTGATGTTCCCTGGACACGTCCGGCGCCTGTGGATATCAGAACGACGCCTTACAAGGGGAATGCCCTGCAATTACTGTTCAAGGGGACCCTGGAGACCTTCAAGCAGCTCATTGAGGATGACAGCGTTACCAATACAGAGAATGATCGGGCCGCTTCCAAATATCTATGGGGCCTGCTGGGCGAGCAGATCTTGTCGTTCCTGCCGGGCAGGCTGGGTGCGCTTGTGGGTGTCTGGCAAAGCCGGACCCTGTTTCAGGCTTCTATTCACGCTGTTGCAGACAAGCACTGGGGCAAGGCCGCCTCGGAGTTCACGGCGGCGCTGAGCATGGTGATATCTTCCCGGAAAAAATCCAAGGAGGAGTTTGCCGAACAGCTTGAAGAGCCTGAAGAGGTGCTGGCACCTGAAGACACGTCTTTCAGGTTTCGCTGGGGCAACAATGTTCTCTCGTCGCAGTTGCAAGGGCGGTTGCGCCAGCTTGAAGTCCGGGATGTGGCCTTGAACGAGTTGTACAAGGACAACCTGCTCAATACCTACCGCGACAAGCGTACCCAAAAAGAGTATGTCGCGATTCAAGGAAAGGTTTATCAGGTCCAGTTGAGTGAAAACAATTGGCGCATTGTCGGTAAGGATCAGCCGGGGCCAGGGATCAGGCTCAACATAAAACAGCAATGGGAACTGGACCTTGCAGGGCTCAAGGGCGGCGGCCCGGTCGTGAGCCGCTTTCAAAATAGAATGGTCAACCTGGATGTCGACAGGTATATGGTGATCGAGGCCAGGGGGATGTCTGAAATTCGCCAGGTATTCCGCGACCGGACGGAGTTGATCGCCGATGCCCACAACCAGGCCCGGAAATACCTGGAGAACGCCCTGGATAATCTCAAGGGGCACTCGGAAAACCTTCATCCTCGATGTATGCAAATCCTCTCGGAGTTTTTCAGTTATTCACACCCCGATGCGCGTCTGATCGATTCTGTCAGAGACTCTCTCACCACCTTGTATGGTGCCCTGATGGACCCTTCGCTTTCGCCCCATGACTCGGATCGTTATGTCGTCGGGATCAACAGGCCTGCCCATCATGACTCCACGGCATTTGTATTCGTTTACGATCCGATGAAGCGGATCTTCCTGACCGACAAGTTCTTTCGTCTGCCTTACTATCGCCTCAAGGTTTCAGCCATTCGTACGGGCGAGTTCAATATGGGGTCGCATCATCGTGGCACGATCCTGCTTCATGAGGTTTCCCATCTGTGCCTGAATACGGAAGACATTGCTTATGTCGACTCTAATGCACCGTTCTATGATCTCATGGAGGACACGGCTGAGTTCAGGAAGCGTCTCAAGGACGAGGTGGTGGCTGCGCAGAGGGACACGTTGTCCTATTACACCGATCGCAGCAAACTGTTTGCACAACTGAACGACGGGACGTTCAAGGATCTGAAACATCGCGAGGGGGGCGCAAAGGCTGCGGTTTTACGTATCACCGGCAAGAACAACCTGTCGCAAGCGCGGGATGTCTTTTATGCCGATCCTCGCGTGCGCAGTGAAATCATGTTGAATAATGCCGATTCACTGGCCTTGTTGACGTCCTTGCTCGGGCGGGTGAGTTTCCCTCATGTGTCTTGAAGGCCCGGTCACTGTGCTGTCATGCATCTGCTGCTAAAGCACAGGGCTTTTCAGTTGTGGGGTAATGCGACATCACGCTAGTCACCACTTGCCCTGAACGCGACTTGGGCTATACCTCATGATTCCTTGAATCAGATGACGGATAGCCCCATGAGCCAGATTCACTCCATCGCCGTATTGGTTGGCAGCCTGAGAAAAGACTCCATCAACCGCAAGATCGCGCTCGCATTGGCTGATCTGGCCCCTGACACACTGAAGTTGAATATTGTCGAGATCGGTGACCTGCCGCTGTACAACGAAGACATTGATGGCGCTTCGGCTCCGCAGGCTTACACGAGATTTCGCGAGCAGCTTGCAGCCGCAGATGGCCTGTTGTTCGTTACCCCCGAATACAACCGCTCGGTGCCGGGCGCGCTGAAAAACGCCATCGATGTGGGCTCGCGTCCTTATGGCAAAAGTGCTTTCAGTGGCAAGCCGGGCGCGGTGATCAGTGCGTCTCCCGGCGCGATCGGCGGCTTCGGTGCCAATCACCACTTGCGTCAGTCGCTGGTCTTTCTGGATGTGCCTTGCCTGCAGCAGCCCGAAGCCTATCTGGGCAATGCCGGCACCTTTTTCGACGAGGCCGGTACGCTGTCGGAGAAGACTCGCCCGTTCCTGCAAACCTTCATCAATGCCTACGCTGTGTGGGTCGAGAAAAACCGCAAGGCTGGCTGAGGCGAGCGCAACGGTTGTTTATCCATTGCTTTATGTAACGCAGCCCATTCTGCTCCCTCAATAAGCTGTTTCCTTTTATTGGCCCACGCCAGGTTATCCGGCGTGGGCTGAGGCTTCATGAAAAGGAAATCGCAGATGTCATCACCGCCGTATTTTTTCAGTGCATCACTCAAGGCGCGGTTCTCGCAAAGCATCCAAGAGGCAGTCAGCAGCTCTCGTATCAGCGCTGGCGAAGGCAGATGGCTGCAAAGTCTGGTTGACGATACCAACGACCTGAGCAGCCCAAGGCCTTCCCCGCGGGTCGACAGACTGGTGATGGATGACGGCTCCACGCCCAATGCCGAACTGGCGGGTGCGTTACTGCTGAGCAATCCCCGGGACCGAGAGGCCCCGGTGTTCCTGAGTACCCTGATATTCGGTATCGAGCGCTTCAAGAGCCGGGCTGCATTACTCGTCAGACTCAAGAAAAGGTTCGACGAGATCCGGGACATGTCCCTTGAGATCGAGGCGCAGTTGGTCAATGACCCGCTGTTCGAGGTACAGATGGAGTCCGTCGTCCAGCAACAGGTTCAGCATCTTGATCAACTGTCCGAGGGACTGCACCGACTTCCGTCCTTGCACACTGTGTTGGGGAAAGCCCTGGCTGTCAGGCTTTCACAGCTTCTGCCCGGCAACTCTCTTGATGTCTTCAATCACCCGGTACAAATCATCGAAGAGCGGTTGTCCGATGATGGCGCGTTGATAAGCAGGGTGGTGGGCTCCCAGACACTGGTTGAGGTCGCGGCCCATAAATATGGGGGTGAAGAGCCAGAAAGCGGGCTCACCCTGCGGTTTCTGGATGTGCAAGGCCGTATCCTGACGGCTATCCAGGCGCAGCCATACGTCCAGGCCCTCAATGAACTGAGCGCTATCGTTACCGACACTTACGAACAATTGCTGGATGATTACTGGAATCAGATCACCAGGGATGGCCGCACCATGCGCGACGTGGCGGCTCATGCTCTGGCCGAATCCCTGCGTCAGACCTTGTTGACCAGTATCGCGCAGGGTTCGCTGACGGAGCACGAATGCCGTCAGTTGCGAGCCCTGTTGCCGTACCCCGGTGTGCCTGCCGATCTGAAGTCGATGCTGGTCAGCAGGCTGTCTGTCGGCATTGGTGATCAGGAGCCCGTCAAGCTGGTCGGTGTCTTCCTGATCGAGTTTCGGGTCGATCAGTTGCCGGTGTCGTACCTGTTTTCATCGCAGCAAGGGTTCAGGCGTTTCACTGACAGGACGCAGGTCAGCGAGCATTTTTCCAGCGTTCAGGGGCGAGCCGAACTGCTGCGCTTTACCTCCCTGGACGACCATGCATTGCTTGGCATGCAAGGTGCGCTCAAGCTGCGGGTAGATGCATTCACTGTTTCATGGTTCCCGGAGTTCATCAGGTCGATCATCGCCTTGCAGAAGCGAAACGTTCGTTATGCGTTGAGCCTGCCAGCCATCGGTTATCAAAAGGCACCTGTGCGGATCGACGATGCGCTCGATGTGCGTGGTCTGCTGGATGCCCGGCTGTTGCGCCTGCGCGATTCGGGCCGCTGGCAGGCCGGGCAGACCGAGTTTGAAGCGCTCTGGGGGCGCCCGCTTTCAGCATCGGCTGTCGAACAGGGTGACCACGATTATCCTGCACTCAAAGCCTGGGCGGACAGAATGCTCGACCTGGATGCCCGAATGGAGCGTCTGGCGACGCTGCATGCCGGTGTCGAGGAATGCATGCATCGTGCGCTAGACCGCTATCTCGCCCTTATCGGTGGTGATCCTCTGGATGTCCGTGCTCTTTGGGTGATGAGGTCCGGTCCAGACAAACGGGCTATCCAGCTGCTTTCCCTGGCCCTTGAGAGAGTCAGCAAGAGCGGCCAGGCTCCCTTGCTCGATGGCACGGTGCTAAAGGGACAGGTCACTGCTCTTGAGAGTCAGCCTGAACACCGATTACCGCTGGTGTTGCTTGAATCGATACTCAAATGGGTCCTGCACGATTTTGCAGAGCGCTACGATCGTCAGCAGCGAGACTTCTATTTACTGCCGATTCGCCGTGGCAATGCACAAGTAAACCCGGGAGTATGGGCGGCGCATTCCCGAGAGGATGCTTTGCGGCTGGAACTGTCGCTGGAGCGGTATCTGGAAGTGTTTGATGCGAGCATCATCGATATGCTTCAACAAGTACTGGATTGGCCGCTTCCAGCCTTGCGCGAGGCATTGGGCGAAGACCGGGTCGAGGTCGCCATGTTGTCGCTGATTTGTGCTCCTGATCAGCCGCCGCTCCCGTTGGCCAATGCATTCGTTCTCTACAATGCCAGTCAACCTGACCGTCATGTTCTGTGGACAATGCTGAACGGCCTGACGACCTTCAGCTCTCTTCAGGAACTGGAAGGCAATCTGCTGGGCTGCCTGACCCGTATGGACAGGATCGACAATGTTCTCGAACTTTTATCCGGTACGGACAGGCATCTGTTGCTTGAGCACCTTGGGCGCACTGAAACACTTGATATCAGTATCGTGCTGCGGGTGATTGATGGAAATCTGATCCGTGCCTTGCAGGAGGTTGAAAACCAGCGACAGCAACAAACCGTGGCTTTTATCTACAAACGAGCCTTGACCTGGAATCTGGCCCCCGATCTGTTTGACAAAGTGCTCGCGGTCACTGAACGCGACGACGGCAACCGTCAGGCAGTGAATGATCTGGGAGCGGCACTGCAGGTCATGATCTACAAAGCCATCGCGCCCGTCTGGGTGACCGAAGCCTCGCTTGAGGATCTGGTCACGCTGATCAACATGGTGCAGCGCTTTTATATCTCCAGTAATACCTACGATGATTTCCTGTTCGATGTTCCCGACATTCGTGACTATGCAAAGGAAAAACTGAGCGCCAGGCTCAAGGTTGATTTTCCGGGAGATGAGCTGGACCCCGACAAGTTGCTCGTAACCATGACCCACTATGTCGCTATGCCTGTTGCGACAGGCCAGACACCTCAGGGGTTGCCGGCGGCCACCCAGAAAATCAGCGAAACGCTCACCGATTTTTCCATCAATCGTTTTTCCTTCATCCAGGATGGGGTCATTTCCATTTCTCACAAAGATGGCGTGAAGGTCAGCACGTCACTGACACCCGCTTATATTCGTGACCTGCTGGAGTCACTGGATGTCGCCGCCAGCTACCGGCAACTGGTTGACTCGGCGCTCGATCTCAACAGTCCTTCCTATCAGGAGCGCAAGAAAAACTTTGCCGAGCAGATTCCGGTCACGGAAGTGTTGAAGGCGTTTGTGCTCAAGCTCAGGAAAAAACTGTCGGCTGAGGGATATGACTTCATCGAGTCGGTCTTCAACATGCCGGACGGTATTGCCCGCTTGCCGGTCCGTGGCTGGAACGTGGTGCTGAGTCCCTTATTGATTCTGCCGGCTCCCAAAGGCTGGGAGCCTACGCCGGTGCTCGGCGTCTACGTGATTACCTCACAGGATTTGCAGTCAGGCCCCTGGGTGGTTTATGCGCCGCTCTATGAGGAATGGACGTTCAAGGAGTATGCGGATCAGGCCGCTCTGGTGACCGATCTGTGCACCTCGGAGACATTTCAGGCATTTATCCTTGATCGTATTGACCCGTCCATGCGCCATGTCTATGACAATGGCGGCTTTCACGAGCCACATTTGCCTTTCAGTACCGAAGACTCCATGAGCCTGCCTTTTGAGCGACCGCTGCCGGTGACGCTCATGCTGGAACCCTGCCGGGGGAATGCGCTGGAGTATCTGTTACCGGGGGTTCTGGAGGGTTTCAAGTTTGATATACGCCAGCAAAGCGTCACCAATGCCGAGCACCGGCATCGTTCGTCAAAGTACCTGTTCGGCCTTGCAGTTGAACAGATACTGTCACTGGCACCGGGACGTCTCGGCGCTCTGGTCGGGCTATGGCAGAGTCGTGATCTGTTTCATTCCTCTGTCGTTTCCATCGGCGAACAGAGATGGGGCAAGGCGATCTCGGAACTGGCAGCAGGGTTGAGTGTACTGATCGCAGCCCGGCAGGAACCTCATAAAGGCCTCTTGGCTGCAGAGGAGGTGACCACCAGCGTTGATGAAGAGAGCACAGCCTTTCCGGAATTCTCCTGGAGCAACAATGCGCTGAGCGAAGAATTGCGCAGTCGTCTGAGTGAGTTCGAGGTGCATGATATTGCGTTGAACGGGCTGCGCAAGGATGAGGTGCTCAACGTTTCCAGGGATGACAAGACGGGGCACCTGTACGCTGCGGTCGATGGCAAGGTTTATCAGGTCATGTCCAACAAGGACAACTGGTTTATTGTCAAAAAGGACAAGGTCGGACCTTCTATCAAACTTGATACGAACCAGCACTGGAAGCTTCAGTTGCAAGGTGGCCTCAAGGGCGGCGGCGGTATTGTTACCCGCATAAAAAACAATATGGTGGAAACGGAGGTCAATGAAAATCTGGTGGTCGATGCCAAAGGCATGCGCGAGATTCGTCAGGTCTACCGGGACAGGGCGCAGTGCATCGAGCAGGCGCATGCTCAGGCTCGCCGCTATCTGGAAAACTGCCTTGATAATCTGAACCTGCAATCGGCGCATGGCACGCCCGACCCTCGGGTTGAACAGATTGTTGCCCACTTCTTTGATGAGCGGTATCCGAATCCGCACACCTACAAGTCCATCAAGCAGATCGTGACAAGCATCTATGAAGAGCTGATTTCTCCGTCGCTGTCGCCTATCGATTCGGAGCGTTACGTGGTCGGCTTCAATAAAAGAGGGAATGAGACATCCAGTGCATTTGTCTTTGCCAAAGACCCCTTGAAAAGGATTTTCCTGACCGAGCAGTATTTTCGGGTGCCTCGCTATCGCTTCAAGGTCAAGGTCGTCCGGTCTGGCAGTTTCAATTATGGGGACCATTATCGTTCGACGATTCTGATCCATGAACTGTCCCATCTGGTTGCCGGTACCGAAGATATCGCTTACGTCGATTCCTACGCGCCCTTTATCGACCTGCTGGAGGATGCGCCGGGCTATCGGTTACGGATCAAGAACGAGCAGATCATCCAGCAACAGAAATCTCTTTCCTACCAGACTGATCGTGACAAGTTGTTCAAGCAGGCTGAAGATTATGAATGGCATGACTTGAGGCAAAGTGATGCAAAGAAGTTGATCCTGCGTATCACGGGCACGAGTCATCTGGACGCAGCCCGAGATGTGTTTTATGCCGATGCCCACAAGCGCACCGATATCATGCTGAGCAACGCCGACTCGGTTACCTTGCTGATTACTTTGCTGGGACGACAGCGGTTTACCTGATCGCCGAGCCTAAAGCGGGTAGTGGCGCAGTTCCCGGGCAATCAACAGGCGCTGGATTTCGCTGGAGCCTTCATAGATCTGGGTAATGCGGGCGTCCCGGTAATGACGCTCCACGGGGTAGTCCTCCAGATAGCCATAGCCACCATGAATCTGTATCGCCTTGGAGCAGACCCACTCGGCCATTTCCGAGGCGAACAGCTTGGCCTGGGAGGCCTCGGACAGACAAGGCTGGCTGGCGCTGCGCAAACGGGCGGCATGCAGGATCAGCAAGCGTGCGGCGTTGATTCGGGTGTGCATGTCGGCCAGCAGGTTGGAAATACTCTGGTGCTCGATGATCGGCTTGTCGAACTGCACCCGTTCCCGTGCATAGCCCAGCGCAGCCTCGAAAGCTGCACGGGCTATTCCCAGTGCCTGAGCGGCAATCCCGATGCGACCGCCTTCCAGATTCGACAGGGCAATGGCCAGCCCCTTGCCGCGTTCGCCCAGCAGGTTGGCGGCGGGAATGCGGCACGCATTGAGCGTCACGGCGCAGGTGTCGGAGGCGCGAATGCCCATCTTGTGTTCACTGCGATCGACCACGAAACCTGGGTTGTCAGTGGGCACCAGAAAGGCTGACAGGCCTTTCTTGCCGAGTTCGGGATCGGTCACGGCAAACACGATGGCCAGTTGCGCACGCTTGCCGTTGCTGACGAACTGTTTGGCACCGTTGATGACCCAATGATCACCCTGCAACTCGGCCCGTGTGCGCAGGTTATGCGCTTCGGAGCCGGCGTGGGGTTCGGTCAGGCAGAAACAGCCGATGGCCTTGCCGCTGGCCAGTTTTGCCAGCCAGGTCTGTTTCTGTTCTTCATTGCCGTAATTGAGGATCGGGCCGCAGCCTACCGAACTGTGCACGCTCATCAGCGTGCCGGTAGCGGCATCGGCGGCCGAGATTTCCTCGACCGCCAGGGCATAGGCCACGTAATCGATATAAGTCCCGCCCCATTGCTCGGGCACGATCATGCCCAGCAAACCCAGATCCCCGAGTTTTTCGACCAGGGCGTCGTCGATCCAGCCGGCCTTTTCCCACGCTTGTGCATGGGGCGCGATTTCGTTGCGGGCGAAATCCCGCGCCATGTCGCGGATCATCACCTGCTCTTCGCTCAGTTCGATATCGTGCATGACTCACACCTCCAGACTGCTGAAGAAACGCTGCACATGCCCGGCGTTCAACGCTTTTACGCTGGGTGGGTTCCATTGTGGCTTGCGGTCCTTGTCGATGATGAGTGCACGTACGCCTTCGATCAGATCGCCATGCTCGAACCACAGGCGATCCAGATGCAGCTCCATGGCAAAGCAGTCCTGCAAGGACAGATGCCGACCGCGCCGGATCATCTCCAGCGTCACAGCCATGGCCAATGGCGAGTGGCTGTGCATCAGGTCGGCGGTGTTCAAGGCCCATTGATGGGTGTCAGCGATGGTTACCTGTTGCAACTGTTCGATGATGCCCGGCAAGTCCGGCAAACCGAAGAAGTGGTCGATGGCCGGCCGCAGGGCTTCCAGAGGTGGAGAGGGCAGGCGCTGGGTACCCAGCCGGGCCATGGCGCCCTGCAGATCCTTGAGGGGCGTGGATTTCCATTTCAGGTGATCGAGCATGTGGTCCAGTCGGGGCAGCATGTTGCTGTTCATGGACCAGTCGGCAAGGCCGCAATACAAGGCATCCGCCGCCTCGATCTGCACCCCGGTGATTCCCAGGTAAGTCCCCAGCTCGCCGGGTATGCGGGGCAGGAAATAACTGCCGCCCACATCCGGGAAATAACCGATGGCCACTTCCGGCATGCCCAACCGGCTGCGCTCGGTCACCACCCGCAAGTCGGCCCCTTGCACCAGCCCCATGCCACCGCCCAGCACCAGACCATCCATCAGGGCCAGCACCGGTTTGCGGTAATTGTGGATCGTCAGATCCAGGGCATATTCCTCGACGAAGAATGTCTGGTGCTGGCTCTGGCCGCTCTTGTAGGTTTCATACAGGGAGCGGATGTCACCGCCGGCACAGAACGCCTTGTCGCCTGCACCGCGCAACACCACGGCATACACCTGAGGATCTTCGGCCCAGGCGTCGAGCTGGCGCTGCAGGGTGCGGATCATGTCCAGATCGATGGCGTTCAGGCTGGCGGGGCGATTCAGGGTGAGATGGCCGATATGATTGCGGACCTCAACCAGAATCGGCTTCTGACTGGGTTTGCGAACCGAGAGAGCGGGTGACACCTGTGGACTCATTCTGAACTCCTTGTTCGTTTGCTCTTCTTCTACTTATTATTTTTAGCGTGAACAGATCCTAACAGCGCCAATGAGCAAAACAAAATTGCGCTTAAGCATAGACCGAAGTAGGGATTTTCAAGCGTTTGTCAGGACCTTTCGCGAATAAATTCGCTCCTACAACCCCAGTAGGAGCGAATTCATTCGCGAAAGCCAAGAAAGGAATCCATGAACGACAAATACGCTCCCCGCCAGTGGCAACCCCACGAGCGGCCCACCATGCCGGGCTCGCCGTCCACGCCTCTGCACTCCACTCGCAGGCGCTGGGCCTTTGCGCTGGTGGGCGTCATCGTTGCCCTGACCGGTGGCCTGGGCAATGCGCTGGTGGTGGCCAACCTGCCTTATCTGCAAGGTGCACTGGGTGCGACTTCGGCGGACATTGCCTGGCTGCCGGCGGCCTACGTCATGACCAACGTGTCGATGAACCTGCTGCTGGTGAAGTTTCGCCAGCAGTTTGGCCTGCGTGCCTTTACCGAACTGTTTCTGGTGCTCTATTCGCTGGTGACACTGGCCCATCTGTTCGTCAATGACATCGAATCAGCGGTGGCGGTACGTGCGGCCCACGGCATGGTGGGGGCTGCGCTCAGCACCCTGGGGCTGTATTACATGATTCAGGCCTTCCCCCAGAAGTGGCGGCTCAAGGCGCTGGTGCTCGGGCTGGGGACCGCCCAACTGGCGACGCCGCTGGCGCGACTGGTGTCTGAAGACCTGTTGCAGATTGCCGAGTGGCGCGGCCTGTACCTGTTCGAGCTGGGCATGGCGCTGCTTTCGCTGGGTTGCGTGCTGATGCTCAAACTGCCGCCCGGTGATCGCTTCAAGGCATTTGAAAAGCTCGACTTCCTGACCTTCAGTCTGCTGGCCAGCGGTTTTGCCCTGTTGTGCGCGGTGCTGTCGCTGGGACGTATCGAATGGTGGCTGGAGGCGCCCTGGATAGGCATCGCTTCGGCGGCCTCCATCGCCTTGATCTGTGCGGGACTGGCCATTGAACATAACCGCAGCAACCCTTTGCTGATTACCCGCTGGCTGGGCAGTGGCGCGATCCTGCGCCTGGGGCTGGCGGTGATCCTGTTTCGCATCGTGCTGTCGGAGCAGTCCACGGGGGCTGTGGGCTTCCTGCAGACTCTGAACATGGGCAGCGAGCAGCTTCATACCCTTTATCTGGTCATGTTGCTGGGCAGCATTGCCGGTCTGGCAGTCAGCGCCCTGACCATCAATCCGGCGCACCTGATCAAGCCGCTGCTGATTTCCCTGGCCATGATGGCGGTAGGGGCCTGGATGGACAGTGGCTCCACCAGCCTGACCCGGCAGTCGAACATGTACCTAAGCCAGTTTCTGCTGGCGTTCGGCGGGACGTTTTTCCTGGGGCCGACCCTGGTGCTGGGCATCAGCGGCGTCATCGCCAACCCGCGCAACATGGTGAGTTTTTCCGTCCTGTTCGGGATCACCCAGAACATCGGCGGGCTGATCGGGGCCGCTGTGCTGGGCACTTTCCAGGTCATGCGCGAGAAGTTTCACTCCAGCCATCTGGTCGAACACCTGACCCTGATCGATCCGCTGGTGCAATCGCGCCTGCAAAGCGCCGCTGCCGGTTACGCCTCGACCATTGCCGACCCCGCGTTGCGCACGACTCAGGGCATTCGCTCGCTGTCGACCCTGGCAACACGCGAAGCCAATGTCCTGGCCTATAACGATGTCTTCATGTTGATTGCCGTGATCGCCGTACTGACGATGATCTGGATCTCAGCCCGAATGATCTGGCTGAAGATGACTACCCAACCTCTTGCATCGCCAATCACACCACCTTCCGTCCCCAGCCGTGGCGCCACCCCTTCATGAATGAACCGAACCCGCCTGACAAAGCGTCATCCCGAACTGAAAACGACGATGAGTCCATTCAGGCCCCCGACACGCCACCGCCACCACCGGTGACCACGCCGCCCACCAGCGAGCCACGCTCAAGACGCAAGCGCATCATCTCGTCGGCGATCTTTGCCGGTATTGCCCTGGCGGGTGTTCTGGTCGTGCTGTACGCCTGGGAACTGCCACCGTTCACCAGCCCGATCCAGAGCACCGAAAATGCCCAGGTGCGTGGCCAGACAACCATCATCGGCCCGCAGTTGAGCGGTTATGTGCATGAAGTGCCGGTCCAGGACTTCCAGTTCGTCAAGGCGGGCGACCTGCTGGTGCGTCTGGATGACCGCATCTATCGGCGCAATCTGGAACAGGCCATGGCGCAACTGGCGGTGCAGAAAGCCTCGCTGGCCAACAACCTGCAACAACGGCGCAGTGCCGAAGCGACCATTGGCCAGCGCCAGGCCGCATTGCAGAGCAGCATCGCCCAGAGCAGCAAGAGCGCAGCCGACTTGCGCCGCAATCAGGCATTGGTGACGGACGGCTCGGTATCGCGCAGCGAACTGGACGTGACCCGCGCCGCTGACGCTCAGGCCATTGCGGCAGTGGCTGAAGCCAAGGCCGCGCTGCAGATCGCCCGGGAAGACCTGCAAACCGTGATCATCAATCGCGACTCGCTGCAGGCCTCGGTGGAAAACGCGCAGGCTGCCATCGAACTGGCACGCATCGACCTGGACAATACCCGCATCCTGGCGCCCCGCGACGGGCAACTGGGGCAGATCGGCGTGCGCCTGGGAGCTTATGTGAACTCGGGTGCCCAACTGATGGCGCTGGTCCCCGACCGGTTGTGGATCATCGCCAACATGAAGGAAACCCAGATGGCCAATGTGCGCCTCGGCCAGTCGGTGAGCTTTACCGTCGATGCCCTGAACAACGCCCGGCTTACAGGGCGTGTGCAGCGTATTTCCCCTGCCGCCGGCTCGGAATTCAGCCTGCTGCCCGCCGATAACGCTACAGGCAACTTCGTGAAAATCTCCCAGCGCATACCGGTACGCATCATTGTCGATCCTGATCAGCCAGCGGCCGAACGCCTGAGGCCGGGGATGTCAGTGGTGGTCAGCATCGATACTCAATCGGAAGGCGAGGTGCCAACTGATCCTCAGTAATCCTGATGCCGATCAGTCAAGATCAATGAGTTACGTTGTGGGAGGCAGCTTGCTGGCGACTTTACGCACAGACGCAGAATATCTGCCGGTTTTCAGGCCTTTTTCGCCAGCAAGCTGCCTCCCACAAGTGATCGACATGACTCAGTAATCCCCGCGCTTGCGAAACGCCCAGCGACCGGCAATCAGGGTAAAGGTCGCGACCAGCGCCACCAGTATCCAGAACCCTTCAGGATCGGAGGCCAGCGGGATACCGCCCACGTTCATGCCGAAGAAACCGGCGACGATGTTGATGGGCAAGGCCAGCACCGTGACCACGGTCAGAGTGAAGAGGGTGCGGCTGCTTTGTTCGTTGAGGTTGGCGGCGATTTCTTCCTGCAACAGTTTGATGCGCTCGCCCAGGGCTGTCAGGTCACTGATGACCAGAGCCGACTCCTCCGTGGATTGACGCAAGGCCTGCATGTCTTCTTCACGCAGCCAGTGCGGCGGGCGGTGCAGCAGGCGCATCAGCGAACCGGGTTCCAGCGCCAGCAGCCGTTGCAGGCGCACCAGCACCCGGCGCATGGCTCCGAGTTCCGAGCGGTTGTTGCTCAGGCGCTGGGACAGCAACTGGTCTTCGATTCTGTCGACGCTGAGGCTGGTCTTGCGCAGGAACTGGGTCAGCACTTCGCCCTGATCGCTCAGTAAATGCGCCAGCAATTCAAGCGGCGAGTGGAACTGTTCGCCACGCTTGACCGCCGAGCGCAGTTTGTCGACGGAGCGCAAGGGTTGCAGGCGTGCGGTGATCAACATATGGCTGCGGGTGCAGACCCACAGGGTCGAGATATCGGTCGACAGCATGTTGAAGTCGAACACCACATCGTTGACCACTGCCAGCAGGGCCGAGTCGATATGTTCGATGCGGGTCGAGCGCGAGCCTTCGTTCAGCGCCTCGAAAAACTCGTCCGGCAGTTCCAGATGGGTTTTCATCCAGCGCTCGCAGGCCGCGTGGGACAGGTTCAGGTGCAGCCAGATGAAATCGTCGTTGTCCGGGGTGCTGTGCAGGTAATCCATGACGGCGGCAGAGTCGATTTCCCGACCCCGCTCACCCGGACAGAAGCGAAATCCATACAGCAGGCCGAAAAGGTCTGAATCCTGATGCCGCGCAATGCTGTGGTTCATGGCTTTCCACGTGCAAGCCTGCCCGAAGCGGGGAGGTCAAGCGCGCATCATGACAAGCCGTCATTACATATTTGTGACGGAATGTTGCGGGCTATTTCCAGGCTTGAAGCCTAGACCATTGCCAAGGGCCGCTTGCGTGTCGGAGTTGGCCAGGCACGGTCCAGATCGGCCAGATCTTGCGCTGTCAGGACGATTTTTTCGGCTTCTGCATTGAGGCGGATGTGCTCCGGATTGGTCGCCTTGGGAATGGCGATCATGTTCGGCTGGCGCAGCACCCAGGCCAGGCTGATCTGTGCCGGTGTGGCGCTGTGACGATTGGCGATTTCGTGCAGGGCAGGGTGATAGAGCAGGTCGCCTGCCTGGCCGATCGGGCAGTACGCCATGATCGGCAAGTGCCGGTCATTGGCCCAGGGCAGCAGGTCGAACTCGATGCCTCGCTGTTCGGGGTTGTACAGCACCTGATTGGTGGCGCAGCGCGGGTTGTCCAGCTCCATCATGTCCGACACATCGAAATTGGAGACGCCCCAACTGCCGATCTTGCCAGCCTCGCGCAGGCGCTCGAAAGCCTCGACTGTTTCCCCCAGCGGGTACTCGCCCGGCCAGTGCAGCAGGTAAAGATCGATGTAGTCGGTATTCATCCGCCGCAGGCTGGCTTCGCAGGCCTTGGGAATGCCCTGACGGCTGGCGTTGAAGGGGTAGACCTTACTGACCACGAAGACTTTGTCGCGTTGCCCGGCAATGGCTTGCCTGACCACTTCTTCGGCGCCGCCATCGGCATACATCTCGGCGGTGTCGATCAGGGTCATGCCTTGCTCTATACCCATGCACAGCGCAGCGATTTCCGTCGAGCGCTGATGGCTGACCTCACCCATGTGCCAGGTGCCCTGGCCCAGCACCGGGACGCTTTGACCTGCCAGTTCCAGTGTGCGCATACGACCCCCTGCAATAAATGGACAGGCCTGAGGCAACAAAGGCTGCACGAGGTTCCGTGCAGCCTGTCGAACATCGCGAGTTAAACGCGGAATTGTTTCAGCAAACTGTTCAACTGCTCACTCAAGCCTCGCAGATGCTGGCTGGCAGCGGTGGACTGCTCGGCGGCCAAGGCTGTGCCCTGGGAGAGCTGCGCCGCCTGAGTAACGTTCTGGTTAATGTCATCGACCACATGGGATTGCTGCAGGGTGGCGCTGGCAATCGAGGCATTGAGGCTGTTGAGGTTGCGCAAGGCCTGGCTGATGGACGTCAGGCTCTGGCCTGCCTGATTGGCCTGTTCGATGGTCAGTTGCGAGGAGCGGCTGCTGTCGCCGATCACCTTGACCGCTGCGTCGGAGTGGCGCTGCAGGCGTTCGATCATGCCCTGAATCTCGGCTGTGGACTTCTGGGTCCGCTGGGCCAGCAGGCGTACTTCGTCAGCCACTACGGCAAACCCGCGGCCCTGTTCGCCAGCCCGTGCCGCTTCAATGGCCGCGTTGAGAGCCAGCAGGTTGGTCTGCTCGGCAATCGAACTGATGACCTCCAGAACGCCACCAATCTGCGTGCTTTCGCTGGCCAGGGTCTGCATCACTTCCACGGCCTGGCCGATGGTGCCGGACAGGTGATCGATCTGGCGCAGGCTGTTATCGATGTTGACCTGGCCCTGCTGCGCCTGAGACTCGGCATCGCGCATTTCGCTGGCAGCGTGCTCGGCGTTCTTGGCCACGTCCTGCACGCCATAAGTCACCTCGTTGACGGCAGTGGCCACCAGATCCATTTGCTGGGATTGCTGCTGGCTGCGCACCTGAGCCTGCTCGGCGCTGTTGCCCAGATCGGTGGAGGCCTGACCCAGGTCTACTGCCGAGGACTGCAATTGCATGACTACAGTGCGCAGTTTGGCGGTAAAGGCATTGAAGTGCTTGCCCAACTGGGTGATTTCATCGTCACCCTGGGTTTCCAGCGTGCGGGTCAGGTCGCTTTCCCCGCTGGCGATATTGGCCATGGCACTGACCGTCAGGCGCAAGGGCATGACAATACTGCGCAGAATCACCGTCACCAGCAGGCCCAGGACCAGCACAATGCCGATACTGAACATGATGGCCTGCCACATCTGTTGCTTGAACTCGGCAGCCACATCATCGACATACACGCCAGAGCCGATGATCCAGCCCCAGGGCTGGAACAGCTGTATATAAGACGTCTTCTTCACCGGCTCGCTGGCGCCCGGTTTTGGCCAGCGGTAGTGGATCAGCCCGGCACCCTTGCTCTTGGCCACGGCGACCATTTCATTGAACAGCGCAAAACCGTCCGGGTCCTTCACTCCTGACAGATCCTGGCCATCGAGTTTTGGATTGGCGGGGTGCATGACCATTACCGGGCGCAGATCATTGATCCAGAAGTAGTCGTTCTGGCCGTAACGCAGGGCTTTGATGGTATTGAGAGCCTGCTGTTGAGCGGCTTCGCGGGTGAGGGTGCCAGCGGCTTCCAGCCCCTGGTAGTAATTCAGAATACCGCTGGCTGTCTGGACCACATGGGTGGTTTTCTCGGCCTTGGCCAGGTAAAGGTCATCATGAATCTGCTTGAGCATGACGGCCGCAAGCACAAAGAGCATGAGCACAGAAACAATGAGAATCAGCCAGAGACGGCGGCTGATGGATAAGCTGCGCATATTCATGATGTTCACCCTAATTCGTTGTTTTTTCTTTTTTTATGAGTCATCAGGCAGATCCGTGCGCTGACTCTCAACTTTATCTTCATGATGTCGGCTTAACATGACTAAATCTGAGGCAACAGTCACGCTTTTTTAGACGTCGGCTGCATATAGCCAAAGGCTTACACGAACAGGCGCAATTGGCTCTATGCCAGCCATCATGGCAAAGGTAGGATCCAATTCAACAACTGCAGCGAAGGATCGATGCAGCGATAAGGGAAGATCGGCCATTGCCAGGAGGCTACTGACAGGATGTCGGGATGGTATTGTGTGCAAAACGACCCGCTTCGGCGGGTTTCTTGCTTTCTGGAGAAAGGTGATGGTGGTTTTGGTTGTGGTGGGAGCGAATTTATTCGCGAGAGGCCCATACATCCGAAGAAAATGTATCGTCTTCAATGACGTCTCGCGGATAAATCCGCTCCCACAGAGATGTGTGGCCTGAGCGAAAAACCGCACACATCAATCCGGCTCACACCCTTTGAGCACCAGCCTCAGAATGGTCTGGGTCGCCGCTTCATAGTCCGTATCCTCAAGCTTGTCCTTGCCGGTGACCGTCGAGATCTGCCAGTCGAAGTCGGCATAGGTCTGCGTCGCGGCCCAAATCGTGAACATCAGGTGGTGAGGGTCCAGGGGCGCAATCTGTCCGCTGTCGATCCAGGCCTGGATGCACTCGATATTGTGCCGGGCCTGGCCATTCAGCTGTTCGATCTGTTCGGGTGTCAGGTGAGGTGCGCCGTGCATGATTTCGCTGGCAAACACCTTGGAGGCGAAGGGCAGTTCACGGGAGATTCGCATTTTGGAGCAGATGTAGCTGCTCAGTACTTCAGTCGGAACGCCTTGGGGATTGAAGGGCGTGGAGGCCTGCAGGATCGGTCCGATGATGCTTTCCAGCACCTCGCGATAGAGGTTTTCCTTGGACCTGAAGTAGTAATAGACATTGGGCTTGGGCAACCCGGCCCTGGCTGCGATATCGCCGGTCTTGGTGGCGGCGAAGCCCTTTTCGGCGAACTCCTCGCTGGCCGCGCGCAGGATCAGTTCTTTGTTGCGCTCGCGAATGCTGCTCATGACCGGACTCCTGCACGGCGGGCGCGCATGGTAGCACCGGCCTCGCGCAAGGCTCAATGCTGAGGCCTTGCGCAATAAGAGGCTGGTTTACCCGTGGGAGGGGCCTTGGCCGCGACAGCTGTGTGAAGTGCGCTGAAGATGTATTGCCTTCACATTGGTCGTCGCGGCCAAGGCCCCTCCCACAACTCGCCATTAAGTCCGATCAACCATCCTTGAACAGGAAGCTGTAGGCATTGAGTGCAGGTACGCCGCCCAGGTGGGCGTAAAGCACTTTCGAGCCCTCGGGGAATTCGCCGTTACGGACCATGTCGATCATGCCGTGCATGGATTTGCCTTCGTAGACCGGGTCGGTCAGCACGCCTTCCAGACGGGCGCAGGTACGGATCGCATCAAGGGTGCCTTCGTTGGGCAGGCCGTATTCCGGGTAGGCGTAACGGGTATCGAGCACCACGTCATCGGCGGTGATTTCACGCCCCAGCTCTACCAGCTTGGCGGTGTTCTGCGCGATACGCAGCACTTGCTCGCGAGTCTGCTCCGGTTTTGCCGAGGCATCGATGCCGATCACCCGTTGCGAACGACCATCGGCGGCGAAACCGACCACCATTCCCGCATGGGTACTGCCGGTCACCGAGCAAACGACGATGTAGTCGAACTTGAAGCCCAGTTCCTCTTCCTGCTGACGTACTTCATCGGCAAAGCGCACAAAGCCCAGACCGCCATAAGGGTGTTCCGAGCAGCCTGCCGGAATCGGGAACGGCTTGCCGCCACTCTCGAGCACATCGGCCATGGCTTTTTCCCAGCTCGGACGGATACCGATATCGAAGCCTGCCGAATCCAGGCGCACGTCAGCCCCCATGATTCGCGACATCTCGATATTGCCCACACGGTCGTACACCGCATCGGAGTAGTTCACCCAGTTTTCCTGAACCAGCACGCACTTCATGCCCAGGTGAGCGGCAACGGCTGCCACCTGACGGGTCTGGTTGGACTGGATACCGCCGATGGACACCAGCGTGTCATAACCGCCTTCGATGGCTTCCGGGATGAGGTATTCAAGCTTGCGTGTCTTGTTCCCGCCAAATGCCAGGCCGCTGTTGCAGTCTTCGCGCTTGGCATACAGCTCGACCTTGCCACCCAGGTGCGCGCTGAGGCGTTTGAGCGGGGTAATGGGCGAAGGGCCGAATGTCAGGGGATAGCGCTTGAATTTGGTCAGGTTCATATCGAGTCTCCAATGAGAGGAATCATTAACGTGCTGCGATGGGACCTATCATAGAAAATCGATAAACAATCGTGGTTGCAAAGAATTGTCTATTTAAGAAATGAAAGTTAGTCTCGGATAACTGAAAACTAATTTAATTTCTCAAGAATACATATGAAAGCAATAAATGAACGCAGCAAAAAGCCGGACACCGCTCTCGCGCCGCTGCTGGACAGGATCGACAGGGCCATCCTCAAGATCCTTCAGCGCGATGCGTCCATCTCCAATGTGGCGCTGGCCGAAAAGGTCAGACTGAGCGCGCCGGCCTGCCTGAGGCGTGTTGAGCGGCTCAAGGAAGCGGGCGTCATAAAAGGCGTGGTTGCATTGCTCAACAGCGAAGCGCTGGAAGCGGGAATGGTGGTATTGATCGGCGTGGTGCTGGATCGCTCGACCCCTGAGTCCTTTGCCCAGTTCGAGGCGGCAGCGCAGAAGGTGTCCGGCTGCATGGAGTTTCATGTGGTGACGGGGGAGTTCGACTACTTCATGTTGTTGCGCACCAAGGACAGCCAGAGCTTCAACCGGCTGCACGCCGAGCAGTTGCTGTATCTGCCGGGCGTCAGGCAGATCCGCTCTTTCATGGGCTTGCGTCAGGTGCTGTCCACCACTCAGATCCCTATGTAGACAGGCTCAGTAGGGCGACAGGAAATGGTCCTGCAGGTAGTTCTTCACCAGATGCCGGGTCGCCGCCAGGATCTCTTCTACCTGTGAGTCCATCGAGGCCTTGGACGGGGCCTGTTCCTCCAGCTTCTCCAGTTCAAAGAAGTGCAGCTTGTGCCCGCACACCGAACCCAGCCAGGACAGATGCGCCCGATGGCTGGCTTCCACATCCAGCAGATGGCAGCTCTTGGGAATCGAACTCAACAAGCCATTGGCTTCGCAGCTCGAAGGCTTTTGCGCACTGAAGGCGCGGTTTTCAGCGTCGAGCCATTCCTCTTCCAGTTGGGTCGACTGCCTGATGACCAGATAAGCCACCTGTTCCCAGTCACTGATTTCGGTATTGAGCGTATCGATGATGTACTGAGGCAGGTCTGCATTGGAAACGATGATGACGCCCGTCTCTTGAGACGTCGGTTTCAACCACTGTGCTCGTTGCGAATCGATATGCATGACAGCCCCTTGTTGTAGGTACAGCGATCAAAAGCCCGGTTTGGCGATGCAACACTTGCGCCATACGTTCAGGTCAGGTCATTGATTGCTGGAGCCACTGCATAAAACGTTAGCGAATTGTGTCGGTCAGACACTGATATCGACGTACACACGCCATGTCTTGCGGTTATCGCTGTGATTCAATAGGCACCGTTTTTGTTTTCCCATTCTGTTCAAGGATATTGATTGTGGCTGCTGGAAGCTTGCTGACCCTGCTCGATGACATCGCAACCCTGCTCGACGATGTGGCACTGGCCACCAAAAAGACGGCAGGTGTGCTGGGTGATGACCTGGCCCTCAATGCGCAACAGGTCACGGGTGTCTCTGCCGATCGTGAGTTGCCGGTGGTGTGGGCCGTGGCCAAGGGGTCTTTGCTCAACAAGGCGATTCTGGTGCCTGCGGCCTTGCTGATCAGTGCCTTTGCGCCTTGGGCGATTCTGCCTCTGTTGATGATCGGTGGTGCTTACCTGTGTTTCGAGGGGGCCGAGAAGATTGCCCACAAATGGCTGCACTCTGACGCCGGGCAGGAACACGAAGAGCGCAAACAGGCCGTGGGCAATGCTTCCACGGACATGGTTGCCTTCGAGAAGGAACGGATCAAAGGCGCCATCCGCACGGATTTCATTCTCTCGGCGGAAATCATCGTCCTGGCTCTGGGCGTGGTTTCAAGCCGACCGTTTCTGGATCAGGTGGGCGTACTGGTGATCGTTGCCGTGCTGATTACCGTCGGCGTCTATGGGCTGGTGGCGGGTATCGTCAAGCTCGATGACCTGGGCCTGCATCTGAAAAAGAGCGCCAGTTCCGCCTCGCAAAGCATCGGCAACGGGCTGCTCTGGCTGGCTCCGGTCCTGATGAAGGCGCTGTCGATCCTCGGCACCGCCGCCATGTTCATGGTCGGCGGTGGCATTCTGGTGCATGGCCTGCCGTTCGCTCATCACTGGGTCGAAGGCATCACCGAAAGTGCAGCCGGTGCTGTCGGCGGTTTCTCCATCGTGGTACCGACTCTGCTGGATGCCGTTGCAGGAATCATTGCCGGTGCAGCATTGGTGGTCGTGGTAACTCTGGTGGACAAAGTGTGGAAGTCGGCTCGGGGTTGAGCTGATTCTTTCCCGGCTCAAGTGATGCCTGAAGTGCTGGTCGCCCATAGAAAAACAGGGCGGTCAGCAGCATCGTGAGCCACACCAGAATGCCGGACCACAAGGTGTGGGACATGAAGTGCCAGCCTTGCAGGACTCGCGTCGTGCCGTACACCATGCCCAGCAGCAGAACCCAGCCCAGCAACTTGCGGGCATGTCGCCAGCGGTAGCGGCGGGCGACGAAGTACAGCGCCAACAGGGTAAACCCGCTTGAGGCGTGGCCACCGGGCCAGCAGCGCCCTTTGCCTGCTTCATGCAGCAGGTTGAAGTTCTCGAACCATTCCTTCTTTTCCTGAATGCCGCCATACAGGGTTGTTTCAACCGGGCAGTAAACACTGGTGTGGCTCTTGAAGTAGTGAACCATGGCCGTGGTGATCGCGAAGGCAACCATGACGAAGATGAAGTCACGGCGGTGACGTGCAAGAAACCTGAGCCCTGCGGCGAGGTGAAACCTCTCCAGAGCTGCAATCAGGCGCTGATGTCTATCGGGTTTGAACAGCGGCCAGACAAATGAAAGCACGGCACCGATGATTGCCAGCTCGCCTGTCCAGTCCGGGATGATCCGGGGCCAGCGATGGGTCAGGTTTTCAAAAAAACGGTCATGCTGGAACGGAAATGCCTGGGTAACCGGGTCGTACAACAGGTTGCTGAGGGTGACATCCAGTTCGGTCAGGTCGAAGACGACAAAGACCAGAACCGCCAGCAACAGAGGCAGGCCGACATTCATCAAGTAGAAGCGCTTTCTGGAAGTATTCACGTGCCGGATTTCCTGGTGGCTTATGGATGTTGCGGTATGACGGACTTCCAGTCCTGAGCATCGAGAAAGCCCAGAACCCTGGCGCTTCTGTCCTTGGGATCAATGGTCACGAACAACGCGCTGCCATAATCGGGCACGGTGCGTGCCGAGACTTTCAGCGACTTCTCCAACTGGTTGAAGCACTCGCTGTGAGTGACCAGCACCATGTTTCGCTGATCGACTTTGTGTCGCTGCATGTCCTCCAGCATGGTGTGGCGACAGTTGCCCAGCCAGTCCTGAGGAATGCTTGCACCTTTGAATGCAAAACTTGCGGTCTGGGCCGTGCGCAGCAGTGGGCTGTTGAAAATGTCCGTATGGGCCAGATCGAGTGTTCTGAACGAATTGCCCAGTTCCTGAGCGACCTGCTGGCCTTTGCGCGTAATGCCGTCACGCGCTCCAAGGCAGGGATTGGTCGAGTGATCGCAACGCTCGGCATGGCGCACCAGAATCACTAGATCACCTTTGGCCCAGTGAGCCATGACACCGGCTTTGCGCAGGTTGTGGCCCTGTGCAAGGTCGACCGGGCCTGAGGGTTTCAACAGCCAGGTACTCAGCCAGACAGCCATCAGCATCAAGGGCAATAGCCAGAGCGCTTTGGGGTAGTGGGCAAGGTGTCTGTAGCCAGCGTGACCGGCAATGGCCAGCGGGTTGTATCGGGGTGGGCTATTCAAGGCGGGTCGCCGTCACAAGGGGAGGACAGGACCGCAGATTAGGGGGCGACAGGTCAATGGCCGGTCAACGATATGTGAAAAAACAATTCAGGTTGTTCAGCGCTGGCGAGGCGGCACCGCAGTGCAGCCTCGCCGGTGTCTGAAGGTGATCAGAAGAACGCTTTGACCAGCAGACTTGCAGTGTTCTGGTCGGTATCGAAGGAAGAGGTGTCCTTGATGCCGTACTTGTTGCTCCAGTAGTCGTATTCGATACCGACGTAGAGTTTTTTCTCGGGGAAGTTCAGCGCCTTGCCCAGGTCATACTTGATCTGCGGGTTGATGTGCAGGTTGGCGTGGTAGGTGCCACGGGCGTTCTTGTCGTTGTCCACGACCCAGTCGATGAAGCCGTCGATGACCACATCGGATTTGCCCGCTGGAATGGTGTAGGACCATACCGGCGTGATCTGCCATACGCCATCACCCGGGCGATTGCCTTCGGTCTGGCGCTGGTAGAAGTTCAGCTGGAAGTAATCGAAGCCCGGGATATTCAGGTCAAAGCCCGGACCGATCAGGTAAGACTCGTTATCGCCTTCACCGAACTCATAGGTTGCTGCCAGCAGCACGTCCGAGATAGGGCCCAGCTCAAACTTCTGGCCGAAGATCTTGCCCATCGACAGGCGTGGCGAGAACTCGCCGTAGTAAGTGTTCGGGCCGCTATTCGCGTCTTTCTTGCCGTTGTAGAAAATCTTGTCGACGAAGAAGAAGTTATCGCCGTATTTCCAGCCATCCGCATGTTCGAAGGTGAAGGTCTGTTGAATTTCCGGGTTGACCGTGAAGTCCCGACCGTTGAGGTAGGTCAGGCTGTTGCTCTGCCATTGCAACAGATCGCCGGCCGTGGCCGAGCCTGCGGCCAGCAGACTACCGGCCAGTAACAGGCTGGAAAAAGTACGGTTCATGCGGGTGCTCCCTTGAGATCGATAGTGGTTTCGAGGTCGGCGTTCTGTGTGTGACGCCGTTTCTCTGGTTGTAATAAATTGTCTGCGTGGTCAGCTTCGTGATTTAGCAAAAGCTGAGCCAACCCCGTGAAAAAGCCACGCGGATACCTGAAATGCTTGGTAATGGCCGGTTTCCGATGGTTTTTCCGGGATGCAGGACCTGACTGAACGGACAATTTCAGTTCAGGCCTGGCAATGGGCGGCTTTTAAAGCGGCGGCGGAGAATACTGGGTGGCGAGAGCCAGCTCAAGTGCTCCAGAGCGGAGCACGAGCGGCGAAAGTGGGGCGTTTTTCGTGTCTTGGGTTAAATCACTTTGTGGGAGGCATCAACCCTGTGGGAGCGAATTCATTCGCGAAGAGCGTTCAACGAACACTGGCCCCTTGATCGATCCAGGCGCCCACCATGTCCCGCTCTTGCTGGGTCATCTGGGTGATGTTGCCCAACGGCATGATCGGGGCGGTGATGGCCTGGGCCTTGATGCGCGGGGCCAGTAGCTGGATCTGCTCGGGCGTATCGAACATCACGCCCGCAGGCGCGGCGCTGAACAGGTTGCTGGTGGGGTTGGCCGAGTGGCAGACGGTGCAGCGTTGCTTGATGACTTCATGAACCTTGGCGAACGCTATCCCGGCCACCTTGGGCGTTTCTGCGGGGGCAGGTGCGGCAACCGGTTCGGGGCGTTTTTCGTCAGCCCTGTAGCCGCCCACGGCAGTGCCGGGCAGTGGCTGGTATTCAATGTGGGCGGCGTCGTGGGGCTTTGGCGGTTGCGCGGGGCCGGTGACATAGGCCAGACAGATCATGCCCAGCGCTGCGAAGGGCAAGGTCCAGAAGAACCGGTGGCTGTCATGCCGGGTATTGAAGTAGTGACGCACCAGCACGGCCAGCAAGGCAATCACCGCCAGGATCAGCCAGTTGTACTGGCTGCCATAGGTACTGGGGAAATGGTTGCTGATCATGATGAACAGCACCGGCAACGTGAAATAGTTGTTGTGCCGCGAACGCAGCAGGCCCTTGGCAGGCAGGCTTGGGTCCGGTGTGCGGTTCTCGGCGATGGCCGCCACCAGGGCGCGCTGGGCGGGCATGATGATGCGGAACACGTTGCCGACCATGATGGTGCCCATGATGGCGCCCACATGCAGATAAGCCCCACGGCCGCTGAATACCTGGCTCAAGGCGTAGGCCGCCGCTACCAGCAACACGAACAGGATCACCCCCAGCAGCGCAGGGCGTTTGCCCAGGGCCGAGTCGCACAGAAAGCTGTACACGAACCAGCCGACAAACAGGGAACCCAGGCCGATATGCACGCCCGCGGCAGGCGAAAGGCTGCTGCCCGGCGCAAGCAGATAAAGGGTCGGGTTGGCGTAGAACACCACACACAGCAGCGCGACCCCGGACAGCCAGGTCGAATAGGCTTCCCATTTGAACCAGTGCAGGTTCTCGGGCATGGTCGGTGGCGCGAGCTTGTACTTTTCCAGGTGATAGATACCGCCACCATGAATCGCCCAGAGATCTCCTGAAAGGCCTTCACGGGGATTGGAGCGGTTGAGGTTGTTTTCCAGCCAGACAAAGTAGAAAGACGCGCCGATCCACGCCACGCCCACAATCATGTGAATCCAGCGTACGCCCAGATTCAGCCATTCCATCAAATGTGCCAGCATGGTATTTCCTTAGTGCCTTTACCCCCCGGATGGGGGTATCAGGCCTTCCTATTGGTTGGGGTCGAGCACCATCAACTGGCTCTCTTCAAAAAAATGCTCATCGCAGTTATTGCCGGTTCCACTGCGATCAACCACCAGGAAGTCATCCCGCTTTTCGATCGTCAGCACCGGATGGTGCCAGACGCCGCGATGGTAATTCACACCCTGCCTGCCATTGGAAATGAAGGCGCGGGTCAGCTCTGGATCAGGTGCATCGCCAAGTGGCGCGACCACGATCAGAAAAGGGTTGCCGAGCAGCGGTATGAAAGCCTGGCTGCCCAGCGGATGGCGCTCCAGCATGGCAATGGTCAACGGCATGTCCAGCGCCTCGGCGCGAAAGATGCTGATGATTGCCTTGTCGTCAGGCGTGGCGGTCTGCACCTCGGCCAGACGATGAAAGCGCTGTGTCGAGCCATTGTTGATCATGAAGTGAGCACTGCCATCGGTTTCGATCACGTCACCGAACGGGGCAAAGGCTTCTTTGGTCAATGGCTCGATAATCAGTTTGCGCATGACAGTCTCTCTGTACCCATGGGGGTAACACCGATCCGTTAAGGCACAACAAAACCTGTGGGAGGCAGCTTGCTGGCGACAAAGGCCTGAAAGCCGGCAGATATTTTGCGTCTGTAACAGTCGCCAGCAAGCTGCCTCCCACAAAGTGATTTTTGACCTTGAGTGATCAGCATTCCCACAGGGTTATGTGTTTATTTGGTGATTTTGCCCAGGACCCGCAACCGGCTCACGCCGCCATCCGGGAAGACGTTCAGGCGGATATGGGTGATCGGGCCGATGGCCTTGATCTGCTCGGCGAAGTCATGTTCGGCGTGCATGCTCAGTTTCTGGCTGGGCAGCAGTTCGCGCCAGAACAGGCTCTGGGTTTCGATCTGGCTGTCGGTGCCGCCTTTGACGAAAGCGCCCTGGATCGAGCAGCTGTCCGGGTAGTTGCCCTTGAAGTGCAGCGTATCGACGATGACTCGCTCCACTTCGCCCGGATGCCCCAGCGCGACGATCACCCAGTCATTGCCCGGAGTACGGCGGCGGGCGGTTTCCCAGCCGTCGCCCATGTTCACGCCACGGCCCGGATTGAGAAGGTTGCTCATGCTGCCGTAGTGCTCGTCGGAGCAGGCAATCGCACGACCGCCATTGAGGGCGGCAATCAGGTCGATCTGCTCGCTGTCGCTGACTTCGGACCAGTCCCGGAAAGGGATGCCGTGTACGCGCAGACGCGCCACGCCGCCATCGGGGTAGATATTGAAACGCAGGTGGCTGAAAGCCTGATCGTTGCTGATGGCGTGGTAGTGATGGCTGTTGCCTTGCAGCTCGACCGAAGGCAGTACCTCGACCCATTGAGTGTTTTCGTCCGGGTCGCCCGAAGCCAGGAAGCAGGCTTCCAGGGAGGCCGAAGGCGGGAAGTTGCCGGTAAAGAACGAGGTATCGATATCCACGCCCTTGATGGTGCCCGCCACGCCCAGGCGGATCACCGCGCTGTCATAGCCCTCGAAACGCTTGCGCCGCGACTCCCAGCCGTCCATCCATTTGCCGTTGTCATCGAACACGCCTTCTTTCCAGACTGCCGGAGTGGGCTGGAACAGGCGGTTGGCATCGGCGAACCAGTCATCGGTGACGGACAGGACTTTGGTCCCCAGGCGTGCGTCGGCCAGATTGACGAACTTCTCGAACGGTGCGGCGTAAACTTTCATTCTTTTTGTCTGCCTTTCTCAATGGGCTGGGAAGGAATGGGCTGGGTATCGTCTACAGGGCCTGCAGGCGAAACAGTGCAATCTTGTTGATCTCGGCCAGCGCGCAGGCGAACTCGGCTTCGGCCGAGTTATTAATGCGCTGCTCGAAGGCCGCCAGGATCTTGTGTCGGTCGCTTCCCTTGACCGCCATGATGAACGGGAAACCGAACCTGGCCTTGTAGGCCTGATTCAGCTCGGTGAAACGCTGGAACTCTTCGGGTGTGCATTGATGAATGCCCGCACCGGCCTGCTCGCTGGTGCTGGCTTCGGTCAGTTCACCCTGGATGGCGGCTTTGCCGGCCAGATCCGGGTGAGCGTTGATCAGCGCCCATTGCCGGTCATAATCGGCGTCGAGCAGGATTTCGCTCATGCGCGCATGCAGGTTTTCGATCTGATCCAGCTCGGGGCTCAGGCCCAGGTCGAAAGCCTCTTCGGCGATCCAGGGCGAGTGTTCGTAGATGTCGCCAAAGGCCGCAATGAATGCTTCACGGCTCAGGGACGAGGGTTTCAGTGTCTGGAACTGGCTCATTGCGCGGCCTTGAACGGGTGTTGGGTGTGCCAGTGGCGGGCGATATCCACACGGCGAGTGAACCAGACCTGCTCATGGCTCTTGGCGTATTCGATGAAACGCTTGAGCGCAGCGAGACGGGCAGGGCGGCCGATCAGGCGGCAGTGCAGGCCGATGGAGAGCATTTTCGGTGCTTCGGCACCTTCCTCGTAAAGAACGTCGAAAGCATCCTTGAGGTACTGGAAAAACTGCTCGCCGTTGTTGAAGCCCTGCACCTGGGTGAAGCGCATGTCGTTGGTGTCCAGGGTGTAGGGAATCACCAGATGCGGCTTGCCGGTGGGGGTGTTCGGCTCCCAGTAGGGCAGGTCATCGTCGTAGGTGTCGCTGTCGTAGAGAAAGCCGCCTTCTTCCATCACCAGACGCCGGGTGTTCGGGCCGGTGCGGCCGGTGTACCAGCCCAGCGGGCGTTCGCCGGTGATTTCGGTGAGGATACGGATAGCCTGGAGCATGTGTTCGCGCTCCTGGGCTTCATCCATGTTCTGGTAGTCGATCCAGCGGTAGCCGTGGCTGCAGATTTCGTGGCCGTCGGCGACCATGGCGCGAATCACGTCGGGGTGGCGCTGGGCGGCCATGGCCACGGCAAAGATGGTCAGCGGAATATCGAACTGCTTGAACAGCTTGAGAATGCGCCACACACCGGCACGGCTGCCGTATTCGTACAGCGACTCCATGCTCATGTTGCGCTGGCCTTGCAGCGGTTGCGCCGCGACCATCTCGGACAGGAAGGCTTCGGACTCCTTGTCGCCATGCAGAATGTTACGCTCGCCGCCTTCCTCGTAATTGAGCACGAAAGACAGCGCGATGCGGGCATTGCCCGGCCAATGAGGATGGGGTGGATTGCTGCCGTAACCGATCAGGTCCCGTGGATAGTCAGCGCTCACTGCAAGCTTCCTTTAGGTGCGTGTAGTCAGGTGCGGTACAAGCCGGACGGCAGAGAACCGCGCTGCGCCGATTGTATACAAAATAATATTCAAATTGTAACCCGTAAAATGTCGCACGTTAGCGCTTTGGACCATGCAATAAACTTGCCTGAGTGGTCAGCTTAAAAGTGAAAACCTCAATGCTTTCCTTTGCTTCAGTGTTTTCGGCAGCAAACCTGCACTTGAGGATTTCAGGAGAAACGGGCACCGGTTTTATTGTGTACAAGTTTTTTGAAAAATGTCTTAATCGGTCACTGCTCAAGGCTGGCAGGCACCTCGATGGTGCATCATGCCCGCCATCCAACCATTCAACGAGGCGCAGAATCAATGGGACGGTTAACCACGCATGTGCTGGACGCCGCGCACGGTTGCCCCGGCAGCGGCATCCATGTCGAACTGTATCGGGTTGAAGGCGAGCGCCTGGAGCTTGTCGCCACGGCGGTGACCAACAGTGATGGTCGTTGCGATGCGCCCTTGCTGCAAGGCGAAGATTACCGCTCAGGTGTCTACCAGTTGCAGTTCCAGGCGGGCGATTACTACCGCGGGCGTGGCGTGACGCTGTCTGAGCCGGCCTTTCTGGATGTGGTGGTATTGCGCTTCGGCATTGATGCCGCTCAGGAGCACTATCACGTACCGCTGCTGGTTTCGCCTTACAGCTACTCGACCTATCGTGGCAGTTGAGCCTCCCGCAAAGCGTGGTGCGCCTTTGTAGGGGCGCACTGTGTACAATGCGCCCGTCTTACGCCGTAAATCACTTGCGCACGAGTGCCCATGAACGAACAGTCACTGCCCCTGAAGAAACAGCCCCGCGTGGCCAAGTCAGCCCGTAACGCAACCCAGGACGATATTGTCTATGCGCACATCTTCGAGGCGATCCTTGAGCAGCGTCTGGCGCCGGGCACCAAACTGAGTGAAGAGGCACTGGGCGAAATCTTTGGCGTGAGTCGCACCATCATCCGTCGCGCCCTGTCGCGGCTGGCCCATGAAGGTGTCGTGCTGTTGCGGCCCAATCGCGGTGCCGTGGTGGCCAGCCCGAGTGTTGAAGAGGCGCGTCAGGTGTTCTTTGCTCGCCGCATGGTGGAAAAGGCCATTACCGAGCTTGCCGTCGAACACGCCACGGCCGAGCAACTGGCCGAGTTGCGGCAGATGGTCAGCGACGAGCGCGACAGCTTTGCCAGAGGGGATCGTGGTGCGGGGATCCGCCTGTCCGGCGAGTTTCACCTGCAACTGGCAGTGGCTGCCAGGAATGCCCCGCTGATCAGCTTTCAGCGCAGCCTGGTGTCGCAGACCTCATTGATCATCGCCCAATACGAAAACGGCAACCGCACCCATTGCTCCTACGATGAACACACTCAGTTGATCGACGCCATCGAAGCACGCGATGCCGCGTTGGCTGTCGAGCTGATGATGCATCACATGGACCACATCGACAGCAAGCTCAACCTCGACGACGACGGCGCATCCGATGATTTGCATGCCGTGTTTTCGCACCTGATGCAGGGCAAGAAGAAAACGGGAAAACAGTCGGGCTCATAAGCAATGCGTGGGTTTGCCGGCCTGTAACAGTTTGATTTCCAAGGTTGTATGACTGTTATTTCTGTCAGTATCCCAGGGGTTCTCCTCGGTATATAAGGTCGCTGAAAGACCTTATCGTTGCGTCCGTCACTGCGAGCGACGGAGCGTCGGTATCGAGGTGATGTGATGAAACACTATGTGGTTTCCCTGGCCCTTGTATTGCTAATGGGCTGTGCCCATGAGTTTCCTGCTCCCTCTGTCGCTTCCAGTCAACCAGCCAGCGGAGCTCAGGTAGCGGCTGATCTGCAGGCTGCATACATGGATGTCCGCCCTGATTGCGGCTCGGGCTCTCTGCCGGCGTTTCTGTGCTCGGGGGTGATGTTCAGAGGGACAAGCGAATCTCAGAATTACCGCTCATGGAACCCCAGGCCAGGTGTTACAAGCGTTTCTTTTTCCTACCTGCGCAAGGATGCCAATTTCGATCATCTGGCAGTCAACCTCGACAATGGCCTGATTTTCTATCCGTCTTTCAAGCAGCCGGCTGGCAAGGACTACATTCAGGTTCAGGTGCTGTGCGCGTATCCCGTCGATGGCAATACCTGGATTCGCGAGCCGCTGGGGTGTGGGCAGAGTTCTCTGTATCCCGATATCAGCAGGAGATGCCAGTCACAGGGCATCGATACGGCAGAACAATGGAAAGCCCATTTCGACAAAGGTCCGAGCGGGGCTGACAGGGAGCGACTGATTTATTCCTACGTGTGCAGTTTTGATCTGCGGGATCGAATGGGGGAGCAGGGGGCCGCCTCTTTCTATCAAACGTTACGGGCCATGGAGACGGTACCGCGAGAGCTGCTGCACCACTATAACGAACTGGTCGTGCAGGCCTGGCCTCAGGACATCCCATTGGCGCTACCCATACAGGCGTTTTTCTACACCGTACCCAGCGGTCTGGCGGGTGCCCGGCATGATCAGTGGGACTACCACCGCTTTACCGGGGTCGTGCTGCCTATCATTCAGATGCATCTGCCGTGCGATGTGTCGGGGACGGCTGTATTCAATTTCGACCCCGAGGACCAGTACCTGCCATTCCCTTGAGCGTTTCAGCGCTCATGCACCAATTGCCCGGCTGCCCAGGTCTGCTGCACCGTGCGGTCATCGCCTAATGTCATCAGCACAAACAGAATCTCTGCAATGTCCCTGGCCTGCTTGAGCCGATAGGCCAGCAGCGGCGTGGCGTTGTAATCCAGCACCAGAAAATCCGCTTCATTGCCGGGCTTCAGGCTGCCGATCCGGTCATCCAGGCGCAGCGCCCGTGCGCCGCCCAATGTCGCCAGGTACAGCGATTTGAAAGGGCTGAGCCTCGCGCCCTGCATCTGCATGACCTTGTAGGCTTCGTTCAGGGTTTGCAGGATCGAGAAGCTGGTGCCGCCGCCCACATCCGTGCCCAGCCCGACATTGATGCCGTGTTTTTCAGCCTTCGGCAGATTGAACAGGCCGCTGCCCAGAAACAGGTTGGAAGTCGGGCAGAAGGCGATGGCCGAGCCGGTTTCTGCCAGTCGTGCGCATTGTTCGTCACAGAGGTGCACGCCATGGGCGAATACCGAGCGCTCGCCCAGCAACTGGAAGTGGTCGTACACATCCAGGTAGTTTTTGCGCTCCGGGAACAGGGCCTTGACCCATTCGATTTCCTGGAGGTTTTCGCTGATATGCGTCTGCATGTACAGGTCGGGGTATTCGCTCAGCAGCTTGCCAGCCAGGGTCAGTTGCTCCGGTGTGCTGGTGGGCGCGAAGCGTGGGGTCACGGCGTAGCTCAAGCGGCCTTCACCATGCCAGCGCTCGATCAGCGCTTTGCTGTCCGCATAGCCGGATTCGGCAGTGTCCACCAGATAGTCCGGGGCATTGCGGTCCATCATCACCTTGCCGGCGATCATGCGAAGGTTCAGTTGCCGGGCGGCGCTGAACAGCGCTTCCACCGACTCCTTGTGCACGCTGCCGAATACCAGCGCTGTGGTGGTGCCGTTGCGCAGCAGTTCCTTGAGGAAGATATCGGCCACTTCAGCCGCATGGGCCGGGTCGGCGAACTGGCGCTCGCAAGGGAAGGTGTACGTATCGAGCCAGTCCAGCAACTGCTCGCCATAGGAGCCGATCATGCCGGTCTGTGGCAGGTGAATATGGGTGTCGATAAAGCCCGGGGTAATCAGCGCGTCCTGATACTCGATCAGTTCCACATCGCTGCCCAGGCTATCCAGCAGATCGGCGGCATGGCCCACGGCTTTGATTTTGCCGTCTTCGACCAGTATCAGGCCGTCGGCGAAATACTCATAGGACGCCTCGACCGCCACCTGGGCGGGGTCGGCAATGCTGTGCACGATACTGGCGCGATAGGCTTTCTTGTTGCTTGAAACGAGGGTCATGGGCATCTCATTGCGACTGGCTGCGGCGTGAGGCCGGCAGCAGTTTGGCGACAGGTTCGGCGCTGGCGCCATGTTGGCCAAAGCTGGCGTTGTAGGTGGCGATCACTTCGGCGGCGATGGAGATGGCAATCTCCACCGGCAGTTTGCCTTTGACTTGCGCCAGGCCCATGGGGCAGCGCATGCGTTGCAGCAAGGCGGGTTCAAAGCCGCGCTCTTTCAGGCGATGCTCGAACTTGACGCGTTTGGTCCGGGAGCCGATCAGCCCGAAGTAACCGAAGTCGCCACGCTTGAGAATGGCGGCTGTCAGTTCCAGATCCAGTTGATGGTTGTGGGTCATGACGATGCAGTAGCTGCCTTTGGGCAGTTGCGCGACCTCATCCACGGGCTCGTCGCTGACGATTTTCAGCACGCCTTCAGGCAGGTTTGTGGGGAATTCCTGTTCCCGAGAGTCGATCCAGCGCACCCGGCAGGGCAGGCTGGCCAGCAGCGGCACCAGCGCCCGGCCCACATGCCCGGCACCGAACACGGCAATCTGCGCCTGTGGCTGGCCCATGGGCTCGAACAGCAGCACATTGACCCCGCCGCAGCACTGGCCAAGGCTGGCGCCGAGGTTGAAGCGCTCCAGGCGCGTCTGCTGAGAGCCGCTGGCGAGCATCTCCCGGGCGATTTCCATGGCCTTGTATTCCAGATGCCCGCCGCCGATGGTGTCGTGGATAGCCTGTGCCGTGACCACCATCTTGGAGCCGGCATTGCGAGGCGTCGAGCCCAGCTCTTCGATGATGGTGACCAGAATGCCCGGCTCACCTTGGGCCTGTAGCCTGGCCAGGGCGCTGATCCAGTCGTTCATGTGTGCCTCTGAATTAAAGGGCTCTATGGGGGTGCCCTGTGGGAGCGAATTTATTCGCGAAAGCTCAATTCGCGAATGAATTCGCTCCCACGGATCGTCAGTTCATCTGTGCAAACGCCGCATCTGTTCGCATCCCCACAACACCCGCTCCGGCGTCGCCGGTGCATCGATGTCGGGCTGATGCCGATAATCTCCCAGGCTCGCCACGGCATCCTTGATCGCGCACCACGCGGCAATCCCCAGCATGAAGGGCGGTTCGCCCACGGCCTTGGAATGGAACACGGTGTCTTCCGGGTTCTTGCGGTTCTCCACCAGTGTGACCCGCAAATCCAGTGGCAGATCCGCCACCGCCGGGATCTTGTAGGACGCCGGGCCGCTGGTCATCAGTTTGCCCTTGTCGTTCCACACCAGTTCTTCGGTGGTCAGCCAGCCCGCGCCCTGCACATAACCGCCTTCGACCTGACCGATATCGATGGCCGGGTTCAGGGATGCGCCCACGTCATGCAGGATGTCGGTGCGCAGCATTTTGTATTCGCCGGTCAGGGTGTCGACGATCACCTCCGCGCAGGCGGCGCCAAAGGCGAAATAGTAAAAAGGCCGACCCCGGGCCTGAGTGCGGTCATAGAAAATCTTCGGCGTCTTGTAATAGCCCGTGCTGGACAGCGACACCTGGCCCATCCACGCCTGTTGCGCCAGTTCAGCGAAAGACAGCACCTGCTCGCCGATACGCACATGGCCATTGCCAAACTGCACCTCGGCCTCGCTCACCTGATACTTCTGCGCCGCAAATTCCACCAGCCGCTGCTTGAGGATTTCAGCAGCGTTCTGCGCGGCCTTGCCGTTCAGGTCCGTGCCGCTGGAGGCGGCTGTCGGTGAAGTGTTCGGCACCTTGTCGGTGTTGGTCGCGGTGATCTGGATGCGTTCGATATCCACCTGGAACACCTCGGCCACGACCTGAGCCACCTTGACGTTCAGGCCTTGCCCCATTTCCGTGCCGCCGTGGTTCAGGTGGATGCTGCCGTCGGTGTAGATGTGGATCAGCGCACCGGCCTGATTGAGAAAGCTGGCGGTAAAGGAAATTCCGAACTTGACCGGCGTCAGCGCCAGGCCTTTTTTCAGGATCGGGCTGCTGGCGTTGAAAGCCTTGATGGCTTCGCGACGCTCGGCGTACTGGCTGCTCTGCTCCAGGTCGGCCGTCATTTCCTGAAGCAGGTTATGCTCGACGGTCTGGTAGTAATGGGTGACGTTGCGCTCGGTCTTGCCGTAGTAATTGGCCTTGCGCACCGCCAGCGGGTCCAGGCCCAGATGGCGGGCGATGCGGTCCATCACTTCCTCGATGGCCACCATGCCTTGGGGGCCGCCAAAACCGCGATAGGCGGTGTTGGACGCGGTGTTGGTCTTGCAGCGATGGCCGTTGATGGTGGCATCGCCCAGGTAATAGGCATTGTCGGCATGGAACATGGCCCGATCGACAATCGAGGCCGACAGATCCGGCGAATAACCGCAGTTGCCCGCGAGTTCCAGTTCGATGCCCTGCAAGCGTCCGCTCTCGTCAAACCCCACGTCGTATTCGATATAGAAGGGGTGGCGCTTGCCGGTCATCAGCATGTCTTCGACCCGTGGCAGTCGCATCTTGGTCGGTTGCCCGGTGAGGTGGGCAATCACTGCGCACAGGCACGCCGGGCTGGCGGCCTGGGTTTCCTTGCCGCCAAAACCGCCGCCCATCCGCCGCATGTCGACCACGACGCGGTTCATCGAAACGCCCAGCACCTCGGCCACCAGTTTCTGGATTTCCGTGGGGTTCTGGGTCGAGCAATAAACGATCATGCCGCCATCTTCGGTGGGCATCACCGACGACACCTGAGTCTCCAGGTAGAAATGCTCCTGCCCACCGATATGCAGGCTGCCCTGCAAACGATGGGTGGCGCCTTTCAGGGCGCTGGCCGAATCGCCACGCTTGTGGGTATGGCTGTCCACCACGAAATGCTTCTGGCGCAAGGCCTGAACCACATCCAGCACCGGCTCCAGGTCTTCATATTCGATGACCGCCGCCATGGCGGCCTTGCGTGCGGTGTCCAGATCCCGTGCGGCTACGGCCAGGACCGGCTGGCCGACGAACTCGACCTTGTCGATGGCCAGCAACGGGTCGCCGGGCAACAGCGGGCCAATGTCCTTCAGGCCGGGAATGTCTTCGTGGGTGATGACAATCCGCACCCCGTCGAAAGCCAGGCAGGGCGCGGTGTCGACGCTGACGATCCGCGCATGGGCGCGGTCCGAGAGGCGTGCATACACATGCAGTTGATTGGGGAATTCCAGGCGGTCATCGATGTAGATCGCCTCGCCGCTGACATGCTTGTCGGCGCTGTCATGCTTGACGCTGCGGCCTACGCCGGTGGTCAGGCCCTGCTGGAACAGCGCGACCCGTTCGGCTTGGGTCATGAGCGGGGGAAGGTTAGACATAGTCAATCACCCGCGTCACAAGTGTGGGTGTCTGCAGCTCGATAAAGTATTTGCGCAGCAGGTTCTGCGCACTGAGCAGGCGATATTCCTTGCTGGCGCGAAAGTCCGACAGCGGTGTGAAGTCTTCGGCCAGCGCGGCGCAGGCCAGTTCGACAGAAGCCGATGTCCAGGGCTGACCGATCAAGGCGTGCTCGCAGGCCGTTGCGCGTTTGGGAATGGCTGCCATGCCACCGAATGCAATGCGCGCATCGACAACCCGGTCGTCTTCGATATGCAGGCAAAACGCCGCGCAGACGGCGGAGATATCGTCATCCAGCCGCTTGGACACCTTGTAGGCACGAAACACATGGCCCGCCCTGGCGGTCGGCACGATGATCTTCTCGATGAACTCGCTTTCCTGACGCGCCGTCACCCGGTAATCGATGAAGTAATCCTCCAGCGCCAGGGTGCGCCGGGTTTGGCCCTTGCGCAGCACGATCTGTGCGCCCAGTGCGATCAGCAGCGGCGGGGCGTCGCCAATGGGCGAGGCATTGCCGATATTGCCGCCCAGCGTGCCCTGATTGCGGATCTGCAACGAGGCGAAGCGTTGCAGCAGCTCGCCGAAGTCCGGGTACTCGGCCTTGAGGGCTGCATGGCAGTCGGTCAGCGAGGTGGCAGCACCGATTTCCAGTCGATCATCGAAACGCTCGATACGCTTCATCTCGGTGATATGGCCCACATGAATCATCACCGGCAACGGCTTGTGCATCTGAGTGACTTCCAGCGCCAGATCGGTCCCGCCAGCCAGCAATCTGGCCTGAGGATGAGCGCTGTAAAGATCGGCCAGATCGGCCACGGTCAGCGGCACCAGCGAGCGCTTGTTGCCATCGTTGAGTTCGCCGGTTGTCTTGGGGGCGATGCTGCGCAGGCGGGCGATGGTCTGGGCCTGACGCTGATCGAACTGGTCAGGCTGAGGCTGGCCGCACGCCTGCGCGGCAGCGTCCAGAATCGGGCGATAACCGGTGCAGCGGCAGAGGTTGCCTGCCAGCGCTTCGTGGGTCTGGTGGGCGTCGGCTTGCGTGCTGTTCTTCTGCAAGGCAAACAGCGACATCACAAAGCCCGGTGTACAGAAACCACATTGCGAGCCGTGGCAATCGACCATTGCCTTCTGCACGCTGTGCAGTTGGCCCTGATGCTTGAGGTCTTCGACGCTGATCAATTGCTTGCCATGCAGCGAGGCCACGAAAGTCAGGCAGGCGTTGAGGCTGCGATAACGCAATTGCTCAGTGCCATGGCTGTCGGTTTCCAGCTCGCTGAGCACAACGGTACAAGCACCGCAGTCACCGCTGGCGCAGCCTTCCTTGGTGCCTGTCCTGTGCAGGTGTCCGCGCAGGTAATCGAGCACGGTGAGGTTCGGGTCCAGGGAGTGCTCGGTTTTGAGCTCCTGGTTCAAAAGGAACTGGATCACGGCACTGCACCCTCGATTTCTTGTAATCGGATATGTCGATGAATTTATCAGCTTTGCTTATCGGGTCAATTTTTTTCTGACTATTGAGTCAGGAAATTGCTTTTTCACTGGCCCGGACCTGTGGAATGCAGGCCTTGTTGTATAAGCCTGTTGCTGGTTATTACGGTCGTCTGCTTAATTCGTGCCAGTTTCATGACTATGGCCCTGCGCCATGCCCAAATGTTGCGATACACTCCCTCTCTTAATAATCAGAACTGCTTCTGAAAGGAAAGACATGACGTTCAAGGCATCGGACAGCCTCGCCGAGCAAGTCGCTCAGCATCTTGCCGAGCGGATCATCCGTGGTGAGCTGAAACCTGGAGAACGAATCCAGGAGCAAAAGGTTACGCAAGCGTTGAGTGTCAGTCGCGGGACCGTTCGCGAAGCGCTATTGATTCTGGAACGCAGACACCTGGTAGTGATCCTGCCGCGTCGTGGTGCGCAAGTGACCGTGATGGACGCCCACAACGTCGTCGGCCTGTGCTCGATGATGGCCGAGCTCTACATCCTGCTGGCCACCGCCGTTGCCGAACGCTGGCAGCGCGAGTCGGACCTGACCCCCTTCGTACAGATCCAGCAACGCCTCAAGGCCAGTTGCGAGCGCGAGGATGTCACGGTCTTCGTCGAGGAAAGCTTCAACGTCATGCGCTCGGCCTATCCGTTTGCCGACAACCCGTATCTGCAGGAAACCGTCGAAAATCTGCAACCTTCCATGAGTCGCAGTTATTATCTGGCCCTCGAGCAGCGCCAGGCCGAACTGGGCGATTACCTGTTGCTGTTTTCGCAACTGCTCGAAGCCGTTGTAGCCCGTGATCTGCCAAGGATTCGCGAGGTCCTGACCCAATATTGCCAACGCAGCTGCAGGCTGGTGCTGGCCGCTCTGTCCACAGGCTGAAAACATGCGTCTGAAGTGCATCAAGCTGGCGGGGTTCAAATCCTTCGTCGACCCCACCACGGTGAACTTCCCCAGTAACATGGCGGCCGTTGTCGGGCCCAACGGTTGTGGCAAGTCCAACATCATCGACGCCGTGCGCTGGGTGATGGGCGAAAGCTCGGCCAAGAACCTGCGCGGCGAGTCGATGACCGACGTCATCTTCAACGGCTCCACCAGCCGCAAGCCTGTCAGCCAGGCGAGCATCGAGCTGGTGTTCGACAACTCCGACGGCACGCTGGTGGGCGAGTACGCCAGCTACGCGGAAATCTCCATTCGCCGCAAAGTCACCCGCGACAGCCAGAACACCTATTACCTCAACGGCGCCAAATGCCGTCGACGCGACATCACCGACATTTTTCTGGGCACCGGCCTCGGGCCGCGCAGCTACTCGATCATCGAACAGGGCATGATCTCCAAGCTGATCGAAGCCAAGCCCGAAGACCTGCGCAACTTCATCGAAGAAGCGGCCGGCATCTCCAAATACAAGGAGCGCCGCCGTGAGACTGAAAACCGTATCCGCCGCACCCACGAAAACCTCGCGCGCCTGACCGACTTGCGCGAAGAGCTTGAGCGCCAGCTCGAACGCCTGCACCGTCAGGCCCAGGCTGCCGAGAAGTATCAGGAATACAAGACCGAAGAGCGTCAGCTCAAGGCCCAACTGTCTGCCTTGCGCTGGCAGGCCCTGAACGAGCAGGTCGGCCAGCGCGAGGCGGTGATCGGCAATCAGGAAATCGGCTTTGAAGCATTGGTGGCCGACCAGCGCAGCGCCGATGCCAGCATTGAGCGCCTGCGTGACGGGCACCACGACCTGTCCGAGCGTTTCAATCTGGTGCAAGGGCGTTTCTATTCCGTGGGCGGCGACATCGCCCGGGTCGAGCAGAGCATCCAGCACGGCCAGCAACGCCTGCGCCAGTTGCAGGACGACCTGCGCGAAGCCGAGCGCGCCCGCCAGGAAACCGAATCGCACCTGGGCCACGACACCACCTTGCTGGCGACCCTGAACGAAGAGCTGGAAATGCTCGAACCGGAACAG
The DNA here is from genome assembly GCF_018968705.1 of Pseudomonas lijiangensis. Taxonomy (NCBI): domain Bacteria; kingdom Pseudomonadati; phylum Pseudomonadota; class Gammaproteobacteria; order Pseudomonadales; family Pseudomonadaceae; genus Pseudomonas; species Pseudomonas lijiangensis. Next base: position 1,781,397 of record NZ_CP076668.1, read on the forward strand.
GAAATGACCAGCGCCGCCGCCGAAGAGTCGGCCATCGCCCTGGAAGACGCCGAAGCCACCATGCAGGGCTGGCAGGAAAAGTGGGACGCCTTCAACCAGCAATCGGCCGAACCGCAGCGTCAGGCTCAGGTGCAGCAGTCGCGCATTCAGCAACTGGAACAAACCATCGAGCGGCTGGCAGAGCGTCAGCGTCGCCTCAACGAAGAGCGTCAGTTGCTGGCGGCTGACCCGGAAGACGCGGCCATTCTAGAGTTGAGCGAAGACCTGGCCACCCGGGAAATGACCCTCGACGACTTGCACCTGAACGAAGGGCAAGTAATCGAGCAACTGGAACAACTGCGCGATCAATTGCAACAGGCCAATCAGGCGCAACAGCAGGCCCAAGGCGAGCTGCAACGCTTGAACGGTCGCCTGGCTTCGCTTGAGGCTTTGCAACAGGCAGCGCTGGACCCGGACACCGGCACTGCCGAGTGGCTGCGCGACCAGCAACTGGCCGAGCGCCCACGACTGGCCGAAGGCCTGAATGTCGAAGCAGGTTGGGAGCTGGCGGTGGAAACCGTGCTGGGTGCCGACCTGCAAGCGGTGCTGGTGGATGATTTCGACGGGCTCGACCTGGCCGGTTTCCAGCAAGGCGACCTGCGCCTGCTGAGCCCGAGTGCCGACACGAATCGCCTGCCGGGCAGCTTGCTGGACAAGGTCGAGAGCCCGGTGGACCTGTCGGCCTGGCTGGGGCAGGTCATGCCGGTGCAAACCCTCGACGAAGCCCTGGCGCGACGTGGGCAGTTGAGCGCCGGGCAAAGTTTTATCAGCCGCGACGGTTACTGGGTTGGTCGGCATTTCTTGCGCGTGCGCCGTGCCAGCGAAGCCCAGAGCGGCGTTCTGGCCCGTGGCCAGGAATTGCAACGCCTGGGGCTGGAGCGTGACGAACTCGAAGCGGCGCTGGCAGCCCGTGAAGAACAATTGCTGTCCCTGCGCGAGCAACAGACGCAACAGGAAGAAAACCGCGAGCAACTGCGCCGTCGCCTGCAGGACGAAACCCGTCAGCAGGGCGAACTCAAGGCCCAGCTGTCGGCAGCCAAGGCCAAGGTCGAGCAGTTGACCCTGCGCCGTACCCGGCTGGACGAAGAACTGACCGAAGTGGGCGAACAGCGCGCCATGGAGCATGAACACCTGGGCGAGTCCCGGGTGCAATTGCAGGACGCCCTGGACGCCATGGCTCAGGACACCGAGCAGCGCGAGATCCTGCAAGCCCAGCGCGACAGCCTGCGCGAGCGCCTGGACCGGGTGCGTCAGGAAGCCCGCCAGCACAAGGACCGCAGCCATCAACTGGCGGTGCGCCTGGGGTCGATCAAGGCTCAGCACGACTCCACGCGCCAGGCCCTTGAACGCCTGAAAATGCAGTCCGAGCGCCTGTCCGAAAAAAGCGAACAACTGGGCCTCAACCTGGAAGAAGGGCAGGCGCCGCTGGAAGAGCTGCGCCTCAAGCTCGAAGAATTGCTGGAAAAACGCATGGTCGTCGACGACGAAATGCGTATCGCCAAAATCGCCCTGGAAGACGCCGACCGCGAACTGCGCGACGCCGAGAAGCGCCGCACCCAGGCCGAACAGCAGTCGCAACTGCTGCGCGGCCAACTGGAACAGCAGCGCCTGGAATGGCAATCCCTGACCGTGCGGCGCAAGACCTTGCAGGACCAACTGCACGAAGACGGCTATGACCTTCACGGCGTCCTGGCCACCTTGAGCCCCGAAGCCAGCGAAGCGAGTGCCGAGCAGCAACTTGAAGGCATTGCGGCGCGGATTCAGCGCCTGGGCGCCATCAACCTCGCGGCCATCGACGAATACCAGCAACAGTCCGAGCGCAAACGTTACCTCGACGCCCAGAACGCCGATCTGGTGGAAGCACTGGAGACGCTGGAAAACGTCATCCGCAAGATCGACAAGGAAACCCGCAATCGTTTCAAGGAGACCTTCGATCAGATAAACAGCGGAATTCAGGCGCTATTCCCGAAAGTTTTCGGTGGCGGCTCCGCTTATTTGGAACTGACGGGCGAAGATTTACTCGATACAGGGGTGACCATCATGGCGCGTCCCCCTGGCAAGAAGAACAGCACGATCCATTTGCTGTCCGGTGGGGAAAAAGCCCTGACGGCATTGGCACTGGTTTTTGCGATTTTCAAACTCAACCCGGCGCCGTTCTGCATGCTCGACGAGGTCGATGCGCCACTGGATGACGCCAACGTAGGACGTTACGCCCGCTTGGTGAAAGAAATGTCACAAACGGTGCAGTTCATCTACATCACCCACAACAAGATCGCCATGGAAATGGCTGATCAGTTGATGGGTGTAACCATGCACGAGCCCGGCTGTTCGCGGCTGGTAGCGGTGGATGTCGAGGAGGCGATGGCCTTGGTGGATGCGTAATCTGTACGGGTATTCAGCCGGTAAATGGCCTTTTAATGGCCCAAATATGTGAAACGGTAGCGATAGATACCACCTTCAGCGCCATACAGGTGCAACAGACGGTGTAAAGTTACCTTTGGTCGTGCTAGTTTAGTGACCACTTTTTTATTTCGGCGTGGGCAAAATGCCAGTTAGAACATAGACTTGGCACCACGTATTAAAGGGGTTTAGGCCCTTATTTTGAAAATTCTTCATTAGAGGCACTGGAATACATGGAAATCGGTCTGCGCGAGTGGCTGATCGTCATCGGCATAATTGTGATTGCCGGTATTCTCTTCGACGGCTGGCGCCGTATGCGCGGCGGCAAGGGGAAACTGAAATTCAGGCTCGACCGAAGCTTTTCCAATCTGCCGGACGACGATGAAACCACGTCCGCCGAATTGCTCGGTCCATCCCGTGTGCTCGATACTCACAAGGAACCTCAGCTGGACGAGCAGGACCTGCCGTCGTTGAGCGCGACCCCGCGTGAGAGCAAGCGCAGCGAAAAGAAACGCAAGGACGAACCGCAGCAGGGCGACCTGAACCTGGACATGGACGGCCCGAGCCTGTTCACCGACCGTAACGACGACTTCCCGGACGACAAGCCTGCCCAGCGCATCACCGAAGACAAGGACCTGCCGCCTGTCGAAGAAGTGCTGGTCATCAGCGTGATCTGCCGTGACGAAAGCGGCTTCAAAGGGCCTGCGCTGCTGCAGAACATCCTGGAAAGCGGCCTGCGTTTCGGCGAAATGGACATCTTCCATCGTCACGAAAGCATGGCCGGCAATGGCGAAGTCCTGTTCTCCATGGCCAACGCCGTGAAGCCGGGCGTGTTCGATCTGGACGACATCGACCATTTCAGCACCCGCGCCGTCAGCTTCTTCCTGGGCCTGCCCGGCCCGCGTCATCCCAAGCAGGCGTTTGACGTCATGGTCGCCGCAGCCCGCAAGCTGGCCCATGAACTCAACGGCGAACTCAAGGACGACCAGCGCAGCGTCATGACCGCTCAAACCATTGAGCATTATCGCCAGCGCATTGTCGAATTCGAGCGCCGTGCGCTGACCCAGCGCCGCTGACAGGTAGGAGCGGATTCATCCGCGAGATGCCATCGAAGACGACAGGTCTTCTTCGGATATACGGCCCTCTCGCGAATGAATTCGCTCCTACCATGACAAATCAAGCAGCCCAGGCTGCTTTTTTGCTTTTTGAGAGAACCCTGTATGAAGGCCGTCGAAACCCGAATTCTGGAACTGCGCGCAGAACTGGACCAGCACAACTACCGCTACCACGTGCTGGACGAACCCAGCATCCCGGATGCCGAGTACGACCGCCTGTTTCACGAACTCAAGGCTCTGGAAGCTGAAAACCCGCATCTGGTCACCCCGGATTCCCCGACCCAGCGCGTGGGCAGCGCCGCGCTGTCGGCCTTCACCCAGGTTCGTCACGAAATCCCCATGCTCAGCCTGGGCAACGCCTTTGAAGAAACCGACATGCGCGAGTTCGACCGCCGCGTGAACGAAGGTCTCGACCTGCCAGCGGGCGACCTGTTCGGTGGTGGCGCCAAGGTGCAATACAGCTGCGAGCCCAAGCTGGACGGCCTGGCCGTAAGCCTGCTGTATCGCGACGGCGCGCTGGTGCGCGGTGCCACCCGTGGCGATGGCACCACCGGCGAAGACATCAGCGTCAACGTGCGCACCGTGCGCAACATCCCCCTCAAACTGCAAGGCACCGGCTGGCCCGAAGTGCTGGAAGTGCGGGGCGAAGTCTTCATGTCCAAGGCCGGTTTCGAGCGCCTCAACGCCAGCCAGATGGAAATCGGCGGCAAGACCTTCGCCAACCCGCGCAACGCCGCAGCAGGCAGCCTGCGCCAGCTGGACTCGAAAATCACCGCCAACCGCCCGCTGGAATTCTGCTGCTATGGCCTGGGTCAGGTGTCTGCCGAAATTTCCGACACCCACGTGGGCGTGCTGAACAAGCTCAAGGAATGGGGCATGCCGGTCAGCCGCGAGCTGAAACTGGCAGACGGCATTGAAGAGTGCCTGGCGTATTACCACGACATTGGCGAGCGACGCCTGTCGCTGACCTATGAAATCGACGGCGTGGTGTTCAAGGTCAACAACCTGGCTTCCCAGCGTGAACTGGGTTTCCGCGCCCGTGAGCCGCGCTGGGCCATCGCCCACAAATTCCCGGCCATGGAAGAGCTGACCGAACTGCTGGACGTCGAATTCCAAGTGGGCCGCACCGGTGCGGTCACCCCCGTGGCACGCCTCAAGCCGGTCAAGGTCGCGGGCGTGACCGTGGCCAACGCCACCTTGCACAACATGGACGAAGTGGCGCGTCTGGGCGTGATGATCGGCGACACCGTCATCATCCGCCGCGCCGGTGACGTCATCCCGCAAGTGGTGCAAGTGGTGGCCGAGCGCCGTCCGGAAAACGCCCGTGCCGTGGACGTCCCGAAAGAGTGCCCGGTGTGCGGCTCCCACGTGGAGCGCACGCAACTGATCAAGCGCAGCAAAGGCAAGGAAACCGTCAGCGAAGGCGCGGTGTACCGCTGCGTCGGTCGACTGGCCTGCGGGGCGCAGCTCAAACAGGCGATCATCCACTACGTCTCGCGTCGGGCCATGGACATCGAAGGCCTGGGCGACAAGACCATCGAGCAACTGGTGGACGAAAAACTCATCGGCTCGCCCGCTGACCTCTACAAGCTGCAATACGAACAGATCATCGACCTGGAAGGCTTTGCCGAAGTCTCCAGCAACAAACTGCTCAAGGCCATCGCCGACAGCCGTAAGCCGACCCTGGCGCGCTTCATCTACGCCCTGGGCATTCCCGATGTAGGCGAAGAAACCGGCAAAGTGCTGGCCCGCTCGCTGGCGTCTCTGGCGCGGGTTCGCAAGGCCTTGCCGGAAGTGCTCACCTACCTGCCGGACATCGGCCTGGAAGTCGCCCACGAGATTCACAGCTTCTTCGAAGACAGCCACAACCGTGACGTCATCGATGCCTTGCTGGGCGAAAGCGGCTTGCAGTTGCAGGACGAAGGCGAACTGGGCGCAGAGTTTGCGGCCAGCACCACCCTGGGCGGCCTGATCGATAAGCTGCACATCTTCTCGGTAGGGCCGGGCGGGGCGCAGAAGCTGGCCGACAAGTTCGGCACTCTGGAAAACGTTATCAACGCCGACTGGCTGGACATGCGTCAGGCGCTGCCCGAGAAGCAAGCCAAGGCCGTGCGCGACTTCTTTGACGATGCCACCAACGCCGAGCGTGCGCGTGCCATCGAAGCACAGCTCAAGGAATTCGGCATGCACTGGCGCAGCGAGAAGAAAACCGTCGAAGGCCTGCCGCTGGCTGGCCAGACGTGGGTCCTGACCGGCTCCCTGGAACGCATGAGCCGCGACGTCGCCAAGGAAAAGCTCGAAAGCCTCGGTGCCAAGGTCTCCGGCTCCGTCTCCGCCAAGACCCACACCGTCGTCGCCGGCCCCGGCGCAGGCTCCAAACTGACCAAAGCCAACGAACTGGGCCTGGAAGTGCTGGATGAAGAAGCCTTTGTGGCGTTTTTGACTGGGCATGGCATAGCGGTGGAGTGATGCCTTTTCGCGAATGAATTCGCTCCCACAGGGTTGTGAAGTGGGAGCGAATTCATTCGCGAACCCCAGGCACCCCAAAATCTCCCACAAGCTGAACCGCTGTAGGAGCGAATTCATTCGCGAACCCCCTGACACCCCAAAATCTCACGGAACCCCTGCCACCCCCGATGATCTAGTCTGTTCACGGACCCCAGGGAAAACACCATGTACCGCTTTTTCGAACAATTGAGTTCAAGGATCGCTGCCCCCTTCATCAGCGAAACAAAGCGCAACAGCAAGGTCTGGCAATGCCGCTGCGGCCAGTCGGTGTTCTTTCCCAACTCCCAGTGCCTGGCCTGCTCGGCGGCCTTGGGCTACCTGCCAGAGCAGGAGCGCATCGCGGCCCTCGAACCGGGTGGCGAACCCGACACCTGGCGCCTGAGCGAAGACCCCGGCGCAGGCCTCTACCGACGCTGCGCCAACCTGCACACGCCCGCTGCCTGCAACTGGTTGTTTCCGGCCGCCAACGCCGGTGAATTCTGCATCGCCTGCAGCCTGAACCGCACCATCCCCGACCTTTCCGTGCCGGAAAACCCCGAACGCTGGCGCAAGGTCGAAACCGCCAAACGGCGCTTGGTGGCGCAACTGATTTCCCTGGGGCTGGAAGTCATCCCCAAGACCAGCGACGAAGACACCGGGTTGGCCTTCGACTTTGTCGGCATCGACCTGGAAGGCAAACCGCCGACCACCGGCCACGCCAACGGCCTGATTACCCTCAACATCGAAGAAGCCGACGACGCCCACCGCGAAGCCGTGCGCGTACAGATGCACGAACCGTATCGAACCCTGCTGGGGCATTTTCGCCATGAAGTCGGCCACTATTACTGGGACCGCCTGATTGCCGACACCTATTGGCTGCACGGCTTTCGCAACCTGTTCGGCGACGAACGCGCCAGCTATGCCGACGCGCTGGAACACCACTACCAGAACGGCGCGCCGGAGGGCTGGCAACAACAGTTCGTCAGCGCCTACGCGACCATGCACCCGTGGGAAGACTGGGCAGAAACCTGGGCTCACTACCTGCACATGATGGATGCCGTCGACACCGCGCTGGGCCTTGGCATGAGCGCCCGGGAAATGGAGCTGGACTACCAGCCATTCCCGCTGGAGGCTCTTTACGACCCCCAACACCCCGACGGCCCGGCCTTCCTCTCGTTCGTCAACGCCTGGATAGAACTGGCCAGCATGCTCAACGAACTGTCACGCAGCATGGGCCAACCCGACTTCTACCCCTTCGTCCTGCCCGCACCGGCCATCGCGAAGCTGCACTTCATCCACCTCGTCATCCAGGGCAAAACCACCCCGTAGGAGCGAATTCATTCGCGAACAAACCGCTCCGATTTAGCAGGCCATGCCCCCGTAGGAGCGAATTTATTCGCGAACAACCCCCCCCCATTCACAGATCAGTCGAGATTCCCGTGGGAGGGAGCTTGCTCGCGACAAGCTCCCAAACCTACGCGACCTGGATCAGTGCCTGACTACAGCACCTGACAACCCTCGAAACACCTGCTTCTCCACCAGATCCAGCACATCACAGCCATCGCTCAACAACACCAGCGCCGCATTGGCCATATAACGCACATCAGCGTCATCGGCACCGTCCAGGCATTCCAGTAAGCGACAAGCCATCCGGATACGCCGATCGGCACTGGCAAACAGAAAATCCAGCGGCGCCTGACTGTCTATGTGCATCACAGGGTTGTTGGTGTTATTGCTTTTGAGAGGGACAAAGCGCGTCATGCTGCACCTCCGCAAGGCGTGAGGGCAGGGGGATTGGGTGTGATTTTGAACATGGCTAAACTTCCTTTGTTTCATTAAAAGGACTGCCAAGGCTCACTTCCACATGAGTTGGGTGGCAGCTGTGCGTGGGTGTGGAAGACCGGTCAAAGGAACCCGGTGCACCCGAAGGTGCCCCAGCACACAGCCGCCATAGCGCAGCTATCCGAAACATTTAGAGTCTCAGATTGCTGATATAGCTTCTGTGTCCTTCGAACAGCCGGGCTTCCACCCCCGATCACTGACATGCAGCGACGGCGCGACTATAAGCCCCGAACCCGCTCCCTGCAACCCGCCGAGCCCTTGTGACACAAGTGCTTGAGCAATCTCGAATTTTTATCCTGGATTACGGGTTGTAACTTCGCGCCAGACCGGTACAATGGCGCGGCTCGCCGACTGGCGAGTGTCGTTATGGTGACCCCATCGGTCCCCCCGCAACGATTACCCGTCAACCTGGTCAGGCCCGGAAGGGAGCAGCCATAGCGGGAACATTGTGTGCCGGGGTGTGGCTGGTGGGGTTGCCACCTTTCTTTGAATCCTTGTTGTTTCCAAGGTTTTTTCAGTCAAATAGAAGTATTCCCTATATTACATCGATATAGCGTTCATCAGGTGCTATCTCTCTGTGCCGTACTTCTTTACCTGTCAGTGAAAATTCGTGCTGTGGCAAGAAAATTTTATATTCTGCTGGGCTGATCACCTCCCTTCTTCAGCGGACAGCCACCTAGGCTTAGCTATTTACCCTGTGATCTTTTCTTGTGATGGCGTAGTGCTATTTTTCGAGCTATGCTGTTGAAAATGGTCTGCGTCTTTTCAGACCAAACTTGATTTCATACAGGGAAGTAATATGAACCCAATTAGAATATTTATCAGTTACAGCTGGGATGGTGAAGATCATCAATCTTGGGTTCAGCGTTTAGCTAATGATCTGGATGAGTATAAAGAGTTTCATGTTACTTTTGATATGTTCGATATGGACAGCTTTTCCGATAAAAACCAATTTATGGAAGAGGCAGTACGAGATTCAGATGTAATAATTGTTGTATGTACTGAGAAATATAGAATTAAGGCTGAAGCTCGAGATGGTGGCGTCGGAATAGAAACTTGTTTGACTGCTATTAGACATTGGGAAGAGTCGGAAAAAGGAAGTTCAAGTAATATCTTGGTTGTTTCACGAGAGAAATTTAGTACGCCATTTTATTTGAGGGGTAAATTTCGAGTTGATTTTTATGATGATGATCTTTATGCAAAAAGTCTAAGTTTTCTTGTTAAAAATTTGAGCCGAAGGTCTAAGCAAAGCCGGCCGGAGAAGCGGAAAAGCATAGAGGGTGGGGTTGCGCACTATGATTTTACACGTGTAGAAGATATTCTAAAGTTAAAGTATTCAAAGCGCACTGCTATTATTGATAGTGTTGCTGGAACTGACAGGTCTGGGAATAATAGAATAAAATTTGAATTATGGGAGGTTCGCACACCTTTCCCATCGTATTTTCTAATACTTTATCCTAATATCACGATAACCCAAACTATCAACAGGTTCTGTCAGCAGCTTGTTTTGAAAGGTTTGGATATCAGTAATTTAACAATATTAAGGCCTGCCAAGGGGGACGATGTTCTAATTCAGCGTATTCTTGCTGAAAATAAACTTAATATTGAGGTTGCTGATTTAACTTATTCAGAGTTTATTTGGGAATATTGTATTGATGAAGGTTTGCGTATTTCAACTGCCGTAAGAGAAAATAAGTTTTATACAGATCAGGCTTTGTCGCATCTTGGTCTTGAAGGAGGGAAATCTGAGTCTGCAAATAAATATCTTGCTGATAAGTTAAACTCTGATACTGCTTCATCAGGGCAGTTAATTACGGCCACCGGGGGGATGGGTAAAAGTACGCTGTGTCATGAGTTGGCAATTTCACTGCAGAAAAATTCTGCAGGGCAAAGTTCAGTTATTTTAATTAAAGCTGAGTCGCTCAGAAATAATTTTTCAAATGAGTTTTTGGGGAATGTTGAAATAAGGTCTGTGTATGATCTTTATGATTTGCATTCTCAGATTAATAAAATAGAATATGTTTATGATCGAAATCAGTTTGAGCTTTGTTTGTTGTGCGGAAGGGTTGTAGTTATAGTAGATGGATTGGACGAGTTTGTTTCTATTCTACAGGATAGATTCAATTTGCAATTATTTTTATCATCTATTAGCGAAGCGCACCAGCAAATGGGACGAAGTCAAGTAATTTTGACTTCTAGAAATATGTCGTTTTTAGAGAATACAGCCTTAGATGAGTTTGGGATCGAGTGTCATGAGCTTTTAGGCTTTGATGAGGCATCTCGTGCGAAGTATATAAGAAAACGATTTTCTAAATACAGTAAAAGCGAGGAGGTAAATGATCTTTTTGAAAAGTATTTGTCTCAATTAGAGCAGTTTGGTGATCACGCCAAGCGAATTATTCCATTCTTTATAGATATGGTTTCGACTATATTTGAAGAACAGATGGGGCGGTGTGAGCAAATTGCATTTGAAATATCTTCTGACGAATGTGATTATGCATGTAATTCGAATCTGACTGATTTAATAATTTACTCTGTGTTGCGAAGGGAAAAAACCCGTCATGATATTGAGCTTGATACGCGCTCTTTTATTGAGTTTTTTTCTGAGTTGGCTGTTGAGTGTGGAGAGGTTATAGCTGTTGAGGATTTGAAAGAAAGATTGTCTATCTATTATGGCAGTCAAGCTAACGAGCTCTATTCTAAAATTGAAATAAATCCTTTGCTTGTAAAAGAAGGTAGTTATCTTCGGTTTAGATATCAATTTCTAAATGACTATTTCAAGTCGTTGTTTGTGATCGATGGGGTTCTTCGTCGCTCGACGGGCAGTGAGCTATTGAAATGCTTAGCCAGTACACAAGTGGCTGATAAGCAGTCATTGTCTGATGTGGTTCTTTACTTTTCAAAACAAAGCCCGAACGTTTTGCATGATTCTGTAAGAGCAATGCTCAAAGATATAAGAACTTTACTCGGCAATGGAAAAGCCGATTTGCGAGAGTCGGAGACTATTAAAAAAGCTATAGGTGCACTATTGTCAATTTATTCAAAGTGCACTACTTACAGTCGAAATGAACTTTCTAGAAAGATTCGAGACTTATATCAGGTTGCACCTGATCTGGAAGTTGATTCTAAAATCGAATATATTTTTATTTATGGGGATTACCCATCGTTGGATTTTTCAAATCTTAAAATTTGGAATAGTGGGTTTTATAACTATGATAACTTTACAGCTTCGCGTTTTTTTGGGGCTAAATTTTATTATTCGGAGTTTTTAAATACGGGCGGTAATTATGCATCTGAAACCTTTGATTCCTCAATGTTTGATAGTACTTGCAAGCTTGGCGATTTGACAGATACATTGGCTTTGATTGAAAGCACTACCAAAAGTAATAGGATGTTGTGTGAGTCTGAGCTTAAAAAATTCTTTAGAAGTTTTTATAAGGGGGCTTCTTTTGTAGATCAAAAATTAATGTATGTTCAGTGTTCTGTGAAGTTGGAAAAACTTAGTGCAAGAAATTTCGACTCCTTTATAAAGATGGGGGTTTTAGATTTGGCCGTAGTAAAAAATGTTGATAAGTTTTACGTTGTTTCAGGTAAGTATCAAGGAAGTGTTTTTAAGTTTTTGAATGATAACTTTATGGATGAAAAGATACGTTCTATTATCAATTATATTATGGAGTGATTTTTGTGTTGCTGGCTTTAGGGCTTAAAAGCAATTTTTATTGTGAAGGGCTTAGTGTGCGCTTCTCAGAAGTCTAATATTATATTTGGTCTTCAAGCTAATGCGGCGAGGGTAGTAATTAATAGCCTTGGTATTAGTCGAGCTTGATGAGTAGAATGTCGTTAAGTTTTGCTAGTGCTGGAGGTTAAGTCGGCAGCATAAGGCCGTCAGGTTTTTTCAAAAGGATAAAAGACCAAGATAGGCTTCTGCTTGTTATTCAACAGCCGCCTTCAATCCTCCACAAACACTTTGACGCTTTCAGCCACATGCGATCTCACCCTATGTGTAAATCCCTGGGCATCGCTGACGCCTTGTTCGATGCTGCCGTCGGCACGCTGGATTGCGTAGGCGTGGTTAGCCATGGGGTCGCCGGTGGTTTCGTTGATGAGTTTGAACTTGGCGCTGAAGGGTGCCGAAAAGAAGGTATCGTCGATGATGGCGATAGGCGCAGGTAGAGGGATTCCCATCGCCGGGAATATTAAAGTGGGAGGCCAGCGATCTGCAATAAATGGGTGCGCGGTAGGTAGGGGGCTTTCAGTGATTGAGTTATTTTCCCTCACTTTTTCCAGTATCAGCGCTGATGGGATAAAGAACGTATTGGTGTAGTAATTTTTGTATCCCCATGAAGGAGCGATACGAACTTTGCAAGGGATCGATACTTGATCCTCAATCAATGTTCTTATTTCGTCGTACTCATCTAGGCTGCTTTCGCTACCGTTTGGATTGGAGTAGGAGAACGATACTTCTGAAATGAAGTCGCGGTTTAGTCTGCTTTGATCTTTGGCTTTTACTGAGCCTCTGGCTTTTATTTTAATAACATGATCCGCTGAAAAGTTTGTGTCGTGATCCAGAGAGCACATCAGTACCGGGTCTTGTTGGTTGCTATTTTCGTAATTGTTGAAGGAGCGCATCAGATCAATGCTTGAGGTAAAACTCACCGTGTAACGGCTATGGGGGCCTGTTTCAAAAGACAATAGCCTAAGTTCTGCGCGTGGGATGTTTGGCGTTTTTGCGCAGGCAGTACATAAGAGTGCGGCCAGGAAAATAAAATTTTGATATGTCTTCATTTTCTTTGTATTTGCATCATGGGCGCGGATGGAATAAATAAGGTGTTGGTGTAGTAAGTTTTAAATCCGTAATAGGCAATGCGAATTTTGCAGGGAATTTTTGCCTGTTGAGCAAGGTGAGGCTTGAAGGCATCGTAATCATTGATGCTATGTTGGGTGCCATCCGGGTTGTTGTAGTAGAAAATAAGCTCGGCAAAAAAGTCCTGGTTTGGTTTGTTTTGACTTTTTGCCTTGACCCGCCCTTCGGCTCTTATGTTTATAGAGTGGTCCGCCGAAAAGTTTTCGTCGCCGTCGAAGGAACAAGTCAATACGGGTGTTAGCTGATTACTGTTTTCGTAGTCCTTGAAAGCGGTTAATAATGCGACGTTTGAAGTGAAGTTGACAATGTAAAGATTATTTGGACCCTTTTCAAAAGACAAGAAGCCAAGGTCGGCTGGTGGGATGTTTGGTATTTTTGCACAGGCACTGCACAAGATGGCTATTAAAAATGCAAAGCTATGGTGCTTGTTCATTGGCCAAAAAATCCACGGATAGACTCGATAATGAGATCGCACGCAGACTTTTCTCCCTGTACGGGCTCTATAAACAGCCGGTCCGCTGAAGCATGGTGGATATCAGCGGTTTTGTTCGTCGTTGGTCCCTTGGTTATGATCCAGCGCTCTCCAAATTCGGCAACGCTATCAGATGAATCTGGATTGCTCGAATTGGCCAGAACGTTAATCCAGGTTTCGGCAACTGGCGACGGCGTAGAGTGATAGATATTTGAACCTAGCCATACCCAGAATCCTTCACCTACAGGGTCAAGTGTAACCAGGAATTTAACGGTGTAACATTCATCCGAAAGTATTTTTGAAAGATGTGCTCCATTCCATCCCCCCAAGCTATGCCCGACGATATAAACCGGACATGATTTATTGGGTATATTGTCAATGAAGTGCTTTTGAATATCGCCGGAACCCTTTGCGGTGTTATAACTTCTTGACTCGATGGTGCACTTGGGAATCAAGGTTCCATGTTTTTCAAGCCTACTAATGAATATGGCTTTGGCATCATCAACGTTACGATTCGCCCCCTGAAAATAATACGACTCCTGATCCGCAGCCCCCCCAATAAAAAACACCACCGCCTTCTTCTCTGCCACCGGCACTGTTTTAACCACGGCATCATTAACCGCCGTCAACGTATGCGTCGTCGCCACACACGCTCTCTTCCCGTTTGAAAGCACAATCTCTTCTGCTTGTTGTTCTGCGGCCATTCTCAATTTTCCACAAACAGTTTGATGCTTTCAGCCAGGTGCGAACTCACCACATGGGTAAAGCCCTGTGCATCGCTGACGCCTTCTTCGATGCTGCCATCGGCGCGCTGGATGGCGTAGCCGTGGTTGGCCATGGGTTCGCCGGTGGTTTCGTTGATGAGTTTGAGCTTGTCGCTGAAGTGCACGGGCATCGGCATCAGGCCGCTGAAGGGGGCCGGGACGAAGGTGTCGCCGATGATGACGGTGCCCGAGCCGCCAATGATGATGTTGCCGTGTGCGCCGGTGCTGTCGATGGTCGCAGCGTTGAGGCCGTTGATGAAGACGGTTGAGCTGACGCCTCCGGTGATGGGGCTGCCGCAGGCGGATTTGTCAGTCATGCGGGCGGCGGGCAGGCCGTCGAAGTTTACATCGGGGGAGCCGCTGGCGATCGGGTTGGTGCCGTGCCCTGGCAGTGGGCAACTGGTGGGGTCGCCAAGGCGGGCAGCAGGTTTGCCACTCATTTGAAGGTCCGTTTCAAAATGTCAGAGGGGAAAGGATTTGGCTGCCCGCGTGTACCTGCGGGTTGTGCCAAGGGTTGCGATACTAAAGGCACGACAGATGATCGGCAATCGCTCGAGGTTGTATCGGGCTTTGGTCCGAGCAGAAACATTTTGTTAAAGGGCCTCAAGCTCTGTGTACAACTGTCGATACAGACCTGATACAAATACAAACATTTTGTGTTCAAGGATTTGCAATGATCGCCATCGGTTCGCAGCCTCTCAACAATAACTCGTTGTCCATGCTGGACGTGACGTCGAAAAAAGCAGTTGATGAGGCGGTAGAAGCAGCGACAACCACGACCGAACCCACCAAGCCTGCTGAGGGTGTAACAGTGTCGTTGTCGGGTCTGGGCCTCCAGAAGGCCGCCCAGGAAAAAGCCAATCCTAATCAGGATATTGAATCCAGCGGTTTGCCTGACAGTGCGCAGCGTATTCTGAAGATGATTCGTGAGCTGAAGCAGAAGATCGCCGAGAAGCAGCAAGAGTTGCAGGCGCTGATGGCTGATCAGAGTATGGACCCGGAGACCAAGCAATCCCGTGTTGGCGTATTGCAGTCGACAATAGCTACTCTTACGGCCAGCCTGATGACTGCCAGCAACTCGCTGGACAAGCTTTCCAAGAACGGAACCCTGACTTCCGAGCAGGGGCAGCAAGCTGCTCAACTGGCCATGAAGTAACGGCTGTAAAACGCCGGGTGTCATTGCTTCAGACGATGATGCCCGGCGTGTATTGGCCGCTGTCTATGGCTTACAGCGCGCTGTTTCTTCCCGCCAGCCATGCTCTCACATCGAACGAAGGACACGCCTTGATGAACTCGTCTGGCGTGATCTTGCCGTCACCGTTGCGGTCCGGCGACAGGTCGCGGTGGCCGAGGATGCGCGCAGTCGGGTAGCGGCCCTTGAGTTGCTGTAACAGGGTTTCGAGGGTCGCGAACTGTGCGGCAGTGAAGTTGTTTTCCGGTTTGTTGCTGGCGTCTACGCCACCGGCCAGGCAGATGCCGATGGAGTTGAGGTTGTGGCCTTTTACATGGGCGCCGATGGTGCTTTCCGGGCGTCCTGTTTCCAGTTCGCCATTGCGGCGGATGACGTAGTGATAGCCCACGGTGTCGAAGCCGCGCTGGATATGCCATTGGGTGATTTCACGCACGCCGATGTCGGCCGTGGCGCGGGTGGCGGAGCAGTGGACGACGATGAGGTCGGTGCTGGTCCGATCCTTGAGTGTGTAGGGGGTTGAGGTCTGGTTCATGTACTGCATTCCTTGCAAGGTCATTGGAGCCTTGTAAGGAATACGAGAGCGGCATGTGTCTCAAGTCAGCCGCTGTGTACAGCGGCTGACAGGCTTTTCAGTCATTCAGGTAGGAAATTGCAGCGCATTGGTCAGGTCGCCCATGGGTGTCTGGCCGCGGGCACGCATGGCGTCGTCGCGACGCTTGAGGCCATCGAGTGTTTCCAGGCCATGAACCCGTGTAATCAGGCGCAGGATCGAGGCTGTGTCATAGACGGTATGGTCCACCGTGCCTTTGCGGGCGAAGGGTGAGACGACCAGTGCCGGAATGCGTGTGCCGGGGCCGAAGCGGTCGCCCTTGGGCGGCGCGACGTGGTCCCACCAGCCGCCGTTCTCGTCCACGGTGATGACGATCACCATGTTTTCCCATTGCGGGCTGTTGCGCAGCACTTTGATGACCCGGTCGATATGCCGGTCGCCCGATGCGACGTCGGCGTAACCGGCGTGCATGTTCAGGTTGCCCTGAGGCTTGTAGAAGGTTACGGCAGGCAGCTTGCCGGCTTCGGCGTCGGCCAGGAATCTGTTGGTGCTCGATTCGTCACCCAGGCCACCATCGCGCAGGCGTTTCTTGCGCTCGACCGGGTTGTCCGGGCCTTGCTGTTTGAAGTAGTTGAACGGCTGGTGGTGGTACTGGAAGTTGGGAATTTTCGGGATGCCGGTGGAGTCCTTGAACTCGTCCAGCGTCACTTGCCAGGCGCCTGCGTACCAGGCCCATTCGACGCCTTTCTTCGACAGCTTGTCGCCGATGTGTTCGTGTCTCTGGGGCACCAGCACGTTGGCCAGATCCGGTTTGGAGTAGTCCGGGTTCTGCGGGTCGCGCAGCCAGGTCGGCCAGTAGGGCGGGGCCAGGGTGTTGACGGCATAGCCGTCTGGCGTAATGGCGCTTGGGCCGAACTGTGGCGGACCTTCCATGGCGCTGGTCGGGGATTTGTCCAGTGGCTTGAGGCGCGGGTCCAGCGGGTCGTCGCTTTGCAGCGTGGCGATCTGGGCCTTGGCGGCAGAGTTGGCGGCGTCCGGGTAGAAGGGCGCGGTAGCGGAAATCAGGTACTGGTGGTTGAGGAACGATCCGCCGAAAGCGCCCTGGAAGAAGTTGTCACACAGCACGAACTCCCTGGCGACGTCCCACAGGCGCAACGAGTACTGACTTTGCGGGTAAGTGCCCATGGTCAGCCCGCCCGCATCGGCCCAGGCCACGAAGCGGTCGTTCTTGCCTTCGTTGATCTGCATCTGGTTTTGATAGAACACGTGCCACAGGTCCCGAGTGACCAGGCTCAGGGGCAGGTCTTCGCCATTGGGGCCTTTGAGCGGGAAGGGCGCGTTGGGCAGGTTTTCCTGATATTGCACGCCAGCGGGGTAGGTGACGCCATCCACCGTCTGCGGCCCGAGTTGCAGGACGCCGCCCCAGGCGGGCGGCAGGGTCTTGAGCAGGGTGCCGTCGCGGTCGCGCTGCTGGTAGTCGGCAGGCTTGAGGGCCGACAGCGGTTTTTCGACGCCGGGGAAGTCGCCGAACAGGTTATTGAAGCTGCGGTTCTCGGCGTAGATGACGACCACGGTCTTGATGTGGTGCTTGAGTGCCTTGTCCAGCTCGGCACCGGTCAGGTGTTTTTCAGCGCGGGCAGGTGGTTTTTCTTGGGTATGGGCGTTGGCGTATCCGCCGAGTGTGACGCCTGCGCCCAATGCCGCCATGCCTCCCAGAAAACGGCGACGGCCGGGGTTGGTGTGTGAGTCGTCGTCTGGTCTGTCGCTCATGCGGATTACCTGCTCGCTTTAATTGTTACCAAAGATTTCCGTGGAGCGTATCGAGGCTTTATGACGATATTGCTACAGAAATCAGTGGCGAGCGCAGGGACGACGATTTTTCATGGAGCGGGGGCAGTGGCGTAGCGATCGATGATCCGCTGGATCTCTCCCGAGGCCTTCATGCGCGCCAGAGTGCTGAGGATTTCCTGAGCGGGGATGTTGGGGTCATTGCGCACGATGCAGCCGGTTTCCTGCTCGCTGATCATTGAAACGGCTTCCAGGCGTTTGTGATCGGGCAGGCCGCTGTTGATCCAGTCCATGACCAGTTGGCTGGCGATTGCGTAGTGATAGCGGCCTGCGATGAGTTTGAGCAGCGCATGCTCCTGGCTGCGTGCGTCTTCGCGCACCAGTTTGTGGTTGGCGAACAGATGCTCCATGGTCGGGTAGTTGTAACCCAGCACAGTGCCAATGGTTTCGTGGTCGAACTGGTCGGGGTAAGGGCCGGCAGCGGTTTCGGCCGAGGCGATCAGCAGGTCACGCTGATACATGAACGGCAGGCTCCACAGGTAATCCCCCGACAGCTCCGGCACCCAGGCCTTGGCGGTGTAGCAGCGCACATCCACTTCGCCGTGCTCCAGTGCCGGCTGAACGCGCAGGCGCGGCAGCACGTGGTATTCGGCGGTTCGCCCTAACTGATGCGTCAGGCTCTGCATGATGTCGAACAGGATGCCGGCAGTGGGCTGGTGGTTCTCGATACGGATCAAAGGCATCGACCAGCTTTCGGCCACGGAAAAGCGCAGCGGCGGTTCGGCGGCGCTGATCAGGGGGCTGAACAGGAGTGAAATGCACAACAGAATCGGGTTTCGACGCATGGGGGCCTCAGCCACAAGCCGCACGATGCGGCTTTTGAAAGACCGCATACAGAGTACCCTTGCACTTCATTCGTTCAGCTCGTGGTTGTGCATCCGCTCGTGAAATCCATGGCTATCCTGACGGGCTCCGAGGAAATGTAGCCGCGTTTTGCGGATAACGCTGCCTATCCTTTCTCCATGTCCTGGAGCCCGGTCTGAACCTTAACCCAACGCCTTGACCCGCATCGTTCTCCTGAGCATCGGTAGAGTAAACAACACCAGCAGCACAGCCGCCGCCGACAGTGCCAGGGGCAGGCCGTGAGCGCTGGTGGTCATCGCCGCGCCACTGACCAGTGGCCCAAGCAGGCTGCCTACGCCCCACAGAAATCCGGCGCTGGCATTCGCCGTGACCAGATCCTGGCCTTTGAAACCTTCGCCGATCAGAATGATTGCCAAGGTGTAAACCCCGCCTGCAACGGCCCCCAGTACGATCAGGCTTGGCCAGAGTAGCAAGGGATGGTTCATCAGCCAGGGCAGGCACGCCCCGATGGTCAGAGACAGAACCCCGCAACCCAGATAGACCAGAGGCCGGGCGACTTTGTCCGATAGCCAGCCCAGTGGAAACTGCAGAGCGGCATCGCCGAGCAGGATTACCGTCACCATCAGTGCTGCGAGTTTGACGGTGTAGCCGTGTTCGGCGGCATAGACCGGAAACATCGACAGGATCACGCTATCGAAGAACGAGAAGAAGATGATGCCCATGCAGAGCGCCGGTGCAACCTGAATGAAGCCCAGCACAGAGAAGGTCTTGCTTTCTGCGTTTCCGTGCCAGATTACCTGCCGGGGCAAGGTGAAGCTGATCGTCCCCAGTGCCAGAAGATTCCCGAGCACCACCACACCGATCACCTGTAATCCTGCGGTGCCGAACATGGCCACCATGCCTGGCCCCATCACCTGGAAGATCGTGAAGCAGGTGGTGTAGATCGCAACGATCCTTCCTCGATGGGAGTCTTCGGCGATTTCATTGACCCAGGATTCTCCGAGAATGATGATGATCCCGGCGGCCACGCCCATCACCAGCCTGGCCAGAGCCAGGCCGTAGAGCGTCGATGCGAAGACCTCGATGGCTGCAACACTGAGGACCGATAGTGCGAAGCATCCCATATAGATGTGTCTTCGGCTCAAGCGCTGGCTGAGCCAGTCCACCATAAAGGCCGACACTATGATGCCGGCTGCTGGCAGTGCAGACATCACACCGATATGAACGCTCGAAGCCTGTGCCTGATAAAGGCGCAGTGCAACCACTGGCACGGTCGCACCGATAGTAAGGCCGACGATGGAGACTCCCAGTATCAGAGCCGCCAACAGTACTTTATTCATCGGTCATACCTCGGGTCTGCTCTCGTTCAGACAACCCATTCATGCTCCAGTCGCCACAAGATGTTCGTGGATGTCACGTTGCGGTAACGTCGGTTTGGCAATCCGGACACCATTTACGTAGAGGCAGGACGCCGCAACTCCGTGACCGCCGTACGGGTTATAGCCTTTCTCCACCACATGCAGGTCGGTGTTTTTGAGTACGGTTTGCATATCATGTTTTCCGCGCGCCACCAGTTCATCGATATAGGGGCTGCTGCCAAACAGCGACACGTACATGGAGTTGGGCGCATAAAGAGGGTGTTCGAAGTAGCTCGCCAGTTCGGCGTCTTCTTCATAAGGTTGCACGAAGAACACCGGGGCAAAGAACTCTTTGTAATTGCCCCCCAGAGACAACGGTCGTTCAAACACGGTGGGACGTATCAATCCACTGATCGGGTTGATTTCACCGCCGTATGTGCAGTGCTCCCGATACTCCTTGAACATCTTGACCACTTTCAGGGTGTGATCAGGATCGCTGTTAGGTCCTACGATATTCTCTTTGCAGGCATAGTCTCCGACATGCCCCTCGCATTTGGACAGTTCTTCGCGCAGGCGATGAATGAATTCGGCATGGACATCTCGGTGTACCAGAATGCTGTTGGGACCTGCGCAATCCTGCCCCTGATTGTAAAGCACCACTCGCAGGGCACTTTCGATGGCGGTGTCGATCGAGGCATCGGCAGCCACTACCAAGGGGTTATGGCCCGCTCCGTTGAGAATGAACAAGGTGCGCTTGAGGTAGGACTTGCGGACCTTGGTCGCGTTTTCCGGTGTGCCGGTAAAGATCACTGCATCTGAGATAGCGGCAGTCTGGCTGACGAATGTCTCTTTATCTGCGAATGAGATGTTCAGGTTCGGGAAAAAACGCGTCAACTGCAGGGATTCCAGCAGTTTTCTATAGTGCGAGTGCATGGCGGTAGGCGGTCGAAGCCAGGCTTCATCGGCCATCAATGAAGGAACGATACCAAAGCATGTCGTTGCATAGATGGGTTGGTTGAGTGGCAGATAACTTGTGACGCAATGCACCTTGCGCTCAAAGAACGGACTATTGAGTTCCAGGTTCTCCAGAAGCTCGACGCAACGTTCGATTTCATCCACCGCTACGTTGTAGCACTCGAACCCTGAAAGGCTCTCGGCAATCGCTTCTTTATTGTCTCGAAGATGCTGCGCAAAGGCTGCGGCACGTGCCTTGACTTCCAGAAAATCGATGGCCTCCAGAACTCGTCCGCTGCCTGATGCAGGCACAGCAGGGGTCGAGCGCTGGATGTCATGCGACTCGGTAATGGCTTGGTTGACTTGCGCGCTCATGGTTTCACTCTCCCTGTGATTGATTGCCTGTTCGATCCGTGATTCGAGTTCCATACAAAAAGCCTGCACGCCTATGCGAGTGATGTATTCCTCCAGCCGTGGTCCGCTTTCCTCACCGAACAGGCAGGCATACAGCATCCGGTAAGCCATGTTGTGACTGGGGGCGCCAACCTGATCAAAGAGGTGTGTAAGCGGTGTGTCCGCCATGGGTTTGTGATGCAGTGACAGTTGTTTGAATTGTTCTGACAGTCGATACAGGAGTGATTCGGCGTACTCATTGATCAGGCGTGGCTTGAAGCGTGGGGCAATCCGTTCCTGATAGTAGGTAAACGCTTTCTGTATGACGTGGGTGAAGGTTTCATCCGCGAGAATGTCCTGCCGGATTTTTTCGTGCTTGAGCAGGTAATGGTAAGCCGCATCAATATCACCGGGATGGCAGGCGGTCAGGATGTTCAGTATCCGCTGGTAGGTGGAGAGACGTTTGCGATGAGTCGGTTGGCGGTGGAAATAAGCAACCGGGTTGTCATCGTCTCCTGCTACCAGCCGTGCATGGTCGGCACAGTAATTGTCATACGCTTTGATCGACACCTGTGGGTGAAAACGAGTAGTGCGGTAAGGGTTGCTGAACATGAAATGCTGCAACGCTTCTTCAGGCATGTACTTGCTGACTTGCTCCAGCGAGAAACCGTTGCCTTTGCTTTTGGATATTTTCTTGCCGGCAATATCGGTAAAGAGCCCGTACTTCATCAGGATCGGAGCTTGTACTTCCAGAACTGCGCAGATATCACGCACGGTATTCGCGGAGTCAGTCAGGTCCTCACCATGCATTTCAAAAGAGATATTGCGGTGAATCAGGCGCATTGCCCAATCGGCTTTCCATTGTAATTTGCAGTATCCGTCCAATACCGACGTGGTGATATCCTCGCCAATTGGCTCATCGGTGTAGTATTCCTGAGAGGTAATACTGTACTCCTCGCCGGGTCTGTTGATCAGCAGATCCGGGGGAATCCGATACGTTATCTCTCCTCGCTGAAGATCCACGTTGCGGACGACCAGATGCTCAATGATCCGTCCGGAAAATCGCGACACGGGCATGAACATGCTGTAGCTCTTTCTGCGGGTGATCCCCAGACGTGATGCCACCACTTGGTTGATCGACTCCATTCGAGCGAGAAACTGCCGAATGGTCGAGTTGTAGTAGCCGGACCGATAAAGCGTACTGTTTTCTATCAGTTGATAATCCAGCCCATAGGGGGCCAGTGCATGATCAAGTCGGGCGTTGATACCGGCCGACAGACTTCTCGCTTTCTCGAACGGGTCGGGAATATCGCACAATGGCAATCCCAGGCAGCTCTGCAGAGCCTGTGACTGAGCAAAGGTCGCAGGCACTTTCCTCAGGGCGTCCATGTCGTCGGAAACAATAAGAAGCCGGGTATCCTTGCCAGATATTCGTTCAAAAGCTGTTCTGACGATGCTGACGCGCAACACCTCACACAAGGTTCCGATATGAGGCAGTCCGGAGGGACCAAAGCCCGCGCCGAAGGCAACCGTTTCTTTATTATCGGCAGTTCTTTCCTGAATTTGCCGAGCAAGACTTTTCCACCACATGCAATGAACTTCCTGTTTGATGCAATTAACCGTCCCCCGCAGGACGTGATGTAAAAAGCGATAACGTCATCGCTGATAGACACGGCAAAGCCCTGACTCGCTATCGGAAGGTTGTGAGGCCCGAATGGCGAGTGGGTGTTTTTTCAGAGGGGAGGCGAGAAGGTAAAGGCAAAAAGAATGCAGCGACGACTGTTCGTCACCTGGCCATCTAGCCAGGCCATGTCCTTGTGGGCATGCATCAGATATAACGACGGGTTCACTAGGGAAAGCGACATGGGAGATATCAATAGTCAGATAATTGCCCATACGTCTATGCCGTATGTGCAGTATTCAATTACAGGCAGATAACCGTAAACCTGAATAACCTGTTATCTGCCAACCCTTGTAAAATGCAGCGTCCTGATCTGGTATTGATGCTTATCGTGAGTGCTCTCTTCTTGAGGGCTGACGATAAGTTGTCCGAGCTTACGCCAGCCTTTTATTGAAATTCAATCCCTGCACGCCATGAAAAACTTTCAACCAGTGACTTATTCATCTTGCCCACCCTTGTGAGCGCGTTCTTTATTCGTCTCTGCATCATGGACAAGGCTGGTGCGCGTTTTCAGACCTGGGTGAGAAACGCCGTACGAGCCAGATAACCCATGAGACCAGATGCAATTTTGCTCTTGCTCCGCTAGCATTAGCGGTCTTCCGCTTCCCAGTTGCGACGGTTTTCAATGAGTTATCAGGTTCTTGCACGTAA
This sequence comes from Pseudomonas lijiangensis, assembly GCF_018968705.1. Lineage (NCBI taxonomy): Bacteria > Pseudomonadati > Pseudomonadota > Gammaproteobacteria > Pseudomonadales > Pseudomonadaceae > Pseudomonas > Pseudomonas lijiangensis. The sequence goes on from NZ_CP076668.1 coordinate 1,804,811, forward strand.
ATGGCGTCCGCGCTCGTTCCGCGAAATGGTCGGCCAGACTCATGTGCTGAAGGCCCTGATCAATGCGCTGGACAGCCAGCGGCTGCACCATGCCTATCTGTTCACCGGCACCCGTGGCGTCGGCAAGACGACCATTGCGCGGATCATCGCCAAGTGCCTGAACTGCGAAACCGGCATTACTTCAACGCCTTGCGGCACGTGTTCGGTCTGTCAGGAAATCGACGAGGGCCGTTTTGTCGACCTGATCGAGATCGACGCCGCGAGCCGGACCAAGGTCGAGGACACCCGCGAGTTGCTGGATAACGTCCAGTACGCACCGAGCCGCGGGCGCTTCAAGGTCTACCTGATCGACGAAGTGCACATGCTGTCCAGCCACTCGTTCAATGCGCTGCTCAAGACCCTTGAAGAGCCGCCGCCCTACGTCAAGTTCATCCTGGCGACCACCGACCCGCAAAAGCTGCCGGCCACGATTCTGTCGCGCTGCCTGCAGTTCTCGCTGAAAAACATGACCCCCGAGCGTGTGGTCGAGCACTTGAGCCATGTGCTGGGTGTCGAGAATGTGCCGTTCGAGGACGACGCGCTCTGGCTGTTGGGCCGTGCGGCCGATGGTTCGATGCGTGATGCCATGAGCCTGACCGATCAGGCGATTGCTTTCGGTGAAGGCAAGGTCATGGCGGCGGATGTGCGCGCCATGCTGGGCACGCTGGATCATGGTCAGGTGTTCGATGTGCTGACCGCCTTGCTTGAGGGCGATGCACGCGGGTTGCTGGAGGCCGTGCGTCATCTGGCCGAGCAGGGGCCTGACTGGAATGGCGTGCTGTCGGAGATTCTCAACGTCCTGCACCGCGTGGCCATTGCCCAGGCGCTGCCCGAGGGTGTCGACAACGGTCATGGTGACCGTGATCGCGTACTGGCGCTGGCCCAGGCGCTGCCCGCCGAAGATGTACAGTTCTATTACCAGATGGGCCTGATCGGACGTCGCGATCTTCCTCTGGCGCCGGACCCGCGTGGCGGCTTTGAAATGGTGCTGCTGCGCATGCTGGCCTTCCGGCCTGCCGAGAGCGCCGATGCGCCGAGACAGCCGCTAAAGCCAGTGGGGATCAACCAGGCCGCAGTTGATTCCCGGCCTCCGGTGGCAGTTGCCACTGCCGTTGCTCCCGTCACGCCTGTTGCTGCGCCGGCTCCGGTTGTCGCGCCTGCGCCTGTCGTTGAAAAACCTGCGCCCGAGCCCGTGCAGCCGCCTGTTCAAGACGCTGCGCCGGTCGAGGAAATCGATCTGCCATGGATCGAGTCCAAGGCGCCTGTTGCCGAGCCGGTGCCTGAGCCTGTCGCCGAGCCAGAGCCGGAGCCCGTGCTGGAAACCGTGGCCGAGCAGCCCGAGCTGACGCCGATGCCTGCGCCCGAGCCTGCCAGCCCGGTGCCGGATGCGCCGCAGGTCCAGCAGCCCGAGCCGGTGGCCGAGCAGCAGGTGACTCCGGGCATGCTTGAGGCGATTCCGGATTCGGCCTATATGTCCGCCCCGATGGATCGCGACGACGAGCCGCCTGCGGATGACGATTATGTAGAGCCGGATATCGACATCGATCCTGCTTCCTATAGCTATCTCGATGAGCTGGCCCACGAAAGTGTCACCGAAGCCGAGCCATCTGAGCCCGAGCCAGAACCGGCTGCAATGCCGGCCACGGGCCTTGCGCTGCAATGGCTGGAAATGTTCCCGCAGTTGCCGATTTCAGGCATGACAGGCAGCATCGCCGCCAACTGCACACTGATCAAGGCCGAAGGCGATAACTGGCTGCTGCACCTGGACCCGGCCCACAGCGCCTTGTTCAACTCGACTCAGCAGCGTCGCCTCAATGATGCGTTGAACCAGTTCCATGGCCGCACGATCAATTTGAGTATCGAGCTGATCAAGCCCGAGCAGGAAACCCCGGCTCAGGCGGCGTCCCGCTTGCGTGCCGAGCGTCAGCGTCAGGCCGAGGCTTCGATTCATGCCGATCCGTTCATCCAGCAGATGTTGCAACAGTTTGGCGCAGTGATCCGGGAGGATACGATCAAACCCGTGGACGCTCCCGTAGCGCAGACTCATTAACTGACGGCTCGACGCCTGTGGCGTTGCGCAAACGAACCATCCATTTTCGAGGAGATATCCCATGATGAAAGGTGGCATGGCTGGCCTGATGAAGCAGGCCCAGCAAATGCAGGAAAAAATGGCCAAGATGCAGGAAGAGCTGGCCAACGCGGAAGTGACCGGCCAATCGGGCGCAGGCCTGGTGAGCGTGGTGATGACCGGTCGTCATGACGTCAAGCGCATCACGCTGGATGACAGCCTGATGCAGGAAGACAAGGAAGTGCTGGAAGATCTGGTGGCTGCCGCCGTCAACGACGCCGTGCGCAAGGTCGAACAGGCCAGCCAGGAAAAGACCGCCAGCATGACCGCAGGCATGCAATTGCCGCCGGGCATGAAGCTGCCTTTCTAAGGCCGGTTCTCTGCACCGATCAATGCCAGGCCCAGTGCCTGGCATTTTTTTGTCCTGCCTTCAGGAGACCAGTTGTGGGAGGGGCCTTGGCCGCGACGACTTGTTTGAAGGCAACACATTTTCAGCGCCTTCACACTTGGTCGTCGCGGCCAAGGCCCCTCCCACGGATTGTGCCCCCAGTAGCACCGGCAACAAAGCACGCTGGGTTTGGTTGACGCTCACAGCAAGGCACGGGTATAAACCGCGTCTTGTGTTTTTGTCGGACCTTTCTCCATGAGCTTCAGCCCCCTGATTCGCCAACTGATCGATGCCTTTCGCGTGCTGCCGGGTGTCGGTCAGAAAACCGCTCAACGCATGGCGTTGCAGTTGCTGGAGCGGGACCGCAGCGGTGGCTCGCGCCTCGCACTGGCGTTGAGCCAGGCCATGGAAGGTGTCGGTCACTGCCGCTCCTGTCGCACCCTGACCGAAGAAGACCTGTGCCCGCAATGCGCCGATCCTCGTCGCGACGACACGCTGCTGTGCGTGGTCGAAGGGCCGACGGATGTCTATGCGGTGGAACAGACCGGCTATCGCGGCCGTTACTTCGTGCTCAAGGGCCACCTGTCGCCACTGGACGGTCTGGGTCCTGAAGCCATTGGCATCCCGCAATTGCTGGAGCGCATCAACGAGCAGGGCACCTTCACGGAAGTGATTCTGGCCACCAACCCGACAGTGGAAGGTGAAGCCACGGCGCATTACATCGCCCAGTTGCTCAATGAAAAAGGCCTGATCGCTTCACGCATCGCCCATGGTGTGCCATTGGGTGGCGAGCTGGATCTGGTGGATGGCGGGACACTGGCGCATTCGTTTGCAGGGCGCAAGCCGATAGCCTTGTGAGGTTTTTTCGCGACTGAATTCGCTCCCACTGTAGGAGCGAATTCATTCGCGAACAGAGGCAAATTACTGCTCGTTCAGCGCAAAGCTGGTCAGGCAGAAGGTCGGGATATTCATGTCGACCAGACGCTGAGAACCGCCCAGTTCCGGCAGGTCGATGATGGCTGCGGCTTCGTGAATATGCGCGCCCATGCGGCGGATCAGGTTGGCGGCGGCGATCAGGGTGCCGCCTGTGGCGATCAGGTCATCGAACATCACCACAGAGTCGCCATCGCACAGGCTGTCGGCATGCACTTCCAGGTAGGCTTCGCCGTATTCGGTCTGGTAGCCCTCGGACAGTACGTCTGCCGGTAGCTTGCCCTGTTTGCGGAACAGGATCAGCGGCTTGTTCAGCTCATAGGCCACGACCGAGCCGATCAGGAAGCCACGTGCATCCATGACGCCCACATGGCTGAAATCGGCGTCGATGTAACGCTGCACGAAGCTGTCGATCACCTGGCGGGTCGCCCTGGGTGACTGGAAGAGCGGGGTGATGTCGCGAAAGACCACGCCTGGCTTGGGGAAGTCCACGACTGGGCGAATCAGGGATTTGAAGCTTAATTCATCGAAAATCATTACATAGGATCCGGGGCAAGGTTGGCCGGTAGTTTAAGCCGACCCGCCCAGGATCGCACGTTTCAACTTTCCATTGCCCCGCCAGCCAGGGCACAGAGCTGGATCGGGTCCAGAATATGGATCTCCTTGCCTTCGGCCGCAATCAGCTGATTCTGCTGGAAGCGGGTGAATACGCGGGACACGGTTTCCACGGCCAGACCCAGGTGATTGCCGATTTCGTTGCGGGACATGCTCAGGCGGAACTGGTTGGCCGAGAAGCCGCGTGCCCGGAAGCGGGCCGACAGGTTGATCAGGAAGGTCGCAATACGCTCGTCGGCGGTCTTTTTCGACAGCAGCAGCATCATTTGCTGGTCATCGCGGATCTCGCGGCTCATGACGCGCATCAGTTGCCGACGCAGTTGCGGGAGTTGCACGGACAGCTCGTCGAGACGCTCGAAAGGGATTTCACAGACCGACGTGGTTTCCAGAGCCTGGGCTGAAACCGGGTAAGCCTCGGAGTCCATCCCGGACATGCCGACCAGTTCGCTGGGCAGGTGGAAACCGGTGAGCTGTTCTTCACCGCCGTCACTGATATTGAAGGTTTTCAGGGCACCTGAACGTACGGCATAGACAGAGGAGAAGGTATCGCCCTGGCGAAACAGGAATTCGCCTTTCTTCAGCGGGCGACCACGCTTGACGATTTCGTCGAGGGCATCCATGTCTTCCAGGTTCAACGACAGCGGCAGACAGAGCGGCGCGAGGCTACAGTCCCTGCAATGGGCCTGGGTATGAGCACGCACTTTGACCGGCTCGGACATCACTTAATTCCTTGTGGGAAATCACACATAGGTCGTAAGGGTAACTCACGCACTGTGGCTTAGACCAGTGCGCGAAGTGTTCTCGGGTATCAAGGTTGTGTCGAGTGTGTCGATAAACTTACACAGCTCTAACCTTCAGGCAGGTCTTCTCATGTCGTTGTCAGGTCCGATCATCGGCTCCATCAATATTCACACGCCTGCGGTTCCAACGCCGGTCGCTCCCGTTCAGTCCGACACTGTGGTGCCTGTAAAAGAAACGAAGGGCATTGAGGTGAATCTGTCGAGCGCGGGCAAGGCTGCGGCGTCTTCGTCGTCGAAAAACTCGGATATCGAACAGAGCGGTCTTCCGGAATCGGTCCAGAAAATTCTCAAGGCCATTCGCGAACTGCAAAAGAAAATCGCGGAGACCATGGAGAAGATCCAGGAAGTGCTCAACGACAAGACGCTGAGTTACGACGAACGTCAGACCCGTGCCACTGCACTGCAAACGGTGCTGGGCATGTTGCAGCGGCAGGTGAGCAATTCCACCGCTGACATGGCCACCCTCATGAACCAGCTGCAGGCCAGCGATGCCGACAAGGTCAAGGCCGGGATTCTGGTCATGGCCAAGATGTAAGCGTTCATATCACCCGCGAAAACCGCTGGCGGTTCTGCTGGTTCAGATAACCATCGAACACCATGCACACCGAACGCACCAGCAGACGACCGGCAGGCAGGACATTGATGCCGGTTGCGGTCAGCTCGATCAGCCCGTCCTGGGCCATTTCGGTCAGTTGCGGCCAAAGCCCCTCGAAATAACCTCTGAAATCGATGTTGAAGGCGTGTTCGATCTCGTTGAAGTCGAGGTCGAAATGGCAGATCAACTGCTGGATCACGGCGCGTCTGATCCGGTCGTCCTCTATGCAGACCAGCCCTCGCTTGGTTGCCAGTTGATCGCTGGCCAGCAGCCCTTGATAGTCGTTCAGGTCGCTGCTGTTCTGGCAGTACAGGTCGCCGATCTGACTGATCGCCGATACGCCCAGGCCAATCAGGTCGCAATGGCCGTGGGTGGTGTAGCCCTGGAAATTGCGCTGCAGGGTCAGTTCTTCCTGGGCAACGGCCAGTTCATCATCGGGCAGGGCGAAGTGGTCCATGCCGATGTAGCGATAACCGGCCTTGGTCAGTTGCTCGATGGTGCGCTCCAGCATCAGCAGTTTGGTTTCCGGGCTGGGCAGGTCGGCGTTGTCGATGCGCCGTTGGGGCATGAAACGTTCGGGCAAGTGGGCGTAGTTGAACACCGACAGGCGATCGGGTTGCAGGCTGATGATCTCGTTGACGGTATGGGTGAAGGCGTCGAGGGTCTGTTTGGGCAGCCCGTAGATCAGGTCGATGTTCACCGAGCGAAATTGCAGCGTGCGTGCGGCTTCGACGATGGCGCGGGTTTCTTCCAGGCTTTGCAGACGATTGACGGCGCGCTGGACGGCCGGGTCCAGGTCCTGCACTCCCAGGCTGACACGGTTGAAGCCCAGTTCGCGCAACAGGCCCATGGTGGACCAGTCGGCTTCCCGAGGGTCGATTTCAATGCCGTAGTCGCCTGAGTCGTCATCGAGCAGGTTGAAGTGGGTACGCAGTTTCGTCATCAACTGGCGCAGTTCGTCGTGGCTGAGGAAGGTCGGCGTACCGCCACCAAAATGCAGTTGCTCGACGACCTGGCCCGGCGCGAGATGGCTGGCCAGCATCTGGATTTCCTGTTCGAGCCGTTGCAAGTAGGCCTGGGCACGACCGCGATCCTTGGTGACCACTTTATTGCAGGCGCAGTAGTAACAAATGTTCGCGCAGAACGGGATATGAACGTACAGCGACAAGGGCCGCACGGCTTTGCGGCTGTCACGCAGGGCGTGAAGCAGGTCGAAGGCGCCGACTTGTGTGTGAAATTGCACTGCGGTCGGGTAGGACGTGTAGCGCGGTCCTGCCAGGTCGTAGCGGCGGATCAGATCTGAGTCCCAACGAATGGCGTCGAGCATGCGGGCATTCCCCCGGATAGGCTGGCAATGCGAGTGAGTCTACGGAGCTGTCTGTGAGCGGGTGTTGATGTGCGTCAAATACGCGCGCAGGGTCTTTGTGTGCAGCTCAGTGTCCCATGAGCCAGTGCTGATGCGGACCGGGCAGGGTCCACAGGCCGAACAGGATCACCAGCAGGCCACCAGCCATGCGGATGCCGCGTTTGCGCAATAAGGCTGTGGTGCGCTCGGCGGCCAGCCCGGTGGCGAGCAGCACGGGCCAGGTGCCCAGGCCGAAAGCGAGCATGAGCAAGGCGCTGTTCATTGCATTGCCCTGGCTGGCCGCCCACAGCAAGGTGCTATAGACCAGCCCGCACGGCAGCCAGCCCCAGAGCGCGCCCAGCAACAAGGCCCGCGGCAGGCTCGATACCGGCAAGAGGCGGTTTGCAACGGGCTGGATATGTCGCCAGAGGACGCGCCCCAGGCTTTCGATGCGGGTCAGGCCGCTCCACCAGCCTGCGAGATACAGGCCCATGGCAATCAGCAGCAGGGCGGCGATGACGCGCATCGCCATGGCCAGCGGGCTGTTGGCCACGGCCCAGCCTGCCAGCCCGAGCAACAGGCCGGCGCAGGCATAGCTGAAGATGCGTCCCAGGTTGTAGGCCAGCAGCAGGCGAAAGCGGCGGCTGCGTTGTTCCTTGGGAATAGCCAGGGTCAAGGCGCCCATCAGGCCACCACACATGCCCAGGCAATGACCGCCGCCCAACAGGCCGAGAATCAAAGCGGACAGCAACAGGGGAACGAGTTCAGGCATCAGGCTTTGTCTCGTCCTGCTTCAACGGCGTGCTCTTGCGCACGGCTTCATTCTGGGCGGCCTGGTGGTTGGGGTCCTGGTCGTCGAACAGAATGCTGTGGGCCGGACCTTCCATGTCGTCGTATTGCCCGCTGTCCACCGCCCAGAAAAACACATAGATCGCGATGGCGACCAGCAGCAGCGCGGCGGGGATCATGATGTAGAGCGCGGGCATAAAGCCTCCGGAACCGGCTGTCGAATGACGGACGCAGGCGCCTTGGTAGTGGGCAGACGGGTCAGGCGCAAGGCGTTGAGCACAACCGTCAGTGAACTGATGGACATGCCGACCGCCGCCCAGACAGGTGTGATCCAGCCCAGCGCCGCGAACGGCAGCATGAGGCCATTGTACAGCCCGGCCCACAGGAGGTTTTCGATAATCACCCGGCGAGTGCGCCGCGCCAGGCTGAAGGCTTGCACCAGTGCCTGCAAGCGATTGGACAGCAGCACCGCATCCGCGCTGGTTTTCGCCAGGTCCGTAGCTGAACCCATGGCGATGCTGATATCGGCCGCTGCCAGCACCGGCACGTCATTGACGCCATCGCCCAGCATCAGCACCTTGCGGCCCTGGGCATGCAGTTGTTGCAGCATCGCCAGTTTGTCGTCTGGGCGCAGGCCGCCATGGGCTTCGTCGATGCCCAGTTCGGCGGCAACGCTGGCGACCATGGGCGAGGTGTCGCCGGACAGCAGCAGGGTTTTCCAGCCCCGTGTCTTGCAGGCCTGCACAAGTTCGTTGGCATCCTCGCGCAGGCGGTCATCCAGAACCAGCCATGCCAGTGGCGAACGGGTATCGCCCAGCAGCAACCATTGGCCCGCTTCATCGGGCATGGCCGGAATCTCGCTGGCGCTCAGTTCGCAGACAAAACCTGGCTGACCGATGCGCAGGCGATGGCTGCCCACGATGCCTTCCAGGCCAAGGCCCGGTGTGCTGTGAACCTCTTCTGCAGCAAGCGGTGCGCGACCGAAGGCCCGGGCGATGGGGTGTTCCGAACGGTTTTCCAGGGCCGCGGCCAGACTCAGACAGGTGTCGGCATCCAGTTCGCCAAGGGGGTGGATGCTGCGCAGGGTGAGTCGGCCTTCGGTCAGGGTGCCGGTCTTGTCGAAAATCACCGTGTCGATCTGGTTCAGGCCTTCGAGCACATGACCGCGGGTCAGCAGCAGGCCGAGTTTGTGTAAGGTGCCGGTGGCGGCGGTCAGGGCGGTCGGGGTTGCCAGTGACAGGGCGCAGGGGCAGGTGGCGACCAGCATCGCCAGGACAATCCAGAAGGCGCGGGCCGAATCGATCTGCCACCAGCACAGGCCGATGACGGCAGCGGCGATCAGCGACCCCAGCAGGAACCATTGCGCTGCGCGGTCGGCGATTTCCGCCAGCCGGGGTTTTTCCGTCTGTGCGCGTTCCAGCAGGCGCACGATGGCCGAGAGGCGGGTTTCATGGCCCAGCGCCTGGACATGGATTGTGAGCGGGCCTTCGACATTGAGCGTACCGGCGGTCACGCTGTCGCCTGTGCGTCTCTGTTGCGGCAGGTATTCGCCGGTCAGCAGCGATTCATCGACGCTGGACTGGCCTTCCAGCACCTTGCCGTCGGCCGGGATGACGGCACCGGGATGCACCAGAATCCGGTCGTTCAGACGCAATTCGCTGAGCAGGATGCGTTGGGGCTGGCCGTCATCGTCCAGGCGCAGGCACGAGGCGGGTAGCAGGTTGACCAGTTGCGCGGTGGCAGCGGCGGTGCGTTCTCGTGCGCGACGCTCCAGATAACGACCCGCCAGCAGAAACAGCGCAAACATGCCCGCCGCATCGAAATACAGCTCGCCAGTGCCGGTGATGGCGGTCCAGATGCCGGCCAGATAAGCGCCGCCGATCGCCAGCGACACGGAAACATCCATGGTCAGGTGACGGGTGCGCAGGTCGCGCATGGCCCCCCGAAAGAAGGGCGCGCAACTGTAGAAAATGATGGGCGTGGTCAGGAACAGCGCGACCCAGCGCAGGATGGTATGCATCTCGGGGCTGAGGTCGATATTGAATTCCGGCCATGTGGCCATGGTCGCCATCATCGCCTGGAACCACAGCAGCCCCGCTACACCCAGTTGACGCAAGGCCAGACGGTTTTCCCTGGCCAGTTGCTCGGTGGCGCGATCAGGCTGGTAAGGGTGAGCGGCGTAGCCGATGTTGCGCAGTTCGTTCAGTAGCTGGCTCAGTGGCAACTGGCTGTCAGCCCAGCGCACATGCAGGCGATGGCTGGACAGATTGAGCTGTGCCTCGGCGACGGCCGGCAGGCTGCGCAGATGACGTTCGATCAACCAGCCACAGGCTGCGCAACTGATGCCTTCCATCAGCAGTGTGGTTTCGGACAGTTCGCCTTCATGGCGCACGAAGGGTGCCTGCACATCGGGGCGGTCATACAGTGCCAGTTCATCCGCCAGTTGCGCGGGAAGGCTCTCGGGGTTGACCGAGGTTTCGCTACGGTGGCTGTAGTAACTTTCCAGCCCGCCCGCGACGATGGCCTGGGCCACGGCCTGACAGCCCGGGCAGCACAGCTCGCGGGTTTCCCCGAGCACGACGGCGGTGAAGCGGCTGCCCGATGGAACGGGCAGGGCGCAGTGGTAGCAGGGGATGGTCATGTTGGAGCGAATTCATTCGCGAACAGGCGGATCACCGCTCTATCTGCCACCTCAATTCTTCCCTTGCAACGGTTCATCACCCAGGTTCAGCGATGCCGTATGGTTGACCTGTTCTTCTTCGAACAGACGCCAGGTCTGCCCGTTTTCGGTGCCCAGCAGTTCGACGAAGCGACGGCCTTCGATCCTGTCCTGCAACTGGCCGATGTATCGACCGGCTTCGGTGGGGCTGCGGGTCAGGAAGATACGGCGGTCCTTGTCCGGCTGGGTCGGGGAGATCAGGTTCAGTTCCAGGCGCTCGGGCTGGCTGTTGCCGCTCAGGTGCAGTTCGGCTTCGCCGGTCAGGTCGTCCAGATGGATGCTGGCGCGCACCTTGAGGGTCTGGGCCAGCAGTTCGCGGTTGAGCGAGCGATTGATGCCTTTGCCGGCTTCGTAATAATTGTCGTTGACCAGATTGTCCGGGTTATTCACGGCAATAGTCACCATGGACAGGCTCAGTGTCACCGAGCAGGCCAGGATGCCGATGATGATCCATGGCCAACGGTGCCTGTACCAAGGACTTGAAGCGAGTGCGACTGACATGGCGGGTGTCCCTTAGCGTATTTGTGGGCCGATGAACCGGCTCTTGGCTTCGACATGGGTGTCACTGTTGTCGATGTCCTTGAGGATGAATGTCACCTCGTTGGTGCTCGACGGCATTTTCTCGGGCGCGCTGGACAGCTCTATCGCAATGCTGAGGATATCGCCTGCCGCCACCTTGAGTTCACGTCGGCCCTGCAGTTTCAGGTCCGGCAGGCCGGTGGCGTCGAGGACGTAGGTGTGATCGACCTGATCCTTGTTCATCACCTTGAGGCTGTAGACGTTTTCGATGCGGCCTTCGGCGTTTTCGCGATACAGCACGCGGTCCTTGCTGACATCGAAACCCACCAGCGAGCGCATGAAGAAGGCGCTGACCAGGAAGCCGATCATCAGCAGCAGGACCAGGGCATAGCCAATCAGGCGCGGGCGCAGTTTATGGGTGACCTGGCCTGAGAGGTTGTGTTCGGTGGTGTAGCTGATCAGGCCGCGTGGGTAGTTCATCTTGTCCATGACGGTATCGCAGGCGTCGATGCAGGCCGCGCAGCCGATGCATTCGATCTGCAACCCTTCGCGAATGTCGATGCCGGTAGGGCAGACCTGAACGCACAGGGTGCAGTCGATGCAGTCGCCCAGGCCCTGTGCCTTGTGGTCCACGTCTTTCTTGCGCGGGCCACGGTTTTCACCACGGCGCGGGTCGTAGGAGACGATCAGGGTGTCCTTGTCGAACATGACGCTCTGGAACCGCGCATAGGGGCACATGTGCACGCACACCTGCTCGCGCAGCCAGCCGGCATTGCCATACGTGGCCAGGGTGAAGAAGCCGATCCAGAAATAGGCCCAGCCGTCGGCTTGCCCTGTGAACAGTTCGATGCTCAGGTCGCGTATGGGGGAGAAGTAGCCGACGAAGGTCAGGCCGGTGACGAAGCCGATCAGCAGCCAGAGGCTGTGCTTGGCGAATTTGCGCCCGAACTTGTTGGCGCTCATGGGGGCCTTGTCGAGCTTGATGCGCTGGTTGCGGTCGCCTTCGGTGACCTTTTCACACCACATGAAAATCCAGGTCCAGACGCTTTGCGGGCAGGTATAGCCGCACCAGATGCGTCCGGCATAAACCGTGATGAAGAACAGGCCGAAGGCGCTGACGATCAGGATGCCTGACAGGAGGATGAAGTCCTGAGGCCAGAAGGTGGCGCCAAAGATGTAGAACTTGCGCTCCGGCAGGTTCCACCACACCGCCTGATGCCCGCCCCAGTTCAGCCAGACCGTACCGAAATACACCATAAACAAGGCAAGCCCGCCCAGCATGCGCAGGTTGCGAAACCGGCCTTTGAAGGCGCGGGTGTAGATGTTTTCCCGCGCAGCGTAGAGGTCAACGGTATTACCGTCATTCTTGGGTGGCGGGGTGATGTTCTGTACGGGAATCCGGTTGTTCATTGGGGCGTCCCACGGCAGTGGAAAAATGCCACAGCCAGTACGTGCCGACTGAGGTCAAGAGCGGTTTTTTATGGCGTCCATGATACGCCTGCCCTTATACCCCAAGGCTGCGACCTTTGGCCGCGTTGGGTTCCTTCAGCGGTTCGTGTAGGTGATCTGGATCAATTGACAGGGTAATTAAAGTTGCCGGTCAGCGGGGTGCCGCTCGGTAAGGTGCCTGTTCTTCGTGCAACTGGCTGACCCAGGGGTTGAGCACCGGGACGCCACAATGCTGGAAATCGGCGGTGTTTCGGGTCACCACTTTCATGCCATGAACCAGGGCCGTGGCTGCGATCAGTGCATCGCATTCGCTGCGCGGATCGGGAATGTGCATCCGGGCACAGCGCTTGGCCACGACGGTGTCCACGGCCAGGATTCGTCCGGCGAACGCTTTCAATACGTGATGCTCCAGCCATGTACGCAGCGCCGCGCCCTGGATGGGGTCACGGCGTTCTATGCGCAATACGCCTGTTTCCAGCTCCATGATCGTGATGGCCGAGATAAACAGGCTGGCGGCCGGATGTTCGTGTGCCCATCGGACCACATTCGTGTCGGCGTTGCGCTTTCTGAGTTCGGATACCACATTGGTATCGAGCAGGAACATCAGGACAGGTCCACAGAGCGAGGTATGAGATCGGCCCGCTGAGGCTCGAAATCGATATCCATGTCTTCAGGCATGATCAGCATGTCGACGATGCTGGCAGAGCCGCCAGTCAGTTTTCGATAGTCTTCTATGGAGAGCAGGACATGGGCAGGGCGACCTCTGTCGGTGATGAAGACCGGCCCGTCGTTCGCGGCCTTCTTGGCCCCGCTGGTGTCCTGATTGAATTCGCGGCTGGAAAGCGTTGTCGTCATGAAGGTAACCTCCTGGAAGATGTAGACATGTTTCTATATTACTGACTCAAGCAGTCTAGCCGTGTAGAAACATGACTACAACAGAAATGTATTGTCCAAATGCAACAGCCCCGCTAGTTGAGGGCGGGGCTGTCTTGTCGAACCGGTCACTGAGGTTCGGCGGGTTTTTCCTGGCGTGACAGGCTGTAGATGTAAGCAGCCAGCAGATGGACCTTGTCATTCCCTTGTGTCGCTTCCTGGGCAGGCATCTGGCCCTGACGACCGTAGCGGATGGTCTGTTGCAGTTGCGCAAAGCTTGATCCGTAGATGAATGCGCTCGGGTGGGTCAGGTCTGGCGCGCCCAGCACTTGCATGCCTTTACCTTCCGGGCCATGGCAGGCCACGCAATTGGTCGCGAATATCTTCTGTCCTGCCACCGGGTCGGCTTTGGCGTCCTCGGGCAGTTTGCGGCCGTCGAGCCCCGTCAGGATGTAGGCCGAGACGTCACGCACGCCTTGCTCGCCCACCACTTCACCCCATGCTGGCATCACCGCATGACGGCCTTTGAGGATCGAGGTCTTGATGGTCTGCGGGTCGCCGCCCCAGCGCCAGTCGGCGTCGGTGAGGTTGGGGAAGCCGTAGGCGCCCTTGGCGTCCGAGCCGTGACAGACCGAGCAGTTGGAGGCGAAAAGACGACCGCCCATTTTCAGGGCCTGCGGATCCTTGGCGACGTCCTCGATGGGCATCGCTGCGTATTTGGCGAACAGCGGCCCGAAACGGTTCTCGGCGCGGGCGATTTCCTTTTCCCATTCATGGACGCCGGTCCAGCCTTGCTGGCCATCCGAAAACTGGCGCTGTTTTTCGTTGTCCGCATAGGTGTAACCGGGCAGCAGGCCTTTCCAGTTGCCCAGGCCCGGATACAGCGCCAGATAGCCCAGAGCGAACACGATGGTGCCCACGAACAGCATGAACCACCAGCGAGGCAGCGGGTTGTCGTATTCCTCGATGCCGTCGAAGGAGTGACCCACGGTTTCTTCGGTCGATTCCTCGCGCTGGCCCTTGCGGGTTGCCAGCAGCAGCCAGGTCAGGGCGAAAAGGGTACCCAGGGTCAGGACCGTGACATACAGGCTCCAGAACGTGGTCATTCTTTGTTGCTCCTGGAGTCGCTGGCTTGCTGCTTGAGCTGTTCGATGGCTTGCGGGTCGTCTGCGAAAGGCAGCAGGGTCGCGTCGTCGAATTCAGCCTTGCGCCTTGGGCTGAAGACCCACAGCGCCAGCCCGATGAAAGCCACCATCACCACCAGTGTGCCCAGGCCTCGAATCATTCCGATATCCATTGTGCTCACCGTTTGCTCTTGATGATTGTGCCAAGGCCTTGCAGGTAGGCCACCAGTGCGTCCATTTCGGTCTTGCCTTTGACGGCGGCTTCGGCACCCGCGATGTCTGCATCGGTATAGGGTGTGCCGAGGGCGCGCAGGACTTCCATCTTTTTGGCGGTTTCCTTGCCATCGAGCTTTTTCTCGACCAGGAAGGGGTAAGCCGGCATTTTCGATTCGGGCACCACATTGCGCGGGTTGTACAAGTGAGCGCGATGCCAGTCATCCGAGTAGCGTCCACCGACGCGGGCCAGGTCCGGACCGGTACGCTTGGAGCCCCACAGGAACGGGTGATCCCAGACGCTTTCGCCTGCTACCGAGTAATGACCATAGCGCTCGGTTTCGGCGCGGAACGGGCGGATCATCTGCGAATGGCAACCCACACAACCGTTGGCGATGTACACGTCGCGGCCTTCGAGCTCCAGGGCGGTGCGCGGTTTCATGCCTTCGACCGGTTTGTTGGTCACGTCCTGAAAGAACAGCGGCACGATCTGGGTCAGGCCGCCGATGCTCACGGCAATGACCATGAAGAAGGCCAGCAGGCCAATGTTCTTTTCGAGTACTTCATGTTTCATCAGTGAGCTCCCACGACAGCGATCCGGGCTGCGGCTTCGGCTTCTTTCGGATCTGAGGCCCTGACGGTACGCCATACGTTCCAGGCCATCAGCAGCATGCCGCTGGCGAAGATCGCACCGCCGATCATGCGCACGACATAGCCCGGATGGCTGGCCTGTAGCGCTTCGGCGAAGGAGTAAGTGAGTGTGCCGTCGTTATTGATCGCCCGCCACATCAGGCCCTGGGTAATGCCGTTGACCCACATGGATGCGATGTAAAGCACCGTGCCGATGGTGGCAAGCCAGAAGTGGGCGTTGATCAGGCCGATGCTGTGCATCTGCTGGCGACCGAAGACTTTCGGAATCATGTGATAGACAGCGCCGATGGAGATCATGGCAACCCAGCCCAATGCACCGGCGTGTACATGGCCGATGGTCCAGTCCGTGTAATGCGACAGCGAGTTCACGGTCTTGATGGCCATCATCGGACCTTCAAAGGTGGACATGCCGTAGAACGCCAGGGATACCACCAGGAAACGCAGGATCGGATCGGTACGCAATTTATGCCAGGCGCCGGAGAGGGTCATCATGCCGTTGATCATGCCGCCCCAGCTCGGGGCCAGCAGGATGATCGACATCACCATGCCCAGCGACTGTGCCCAGTCCGGCAGGGCGGTGTAATGCAGGTGGTGCGGACCGGCCCAGATGTACAGGGTGATCAGCGCCCAGAAATGCACGATGGACAGGCGATAGGAATAGATCGGCCGCTCCGCCTGCTTGGGCACGAAGTAATACATCATCCCCAGAAAGCCCGTGGTCAGAAAGAAGCCCACGGCGTTGTGCCCGTACCACCACTGGATCATGGCGTCGGTCGCACCCGCGTACGCCGAGTAGGATTTGAACAGGCTCACCGGCAACGAGATATGGTTGACGATGTGCAGCATGGCGGTCACCAGAATAAAGGCGCCGTAGAACCAGTTGCCGACATAGATGTGTCTGGTATTGCGTCGGGCGATAGTGCCGAAGAACACCACGGCGTAGGTGACCCAGACAATGGCCAGCAGAATCGCGATGGGCCATTCGAGTTCGGCGTATTCCTTGGTTGTGGTGTAACCCATGGGCAGGGTGATGATTGCGCTGACGATCACCGCTTGCCAGCCCCAGAAGGTGAAAGCGGCCAGGCCATCTGAAATCAGTCTTGTCTGGCAGGTTCGCTGCACCACGTAATACGAGGTGGAAAACAGTGCGCAGCCACCGAAAGCGAAGATCACCAGGTTGGTGTGCAGCGGTCGCAGGCGCCCGAACGTGGTCCATTCCAGATCAAGATTCAGGCTTGGCCAGACCAGCTGCGCGGCAATGAAAACGCCGAGCCCCATGCCGACGATCCCCCAGACTACCGTCATGATGGCGAACTGGCGGACCACCTTGTAGTTATAAGCGGTCGGGCTGATTGCTGTGCTCATTTGCAGAGTTCCACGGTGCAGTATTTATGGATATTCAGAAGGCCACGAACCTGCCCTCGGCAGATGCCGGGCAAGTATTTGCACTGAAACGAAGGCCCTTTGAGGCAGGTTCCAGGAACACCGGAACACAGCCGACGCGGACCGAAAAAGGCGGGATGGACAGGTCGATGACACATGCCGGTAAATGCGCGAAGCATTTACTTCCCATGACCTGTGGCCAGCTAATGCCAGTCCACTGCGGGCAAGCTTAGTCGTGAAAGGCGGGCATGGGAAGTCGAGAGAGAAGGGTGCAAGGAAGTGAGAGAATTCCGCACCCCGTTGCAGGGTGCGGAATTCAGTGGTGCTCCGGGAGGCGTTGTTACTGTGACTGCTTTTCCCTGCGCTCGAGTTGATCAGGACTCTGAGAAAGGCTGTACACATACGCGGCCAGCAATTGCACTTTGTCATTACCCAGCAAATCGGCCTGAGCAGGCATATGACCCTGTCGACCCAGTCTGATGGTCTGTTGCAGCTGTGCAAGGCTGGTCCCGTAAATGAAGCCGCCCGGTTGCGTAAGGTCTGGGGCGCCCATAGCTTCGACGCCTTTACCTGTCGCACCATGACACGCTACGCAAGTCGAGCTGAATATTTGCTGTCCGGCAGACAGATTGCTCGTGTCATCGGCAGGCAGCGGCAGACCGGCCAGGGAGTGGCGAACATAGGCCGCGACGTTCTTGACGCCTTCTTCACCGATGACCTGACCCCAGGCCGGCATGGCGGCGACCCGGCCCAGCATGATGCTGTTCTTGATGGTGTCGGCATTGCCTCCCCAGCGCCAGTTGGTGTCGGTGAGATTCGGAAAACCATAGGCACCCTTGGCGTCCGAGCCATGGCAGACCGAACAGTTGGAAGCGAACAGGCGGCCGCCCATTTTCAGGGCTTGTGGGTCCTTGGCGACTTCCTCTACCGGCATGGCGGCGAACTTTGCAAAGATGGGACCGAATCGGGCGTCGGCCCGGTCCATTTCCTTTTCCCATTCATGGGCGCCGGTCCAGCCGTTTTCGTAACCGGGCATGATGCCTTTCCAGTTGCCCAGGCCCGGGTAGAGGATCAGGTAGCCGACCGCGAACACCAGAGTGCCCGCGAAGAGCATGAACCACCATTGCGGCAACGGGTTGTCGTACTCCTCGATGCCGTCGAAGCTGTGGCCCATGGTCTGGTCGGTGCTGCCTTTGGTTTCGCCTTTGCGTGTGCCGATCAACAGCCAGGTCAGCCCGATCAGGCTGCCGAGGGTCAGCACGCAGATATAGGTGCTCCAGAAGGTGGTCATGGCTGGTTACTCCGCACGGCAGGTTGTTCCGTTTCAGGTTTCGCGTCAGTGCCTTGTGGCTGAGGCTCGTCGGCAAAGGGCGCCATGCGGGCCTCGGCGAAATCCGGGTTGCGTTTGCTGCTGGATACCCACAGGGACATCCCGATGAAGGCGATCGCCACGATCAAGGTGCCGAGGCCGCGCAGGTCTTGAATATCCATGGCTCACCTCTTGCTCTTGATGGAAGTGCCGAGCACTTGCAGGTAGGCCACCAGTGCGTCCATTTCGGTCTTGCCCTTGAGGCTGGCAACGGCGCCGGCGATATCGGCATCGGTGTAAGGCACGCCCAGGGTGCGCATGGCGCGGATCTTGGCTTCGGTATGGCTGCTGTCCACTGGCTGGGTGACCAGCCACGGGTAAGCAGGCATTTTCGATTCCGGTACGACGTTGCGCGGGTTGTACAGGTGGGCGCGGTGCCAGTCGTCCGAGTAGCGTGCACCCACTCGTGCCAGGTCCGGGCCGGTGCGCTTGGAGCCCCACAGGAACGGGTGATCCCAGACGCTTTCGCCCGCCACCGAGTAGTGACCATAGCGTTCGGTCTCGGCACGGAACGGACGGATCATCTGCGAGTGGCAGCCGACGCAACCTTCGCGAATATAGATGTCGCGGCCTTCGAGTTGCAGCGCGGTGTAGGGCTTCATGCCTTCGACCGGCTTGTTGGTCACGTCCTGGAAGAACAGCGGCACGATCTGGGTCAGGCCACCGACGCTGACGGCCAGTACCATCAGGATCATCAACAGCGTGACGTTCTTTTCGATCACTTCATGTTTCATGGTCAGCTCCTCAGGCCATCTGCGCGGCAGCGGTGGCTTCGACCGGGCTATAGGCCCGCACGGTGCGCCAGGTGTTCCAGGCCATCAGCAGCATGCCGATGAAGAAGATGGCGCCTCCGGCCAGACGGACGATGAAGCCTGGATGGCTGGCCTGCAGTGCTTCGACGAAGGAGTAGGTGAGGGTGCCGTCCTCGTTCACGGCGCGCCACATCAGGCCTTGAGTGATGCCGTTGACCCACATCGAGGCGATGTACAGCACTGTGCCGATGGTGGCGAGCCAGAAGTGCGCGTTGATCAGGCCCATGCTGTGCATCTGCTGGCGACCGAAGACTTTGGGAATCATGTGATACAGCGCGCCAATGGAAATCATCGCCACCCAGCCCAGGGCGCCGGCGTGGACGTGGCCGATGGTCCAGTCGGTGTAGTGGGACAGGGCGTTGACGGTCTTGATGGCCATCATCGGACCCTCAAAGGTCGACATGCCGTAGAACGCCAGGGACACCACCAGAAAGCGCAGGATCGGATCGCTGCGCAACTTATGCCAGGCGCCCGAGAGGGTCATCATGCCGTTGATCATCCCGCCCCAGCTCGGAGCCAGAAGAATCAGCGACATCACCATGCCCAGCGACTGCGCCCAGTCCGGCAGGGCGGTGTAATGCAGATGGTGGGGACCTGCCCAGATGTACAGGGTGATCAGCGCCCAGAAGTGCACGATGGACAGGCGATACGAATACACCGGCCGCTCGGCCTGCTTGGGCACGAAGTAGTACATCATCCCCAGAAAGCCCGCGGTCAGGAAAAAACCTACCGCGTTGTGCCCGTACCACCACTGGACCATCGCATCGGTTGCACCGGCGTACAGCGAGTAGGACTTGGTCAGGCTGACCGGGATTTCCAGGTTGTTGACGATGTGCAGAATCGCCACGGTCAGGATGAAACCGCCGAAAAACCAGTTGCCGACGTAGATGTGTCTCGTGGTGCGCTTGGCCACGGTGCCGAAGAACACGATTGCATAGGCGACCCAGACCACGGCGATCAGGATGTCGATCGGCCATTCCAGTTCGGCGTACTCTTTTGAGGTGGTAAAGCCCAGGGGCAGGCTGATGGCTGCCAGCACGATCACCAGTTGCCATCCCCAGAACGTGAAGGCAGCCAGTTTCGGCAGAAACAGCCGGGTCTGGCAGGTACGCTGCACGGAATAGTAAGAGCTGGCGAACAGCGCGCAGCCACCAAAGGCGAAGATGACCGCGTTGGTATGAAGTGGACGCAAGCGACCAAAGCTTGTCCACGGCAGGTTGAAGTTGAGCTCTGGCCAAACCAGTTGGGCGGCCAGAAAAACGCCGAGGCCCATCCCGACAATTCCCCAGATCACCGTCATAATGGCGAACTGGCGAACCACCTGATAGTTATAGGCGGTACTGTTAGTTGTGTTCATTTAGGTGTGTATCCCATCCAGCTTGGTCGGGGCCATTACGCACGGTTATAGCTCCGGGTTATTGGCAGACTCATCAGAAGCGAGGCAAGCATGGGCATTGGGCAAGAGGCCGGTATTGACAGGGATCAATGCGTACAACTGGCACAGGACAACGGCTGGATCTGGACCGCGGCGCAGCCGGGAGTGGGGGATGGCAAGGCTACGCTGATTCTGGCTCATGGTGCCGGTGCGCCCATGGACAGCGATTTCATGAATGACATGGCTGCACACCTTGCTGCACAGGGCGTCAGCGTCATGCGCTTCGAATTTCCCTATATGGCGCAGCGACGACTCACGGGGGGGAAACGTCCGCCCAATCCACAGGCACAGTTACTCGATTGCTGGCGTCAGGTGCATGAGCGTGTGCGACCTCATGTCGCTGGGCGTCTGGCCATAGGCGGCAAGTCCATGGGCGGCAGAATGGCCAGCCTGATCGCCGATGAACTGCAGGTCGATGCGCTGGTGTGCCTGGGTTATCCGTTCTATGCCGTGGGCAAGCCCGAAAAGCCTCGGGTGGCGCATCTGGCCGATCTGCAGACGCGTGCCCTGATCATTCAGGGTGAGCGCGATGCGCTGGGTGATCGTGAAGCGGTGCAGGGTTATGAATTGTCGGCTTCGATCACTGTGCATTGGTTGCCGACCGCCAACCATGATCTCAAGCCCTTGAAAGTGTCGGGGCTGACCCACGAGCAATGTCTGGTGGAATCGGCGCAGCGGATTGCAGGGTTTCTGGCCTGATCACTTGCAGTACACATCGAAACAGCCCTCCGTGACCTCGAAATCAACCGCCGAGATACTGAAACTGAACACTCCTTGAAGACGCTGGTTTTGCCGGTCGACCTCGATCAGGGTGAAAGTACCGTCCTGAAAATGCGCAGAGTGATAAATGACGCTCTGCCAGTGCGGGCTCTCGTTGTAGACCACTTTGATGCGCTCATTGCCTGGCAGGTTGTAAGTACCGGGTTCCAGGTCCTTGTCGAAGAACAGGCCGATGCTGGTCCGCTTGTGGCCGACCTTGCCGTCGGCGATGATTTTCCAGATCCAGTGGCTGGGTGCCTGTGAAAGCTCCGGGCGCAGGGTCAACCTGCCCAGCAGGGAGGAAACCAGCAGCGGTTGCCTGTTGACACAGACCTTGAAGCTGCCTTCGCAGGAGGGCGGGCGCACGAAGCGTCTGGAGGGAATGACGGGGTGGCGCATGGTCTGGCTCTTGGAACGTGACGCGCATAGATGGAAAAAGGGCGTTACGCAGTTCAGGTAACGCCCCAAAAACGTTTCAGCTAAGCCTTAGCGGATAGCGACGCCAAGACTGGCATTGTGATGCAGCAATTTGAAGTCTGCGCCTGTGACCAGATTTTTCACGTAGTACCATTTCCAGCCCACAAGGTTGGTCATGGCCACTGTGCTGGACCAGTAGTTTCCATTGCCCATCGGCCAGCTTCTGCCGTAGGCGTTATGGATTTCATTGAGTTCATAGATGGAGGGGATACGCGCGCCTTGTGCCTCGGCGGCAGCCGCCATCTTTGTGAATGAACCTGCGCCAATCCCCAGGCAATGAATCACGCCGGTAACGGTGACCTGATAGCTTTTGATGGCTCCCAGACTGTCAGTGACCGAAATGATTGCCGTGCCTTTACCCCGTGCCGAAGTCAGGCCATTGCCGTCCACCTTGGCTACCAGCGGATCGCTTGAGCGATAGGTATAAGGCGCCTGCCCGCCGCTGGCCGTGCGCTGCACGGTCGTGTCCGACGGCATGGCCGGCAGCAGATCGGGGTAGGCCGGCAATAGATAGACCTTGCCCTTCAGGACCACCGGTGAGGTATCGAACTCCAGCTCCTTGCTGATCTTCAGCCACAGTGTCGAAGACACTGCTGCCGTGCCTGCACGGGTGACCGTGTAGGTGACGGTGGCTGCACTGCTGGCCACGATCAAGGCCTTGGCGATGGTGAATTGCAGCTCGGTATTGGCTCCCACTATCTGTGACGGTGTGTCGTAAGCCGTTGCGCCTCTCCAGTTGACCACCACGCTGTCACCGGTACTCATGCCTTTGTAGGCCACACGGACGGTTGCGCCCGACTCCGGGATTCTGGAAGGAATCACGACGCCATCGGCACCGACGGAATCCATGGTGGGAGCAGGCAGTTCTATGCTTGTATCCAGAACCTTCAGGGCCAGGGTCGGGGATTGTTGGACTGTCCCGTTGAGGCGGTTGACCGTATAGGACACCGCGACTGTCTGACCGGCATTTGCATTGACCAGTGCTGCTGCGAACACCAGTTCCTGAACCTTGCCCACATCGGCGGAGGTGATGATCTTGTCTCGGCTATCACTGCCTTTGGGGCCTTGCCACTGGACCGTGATTAGCTCGCCTGCCGCAAGGTTGGCGCTGATGCCGACCTGTACGGTTGCACCATTGATTGCATTGGCCGGATCGAGGGTATCGCCATCGGCTTCCTTTACTGTCGGGGCGGGCAGCTGCGGCAGTACCGAGAGTTGCAGTTTGACGAGTCTGGGCTCCGAGTTCATGGACAGGTTGCCCGCCTGGTCAGTCACCGTGTAGTGAACGGGTGCCTCGATATCGCCAATGGTTTCCAGATATGACCTGACGAAATCCACATTCACCCGCTGCAATCCCATGTCGTCTTTATTGACCATGGTGATGGGACCGGGAACCTGATTCCAGTAGGTGCGAATGACATCGCCTTCTTTCATGCCGTTGTAACTGGCAATGCTGCCCCTGAGTACGTTGTGCACGCTTTCCAGTTCATCGGACGTCAGTCCGTCATCCACGAAGGCAGGAAACAGGATGGGGCCCAGTTGCGGGTTGCCGGGGGCGGTGCGGTCGATTTCGAGGCGTACGGCCCTGGATGTGTTCGTGATTTGGCTTTCCGGGTTGAATGTCTCGTAGGCAACCTGGTGTACGCCCTCGGTCAGCAGGGCAACAGGAATCTCGAGTGTCAGTTCATCCCCCGGCAACTGGTTGTCCAGAATCGGCTTCTTCAAGCCGGCCGTCATGCCATTCCATAGCAGTTGGTAGGTGTAGCCGGGCATGGCACCTTCCCATACCTTGAGTTGTACAAGAACGGGCTTGTCGAGAAACTCGATGGGCAACACTCCGTTTTCGAGTGCGGCAGGAATTTCCGGTGCATCAAGTTCTCCTTCTTTACGAGGAGATATAGACGTATTCATATTTATTTCCCTTGTTTTTATAGAGTACTGATCGCATCACGATGCCTGTCTGTATGGAGGAATCGGGCAGGTCGGCTGAACCGAATCGAGCATGTTCACCGGCGCGCGGGTAACTTTTGAAGTCACAGCACTCTGGTTACTGCCGGCAGGTGGTTCAACGCGGAAACTGGCTTCGGCAAAACCGGTGCAGAGAATACGAAGGTTGCGGTCGGGAACCGTAAAGGTATAACCGTTCGCGACATCGTTCTTGTCCAGTGTCCGGTCGGTGGTGTAGTTGGAGGCATCAATCGGGTTGTTGTTTTTATCGAAACCCTTGAAGGTCAATACAAGTGTCTGGCCTTCAGCAATATTGAGATAAGGCGCAATATGCAGATCGGCACCATTCGGGTTGAGAATCGGTGCGATGAAGCCCACATCATTCAGTTTGAAAGGTGGGCCATCAAGACCATCAGGACCACCAGGAAGTTCTTCTTTTGATCTGACGGTTACAAGTTGTACAGGACATTTGACAGCGTTAGGGTTTCCGGCACGGGTTACCGTGTAATGGACAGGAATTTCCGCACCTGTACCCTGGGCTTTCATGATTGCATTGTCGATAGGAACAAGCAGATCTCGTGCAGCAGCAATATCACTGGCTTTGATCTGATACCACTGTGGCTTTTTTTGATCACCCCAGAACAGATTGAGATTGTCGCTGATGACAAACTCCGGACTCCACTTGACGACCCCCAGTGCATTGAGTTCATAGTCGTCTTCATCAATGAAGTTATCGGTTGTATTGGGGTTTTCCACACTGGTGCCTTGAACGATAAAGGTATCCAGTGGGTTGGTAATGGGCAGTGTCAGAAATACATCAATGGTGCTGCTCAGCGAACTGCCTGCCAGATCCTGTTGACGGGTCACTTCATAGAAGACTTGTACAGTGCCAACAGGGTTCCTGTTGAGTGTTTCATAGGGAATGCGCAGCGAAACGACAATGTCTTCGTTCTCGTTACCGGGTGGCAATGCAACCGGCACCAGAGGATTACCGGCTCCCCAGAACAGGCGGATCATATCAAGCGGGCTGGCACCCGGGTATTTGGGAATATCAACCTGAACGCCTGCCTGGGCTTCTGCATAATCGATCAGCGTCCCTAAAGCCGGATCAATGATCGGCGCCGGGAAATTTACCGGAATGTCCTGCAACTTGAGTGTGATGGGGACAGGGTTGGAATCGATGGATTTATTGCCGGCCCGGTCGAAAACATTATATTTGACCAGTTGTTCCGTCTCTCCCAGGCTTTCCAGAAATGCGCGTGTGAAGGTGATCGCCACTCTGTCCAGGCCCATGTCATCTTCAGTGACGGTGGCTTTTGGACCCAGGGTTGTCCCCCAGTAAGTCTGGACTTCATCATGCTTTGCCATGCCGGTGTAGCCGGCAATCTGAACGTCCAGTTTCCCGCCCAGTTGTGCAAGTTCCGCAGCGGTCAATCCATTCTGTACTTCCGGCGGAAACAGGATTGCACTGAGTTCCGGATCACCGGGAGGCGTCAGGTCAATCACCAGGTTGAATATATTGGATTCGTTCTTGACCTGGCTCTCTGGGTTAGTTGTCTGGTACTGCAGGGTATGCTTCCCTTCGGTCAGTAGATCGACGGGAATTTCCAGTGTCAGTGGATCGCCAGGACGGTGAGTATCCAGAATCGTTTTCTGGGGGCCTACTACCTCTCCGTTCCAATAGAGTGTATAGGTGTAACCCGGTTGAGCGCCTGCCCATACTTCCAGGTCTACAGTGACCGGTTTATTCAATTCGGATATCGGCAAAAGTCCAGGCGTGTCTTCATCATGAAAAGCGGCGGCTACATCCGGAGCCTTCAGGTTTTCATCCTGTTCGCGTGGATGTTTTTCAGAAATGATAATGGGTAGCTGCGGTTGATAGTGCATGTTTCTATTCCTTGAATAAGTACTGATTGATGCGGCCACGGGGCCGGATAGGTTGGCTAGCTAGAGAGATGATATTGGCCAATAGATTCTTGAGCTGCGTGGCTGACGTAATCGGTTTTCGTTAAGGTCGTCAATAGGTGGTGGTAAATATTTTTATGTGTGTGAAAAAAACTGTATGGGGGGTGATGTGGTGATTGTAGGAATCTCCGTAAGACGATGGGCTGATCAATTTAGGAAGATTCCTACTTTTTGATTTTGAACCTGCCACCTATTGAAATGAAACGATAAAGCAATATTCCTGCCTCCATATACGGGAGTATGAAAGGTGCTTTATAGAAAATATGCTGCAAAAGGAAAAAGCGTTTCTTCTATCGTCATCTCATTGGGCGTACTGATTGCTCTGGAAGCCGGAGCTAATGGCAGTGGTGTTCTGGAATATGAGCCAGTTCAGGGTGATCTGGCTACTATTCCTGTAGATGGCGTAGAGGTAACGGTAGACTCATCCACGCCGGTCAACTCTTATTCTTTGAGCAATGGTGCAACGTTGAATATTGTGCAGGGCGGTATGACAAACCATGTTACTAGCGCGCATTCAACGTTGTTCATCAATAACGGGACTGTGAATAACGAGACTCCGAATGCTGGCATTGATGTCTATGACAGCCGGGTCATTCTGGAGCATGCGACGGTAAGGAGTATGGGTAATGGCATATTGCTTGGAATCTCGACGGGTACTGCCAAACCCGGAACATGGGCCTCGATGAGTGACAGTGATATATCCGGTTTCGGCTTTGGCATAGGTCTAAGCCAGTTAAGTCGACTTGAAATGAGTAATACCAAGGTCTATGGCGCGCTTTCGGCCGATGGCAGGTATGGGGAAGGACTGCTCTTGTCAGGAGGCGATGCGGTCATTACGGGAGCAAGCCATATCCGCGGTGATAGAAATGGCATCAGGATCATTGAGGGGGTGTTTATCCCCGGTAATGACAATGCCGGTGTCACCAGCACTGCCGTGATTGATCACTCGATCATTGAAGGCATCAATGGCGCAGCGATCAGGATCGACAAGTCGGATCAGTTTGGTGCGATCGTCGATATAGCTGTCCAGAATGGCTCAACCCTGCTTTCCGGCAACGGTAACCTGCTGGAGGTAGCAGACCGCAGTACGGCAAATTTCAAGGTCGACAACAGCAACCTTGCCGGCAATCTGATTGCCGATGACACCAGCACCCTGAACGTCACCTTGCAAAATTACGCCCAGCTCACCGGCGACATCATCAATGGCAATAGCCTGGCTGTTGATTCTGGCGCTCATTGGCAAATGGTTGGCGACAACTCGATCCAGTCGCTGAGCATGGACGGTGGTCATGTGAGTTTTGGTGAGGACGGGTTTCATACCTTGTCGCTGGGCGAGCTGTCGGGGAAGGGCTCTTTTGGCATGCGAGTCGATCTGGACAACGGTGTTGGGGATCTGCTCAATGTGAACGGACAGGCCAATGGCGAGTTCGGGTTGCGGGTTCAGAATACCGGAGTCGAGGTGGTATCTCCCGATATGGAGCCCTTGAAGGTCGTGCATACCGAAGGTGGCAATGCGCAGTTCAGCCTGATCGGCGGTCGGGTCGACCTTGGGACCTACTCCTATCTGCTGGAGCAGCAGGGCAATGACTGGTTTATTGTCGGCAATGACAAAACCATCAGCCCATCAACCAGTGCCGCTCTGGCGCTGTTCAATGCTGCGCCGGTCATCTGGATGAGCGAGCTGTCGACCTTGCGCAGCCGCATGGGCGAAGTGCGTGCCAGCGGTCAGGGAGGCGGATGGATGCGGGCCTATGGCAATCGCTTCAATGCTACCACCAGTGATGGTGTCGAGTACCGGCACAAGCATCAGGGGCTGTCGCTGGGGGCGGATGCGCCGATCGAGGTCGGCCATGGTCAGTTATTGCTGGGTGTCATGGGCGGTTACAGCACCTCCGACCTGGATCTTGATCGTGGCACCACGGGCAAGGTCAGTAGCTACTATGTCGGCGCTTATGGCACCTGGCTGCTGGATGACGGGTACTACCTGGACGGTGTACTCAAGTTCAACAGCTTCCGTAACAAGTCCGATGTCGCCATGAGTGATGCCAGCAAGGCCAAGGGGGATTACACCAATACGGGAGTCGGTGCATCGGTGGAGTTCGGGCGGCATATCGCGCTGGCCGATGATTACTTCCTGGAGCCTTTTGCCCAACTGGCCAGTGTTGTCATTCAGGGCGATCGGTACCGCATGGACAACGGCTTGCAAGCGAAGAACAGCGATACTCAGTCGATTCTGGGCAAGGTCGGCAGTTCTGTGGGGCGTAACATCGCGCTCAAGGATGGCGGCGTGCTGCAGCCTTACTTGCGTGTTGCGGTGGCTCAGGAGTTTTCCCGCAGCAATGACGTCAAGGTCAACGACTCGCGCTTCGATAACAACCTGTTCGGCTCACGAGCCGAGCTGGGGGCGGGTGTTTCCGTTTCGTTGTCAGAGCGGCTGCAACTGCACGCTGATTTCGATTACATGAAGGGCAAGCGTGTCGAGCAGCCGTGGGGAGCCAATGTAGGTTTGCGCCTCGCGTTTTGAGGTTTTCCCGTCAATCGAGCCCCCGGTGAGCGATCACCGGGGGCTTTTTTCATTTGCCCGGGTGACGACGTTTCATGCTGCGTTTGCGGCGGCGCTGTCTGGACGTGAGCGGCGCATGCTTGTTGACCATCACGCGCAGGACAGGCGAGGTGCCGATCAAATGGCCAGCGCGGTGTATTTCATAATAAATATCCACGGGGCCGTATTGGGGGTGGGGAATCAGGTTGTAGGTAATGCACAGGATACGCACGACCGTGCTGCTACCCAAAGGATGAAGCAGTGGCGTTGAGGATTGATGCAGGCCCCAGTGGAAGACGATGAGGTCTTCACGCTGCATCAGGGGCGAGTAGGGGATGTGAACGGATATGCCTGCATGAATCTGTTCACAGGTAATCGCATCGGGATTGATGCCGGGCACTATCGGTGCCTCAAGGCTTGGCGATATATCGGGTTGCCCCGCGAGTGATGTTGTTTTATTGGCAGGCGGCAGTGGGCCGTCCTGGATTGTTTTGTCCATTTCAAGTGCCTGTATTAATAGTTGGATGTTTTGGGGTGCGTTATAGCGTGGTGTGAAGCCATTAAAAATACAGTGTGTGATTTGGTCAAATGACGGGGCGATTGTCCGCGTGGGCAGTGTATTTAATGATGTGGTGTAACAAATAAAATTTCAGGACGGCCTGGAAGCCCTGTGTACGTGTCATGGAAGCAGGTCGTTGCACTAAAGCGTATGAAGCTTTTTGAAATGGTTTCGGGTTGCAATCTGGGAAAAAGTGATTAATTAGGAATGTTTTTAATGCGCGTGGAAGATACGTACATCGCTATCAGAAAAGTCACGCTAAAAAACTTTTTGGCGATAAATTCAAATGAATTCATGTTCGTCGTATCAATACTCTAATGAATGTTGCTTTTCAGGGCTGGCAGCAAGGCTGTTGCGGCTTCAGGCGCTCAGGCTCATGGGGTGCAGGACGCCGGTCGTGTCTGTGAGGACGAAAAAATAGTGGTGCGGCCAGCGAACTATTTACAGAAAATCGTATCATATCAATGTGCCACTTCGGCATCTCGCATGGAATCAGGATCATGGCTGCCCTGTTCAATATCCCCCGCACTTTTTCACGTGTTCGTGTCCTTGCCTTATTGATTTCCGGCCTGGCATTTTCAAATGCCAATGCGGCGCTTGAGATCCATTCTTCCAATGCCGATAGTTACGATAAAATCGTTACCAGCTTTAACGATTACGGCAGGGGAACTGCATTGCGTAATGCAAATATCACAGTGGGTGATATTCAGGAAGTAAAGAAAAACACGGAGAGTAATACCAGGGAGCTGGAGAGTTTGAAAAAGATTATCGAGGGTCAGGCCAAACTCATTGAAGAACTCAAGCGTGATAACAAGTCCTCTGTTTCAAGTAGCAGTTCCAGCGATAGCGAAATCGCCAGCCTCAAACGCAAGGTCGATGAGCAGAGCCGCAGCATCGAAAAGTTTGAAGGGCAGGTGAATGACTTGAAGCGCAGTTCGGGCTCCAGCAGCAGCTCCAGTGCAAGTGAGCTGTCCAGCCTCAAGCGTGAGGTCAGCGATCAGGAGCGTGAGTTGAGTAATGTGAAGCGCTCCCTGGATGACCTCTCCCGCAAGGTCAAATAAAGCTGCGTTGTTTCGAGTCCCGTAAAAAAGCCCCGGTCAATCAGCATTGACCGGGGCTTTTCTGTTGTCGTGCAGGCTTAACGATTGAAGCGCTCAACCAGCGAGTATTGCGAGTTGGCCGTATCGGTCAGCTCGGAGCTGAGCACTGCCGAGCGATGGGCCTCATCGGAGGTCTGGTCGGCCAGTTCGGCAATGGTGGAGATGTTGCGGCTGATCTCTTCGGCGACCGAGCTTTGCTGCTCGGTGGCGGTGGCGATCTGGGTGGCCATCTCGGTGATGTTGGCGACCGCTTCGCTGATGCCTACCAATGCCTCGTCTGCTTCCAGCACCCGCGCAACACCTTCCTCGGCCTGACGGTGGCCGGAGTTCATGGTCTGCACCGCATTGTTGGCCGTCTGTTGCAGCTTGGCGATCAGGCCATGGATCTGCCCGGTGGACTCCGTGGTGCGCTGTGCCAGTTGACGCACTTCATCGGCAACCACGGCAAAGCCACGACCCATTTCCCCGGCGCGTGCAGCCTCGATGGCAGCGTTGAGGGCCAGCAGGTTGGTCTGGTCTGCGATGCCTTTGATCACGTCGACCACGCCACCGATTTCATCGCTGTCCTTGGCCAGTTGGGTGACGGTCAGGCCGGTTTCGCCCACGGAAGTGGACAGACGCTGAATCGCCTCGCGGGTTTCGCCAGCGATATCCCGGCCACGACGGGTCAACTGGTTGGCCTGCTGGCTGGCATCGGCCGCGCGCTGGACGTGGCTGGCGACTTGCTGGGTGGTGGTAGCCATCTGGTTGATGGCGGTTGCCACTTGTTCGGTCTCGACCCGTTGACGCTCAAGCCCCGAAGAGCTGGCATTGGCCAACGAGTTGGATTTGCGTGCCTGGGTGTTCAGGTGTTCGGCGGTGTCCTGCAGGCGAGTCAGGCAGGTCTTCATCCGCGCTTCCTGGCTGAGGATCGACATTTCCAGGCGCGCTTGCGGGCCTCGGCTGTCGGTGTACATCTGCGCGATCAGCGGGTCCGAAGTGGTCTGCTCGGCCAGACGCAACAGGCGTTTGATGCCCCGCTGCTGCCAGGTCAGGCCCAGCAGGCCCAGCGGCACCGACAACGCAGCGGCGAGAATGAAGCCCCAGTGGGAGTTGAGCCAGGCACCAATCATGAAACTCAGCTGGCTGACCAGGATGAATGGCAGCCAGTCCTGCAGCACCGGCAGCCATTTGTCGCGACCCGGAATGGCCGACTTGCCCTTGTTGATACGTGCGTACAGCGCTTCGGCGCGCTTGATCTGTTCGGCGGTCGGTTTGACACGCACCGACTCGAAACCCACCACCTGCCTGTTCTCGAACATCGGCGTCACATAGGCGTTGACCCAGTAATGATCGCCATTCTTGCAGCGGTTCTTGACGATGCCCATCCACGGCTGGCCACTTTTCAGGGTGGTCCACATGTGCTCGAAAACGGCGGAGGGGACATCCGGGTGGCGAACCAGATTATGCGGCGCCTTGATCAGCTCGTCGTGACTGAACCCCGAGACTTCCTGGAAGATCTCGTTGCAGTAGGTGATCACACCTTTGGTATCGGTGGTGGAAATCAACCGCTGTTCAGCAGGGAATGTCCGTTCACGTTGAGTGACTGGCTGGTTGTTACGCATGGCTTTCGGTCCTTCGATCCAATAGGCTTCGGAGAGTTATCGGCAAACGAGTCTGTAAATTGAGCTTTGCAGGTGAATCAGTAGAGAATCATTGTCATCTATCAATGCTTATCGATCCAGCATCGGGTAAGTGAACAGCCCGAAATGAATCAGGTTCAAGCCGAAGTGGCTGATGACGGCGGCTTGCAGGCCACCAAAACGATAGGCAATGCCATAACCCACACCGGCCAGACTCGCGAGCAATACCCATTGCCATCCCGAGCCGAAATGGGCGAGCCCGAACAGTATGGCAGCGATACCGATGGCAAGCGTGCTGCCCAGCCATGTTTTGTTAAAGATTTGTTGCAGTGCGCCTTGCAGATAGGCACGGAAGAACAACTCTTCGGTGATTGTCACCAGCAATAGATTGTTGAGTAACCAGAGGGTGCCGTGCTCCGGCCATTTTACAGACCAGCCGGTGACGCCAAGTGCAGCGGCCACTGTCATGCACAGCACAGTGGTAGTGATCAGGCTCAGGGCTGCCACTTTCAACGAGCGGGCAGTAGCCACTGATGTCAGGATCCATGGGCAGAACAGGAGCACCCAGAAGCCAATCAGCGGTTTATCCAGATTCAGGGACATGGAGAAGGGCACAGCTTCAGGGCTGAAGCGAACCGCGTCGAACACTTTTGCGCTATTGAAGCCGGGCAGCAGATGAGCGGCCAGAGCAAGGCCCGTGACAATGAAGGCTGCATGCCCCAGCCCGCGGGGCATCCCGTGTCTTTGCCTGACCAACAGCCCTGCGATCAGCAGAAGGCCGACTGCCAGGGCAGCCGGCCACTGCAATTGGCCGTAGAGCAACGCAATGACATAACCGAGACCAAGCAGGCTGAAAAACACCCGATGCGTTGGTGTCATGGGGAATCTCCAAGCGTAAAAGTGGAGATTCTAAGATGCTCTTGCCGCCTGACAGGTGTTAATTATGTAGTTACGACGCAATCAACTGCCTCAACACATAATGCAGAATCCCTCCTGATTTGAAGTACTCCACTTCGTTGAGCGTGTCGATCCGGCACAGTACCTCCAGATCTTCCTTGCTGCCGTCTTCACGGGTGATCTTGAGCGTCAGGCTCATGCCAGGCCGCACCTCGGCACCGGTCAGCCCGCTGACTTCCAGTGTTTCCTTGCCGGTCAGGTTCAGGGATTTACGGTTCTGGCCATTCTTGAACTGCAGGGGCAAGACACGCATCCCGACCAGATTGGAGCGATGGATCCGCTCGAAACTTTCGGCGATGACTGCTTTTACGCCCAGCAGGTTGGTGCCCTTGGCGGCCCAGTCGCGGCTTGAGCCGGTACCGTATTCCTGGCCCGCAATGATCACCAGTGGCGTGCCTTCTGCCTGATAGCGCATGGCGGCGTCATAGATAGCCAGTTTTTCGCCGCTGGGCACATGCAGGGTATTGCCGCCTTCCTCGCCGCCCAGCATTTCGTTGCGAATGCGGATATTGGCGAAGGTGCCGCGCATCATCACTTCATGATTGCCACGGCGTGATCCGTAGGAGTTGAAGTCCTTGGGCTCTACACCCTGATCACGCAGGTAGCGTCCTGCCGGGCTGTCAGTCTTGATATTGCCTGCCGGGGAAATATGGTCGGTGGTTACCGAGTCCCCCAGCAGTGCCAGAATCCGCGCGTCCTGAATATCCTCGATCACCGGCAAGGGACCTGCGATGTCGGCAAAGAACGGTGGATGCTGGATATAGGTCGAGTCCTGCTGCCAGACATAAGTGGCTGCCTGCGGGACTTCGATGGCCTGCCATTGCTCGTCACCGGCGAAGACCTCGGCGTATTCCTTGTGGAACATGCCGGTATTGACGCTTTGCACGGCTTCGGCGATTTCCTGCTGGCTGGGCCAGATATCACGCAGGTAGACCGGTTTGCCGTCCGAGCCTTCACCCAGGGATTCGCTACTGATATCGATACGCACTGTACCCGCCAGGGCATAGGCCACGACCAGAGGTGGCGATGCCAGCCAGTTGGTCTTTACCAACGGGTGAACCCGGCCCTCGAAATTACGGT
Source organism: Pseudomonas lijiangensis (assembly GCF_018968705.1). NCBI lineage: Bacteria > Pseudomonadati > Pseudomonadota > Gammaproteobacteria > Pseudomonadales > Pseudomonadaceae > Pseudomonas > Pseudomonas lijiangensis. Next base: position 1,837,938 of record NZ_CP076668.1, read on the forward strand.
TGCCGGACAATACCGAGGCCACGGTGAGGTCCGCGTTCTGGATGGCGTTTTCGATGGGAGCCAGCAGCGGCCCGGAGTTGCCGATGCACGTGGTGCAGCCATAGCCCACCAGGTCGAAGCCCAGCGCGTCCAGGTATTGGGTCAGGCCCGCAGCCTTGTAGTAGTCGGTGACCACCTTGGAGCCGGGGGCCAGAGAGCTTTTCACCCATGGCTTGCGCTTCAGGCCTTTTTCCACGGCCTTTTTCGCCACCAGCCCGGCAGCCATCATCACGCTGGGGTTGGAGGTGTTGGTGCAGGAGGTAATGGCGGCGATGACCACTGCGCCATTTTTCAGCCGGTGAGTCTGGCCATCGTGCTCATACTCGGCCTCACCACTGACCTGTCCGGCATTGCCCACGGCTACGCCACCACCGCCTTCGCTTTCCAGGCGACCTTCTTCAGTGCGGGCAGGCTTGACCTGCAGGCCGAGAAAGTCATCGAAGGCCTGTGGGACGGTGGGCAGATCGACTCGATCCTGTGGACGTTTCGGTCCGGCCAGACTGGCCTGTACAGTGCCCATGTCCAGTTCCAGGCTGTCGGTGAACACCGGTTCCTTGCCCGGCAGTCGCCAAAGGCCCTGGGCCTTGCAATAGGCTTCCACCAGTTTCACCGTGGTATCCGGACGGCCGGAAAGGCGCAGGTAATCCAGGGTCACATCGTCCACCGGGAAGAAGCCGCAGGTTGCGCCATATTCGGGGGCCATATTGGCAATGGTCGCCCGGTCGGCCAGCGGCAGATCCGCCAGCCCGTCGCCATAGAACTCGACGAACTTGCCGACCACGCCTTTCTTGCGCAGCATCTGGGTGACAGTCAGCACCAGGTCTGTCGCGGTGATGCCTTCCTTCAGCTTGCCAGTCAGCTTGAAGCCGATCACTTCCGGGATCAGCATCGACACCGGCTGGCCGAGCATGGCCGCTTCGGCTTCGATCCCGCCCACGCCCCAGCCCAGTACGCCCAGGCCGTTGATCATGGTGGTGTGGGAATCGGTGCCCACCAGGGTGTCGGGGAAGGCGTAGGTGCGGCCATCTTCTTCTTTGGTCCAGACCGTGCGGCCCAGGTATTCCAGATTCACCTGATGACAGATGCCGGTGCCCGGTGGGACCACGCTGAAGTTGTCGAAGGCGCTCTGGCCCCAGCGCAGGAAGGCATAGCGCTCACCATTGCGTTGCATTTCGATCTCGACGTTGTCGCCAAAGGCATCGGGATCGCCAAATCGGTCCACCATGACCGAGTGATCGATGACCAGGTCCACCGGTGACAACGGATTGATCCGCTGCGGGTCGCCACCGGCCTTGGCCACGGCGGCGCGCATTGCTGCCAGATCCACCACGGCGGGCACGCCGGTAAAGTCCTGCATCAGAACCCTGGCAGGGCGGTATTGAATCTCGCGGTCCGAGCGGCGTTCGCTCAGCCAGGCGGCAAGTGCCTTGAGGTCGTCACCGGTGACGGTCTTGTCGTCTTCCCAGCGCAACAGGTTTTCCAGCAGCACCTTGAGCGACATGGGCAGTCTGTCCAGGTCGCCTAATGATTTCGCGGCTTCCGGCAGGCTGAAGTAATGGTAGGTCTGGTTGTCGATTTCGAGTGTTTTCAGGCTTTTCAGGCTATCCAGGGAGGGCATGAATGACTCCTTTTAGAGTTATGCAAGCAGTATTGGCTCCATGCAACAGGTCGGGAGCTTCGGCATTCTGTGGACTGTCGAGCTGCGCCAGTGGTTCCTGATTGGGCTATCATGCGCGGCTTTCAAGTCTGCGGGGCCGGGAGTCACCATGAATACGCTGTTTATGCATTGCCGACCGGGTTTCGAAAGCGAGGTCTGTTCGGAGATATCCGAGCATGCTGCGCGCCTGAATGTGGCCGGTTATGCCAAGGCCAAGCCCGATACGGCATGTGCCGAGTTCATCTGCACCGAAGAAGACGGTGCCCAGCGTCTGATGAGCGGTCAGCGTTTTGACCGGTTGATCTTCCCGCGGCAATGGGCTCGGGGAGTTTTTCTCGATTTGCCTGAAACCGACCGCATCAGCGTGATTCTGGCTCACATGGCGAGTTTTCCGGTCTGCGGCAGTGTGTGGCTGGAGGTGGTAGACACCAACGATGGCAAGGAACTGTCGAACTTCTGCAAGAAATTCGAGGCTCCGCTGCGCAAGGCCCTGACTCAGGCAGGCAAACTGGTGGACGATCCGCGCAAGCCGCGTCTGCTGCTGACGTTCAAGAGTGGCCGCGAAGTGTTTCTGGGGCTGGCCGAGGCTGATAACTCGGCGATGTGGCCCATGGGTATTCCGCGCCTGAAGTTTCCACGGGAAGCGCCGAGCCGTTCGACCTTGAAACTCGAAGAGGCCTGGCATCACTTCATTCCACGCCAGGAGTGGGATGAGCGCCTGTCCAGCGACATGACGGGCGTCGACCTGGGTGCGGCGCCGGGTGGCTGGACGTATCAACTGGTACGTCGCGGCATGCTGGTCACGGCCATCGATAACGGCCCAATGGCTGAAAGCCTCATGGAAACCGGTCTGGTGCAGCATTTGATGGCTGACGGCTTCACCTACAAGCCCCGGCAGACAGTGGACTGGATGGTTTGCGACATTGTCGAGAAACCGGCCCGCAACGCTGCCTTGCTGGAAACCTGGCTGGGGGAGGGCTTGTGTCGTGAGGCGGTGGTCAACCTCAAGCTGCCCATGAAACAGCGCTACGCTGAGGTGCGCCGCCTGCTGGATCGTATCGAGGAAGGTTTTCAGGCGCGTGGTGTGAGGGTTTCGATTGGCTGCAAGCAGCTCTATCACGACCGCGAGGAAGTGACCTGTCACCTGCGCAGGCTGGACGTTGCCAAGGCAAGCCGACCGCGCAAGGGCTGATTGGCCTGATTGAGTGAATTGAGCGACAATTGCCGCCAGTTTCTGGAGTGCCCCATGTCTGAACCCATCGAAAACCAGCCCGTTGATGCAACCCTGGATGCCAGCGGGCTCAATTGCCCGGAACCTGTGATGATGCTGCATCAGAAGGTTCGCGACCTGCATGCCGGTGGCCTGCTCAAGGTGATTGCCACAGACCCTTCGACCCGGCGCGACATTCCCAAATTCTGTGTGTTTCTCGGCCATGAGCTGGTCGAGCAGCAGGCTGATGGCGGGACTTTTCTCTACTGGATCCGCAAGAAACAGGATTGAGGCAGGCTCTCCTGCCGCCCGCATGACGATGGATCGTTCCCCCTTCGGTTAACAGAGACTCTTTCATGCGCATTGTCGCTGACGAAAATATCCCGCTGCTCGATGCCTTTTTTGCCCATTTCGGCGAGATACGTCGCTTGCCGGGTCGCTCCATTGATCGGGCGGCGGTTGCCGATGCCGATATCCTGCTGGTGCGTTCGGTGACCAACGTCGACCGCGGGATGCTCGAAGGCAGTGCGGTGCGCTTTGTCGGGACCTGCACCATTGGCACGGATCATCTGGATCTGGAGTATTTCCAGCAAGCGGGCATCCAGTGGTCCAGTGCGCCGGGCTGCAATGCCCGAGGCGTCGTGGACTACGTGCTGGGCAGCCTGCTGACCCTGGCTGAAATCGAAGGCGCAGACCTCAGGCAGCGAACCTATGGCGTGGTCGGCGCCGGTCAGGTGGGTGGCCGCCTGATCAAGGTGCTCAAGGCGCTGGGCTGGAATGTGCTGGTCTGCGATCCGCCGAGGGCCGAAGAGGGCGGCGAGTACGTCAGCCTTGACGAGATCGTTGCCCGTTGCGATGTCATCAGCCTGCACACGCCTTTGACCAGAAGCGGCGAGCACCCCACCTGGCATCTGCTCGACGAGTCGCGTCTGCGTCAGCTCAGGCAAGGCGCCTGGCTTATCAATGCCAGCCGTGGTGCGGTGATCGATAACCTCGCGCTGCATGACGTCCTGCTGGAACGCGAAGACCTGCAGGCGGTACTCGATGTCTGGGAAGGCGAGCCTCAGGTCAATGTGCCGCTGGCGGACTTGTGTGTGATCGGCACGCCGCACATCGCAGGCTACAGCCTCGATGGCAGGCAGCGCGGAACCGCGCAGATCTATCAGGCGCTGTGTAACTTTCTCGATCAGCCGGCAACCATTCTGCTGGACGACCTGCTGCCGCGTCCCTGGCTGGCGCAAGTCAGTCTGGACGGGCAAACCGATCCGGTCTGGGCGCTGAATATGCTGTGCAGGGGCGTTTATGATCCGCGCCGCGACGATGCGGATTTTCGTCGCAGCCTGGTGAACGACACGGCCAGTCAGCGTCTGGCCTTTGATGCCCTGCGCAAGCATTACCCGCCACGTCGGGAAATCGAAGGGTTGAAGGTGCGACTGGAAGGGGAGTCAGAGGTGTTGAGGCAGATGGTTCTGGCGCTGGGTGCGTCGCTGGTCTGAGCAATCGGCGAATAACCGGCAGAAAAAACCCGACACGGAGGTCGGGTTCTCAAAAAGGGGTGATGCTCAGTTCTGTTTTTCAGGCGTGACCCAGGACTTTTCGCATTCCTGGCAGGCTGCCTGAACCATTTCTTCGGTAATGACGATTTCACGCCCGTCCTTGTCGAGCACTGCGCCCCCTACTGAAAGGTTGGGGGTGGCTCGTACGACCTGGACTTGATTGCTTCCTTCTTGCGCGTTCATAGTCTTTCTCCTTGATCAGGTGTTATCACTAAACTACCCGCGTTTGATGACCGTGCAGTGACAGTTCCAGTCGCAAGCTGAGCCCCAGTGCAACAGAAATGATATAAAACTGCCAGTTTTTGCTTAGAACGATCCCTTCTAGAAAACCGGTGAGGTGTCATAACGCCGGTTTTATTGCTTCAGACACAGGTTCATGATTATGCCTTCGGTGTTTTCCATCGCTCAAAGACCTGCCATTCGTCTGGCCCTGAGTTTTATCTCTCCCTATCGTTGGCATGCTCTGGGGGCACTGCTGGCTCTGGTCATTACGGCAGGCCTCATGCTGTTCATGGGGCAGGGCATCAAGATGATCGTGGATCATGGGTTCATGACCGGTTCTGCCGAGCAGCTCGAGCGATCGATCGGTTTTTTCCTGTTGGTGACAGTCGGCCTGTCCATCGGCACGTTTACCCGTTTTTACCTGGTGTCGTGGATCGGTGAGCGGGTGGTGGCGGATTTGCGCAATCGCGTATTCGAGCACCTGATCAATCTGCATCCGGCGTTCTACGAAAATAACCGCAGCTCGGAAATCCAGTCGCGGCTTACAGCTGATACCACCTTGCTGCAATCGGTGGTGGGCTCTTCCCTGTCGATATTCCTGCGCAGTGCGCTGATGGTGATTGGCGGGATCATTCTCTTGTTCATCACCAATCCCAAGCTGACCAGTATTGTGGTGCTGACCTTGCCGCTGGTGATCGTGCCGATCCTGGTATTCGGTCGCCGGGTGCGTCGCCTGTCCCGGGAAACCCAGGATCGTGTGGCCGACGTGGGCAGCTATGTCGCCGAGGCGCTCAGGCAGATCAAGACGGTTCAGGCCTATAACCATCAGGAGCATGACAAGGCGCACTTTTCCCAAACGGTCGAAAAGGCCTTTGGCACCGCCCGTAAATATATTCTGCAGCGGTCCTGGCTGATTACCGTGGTGATTTCCCTGGTGCTGGGTGCTGTCGGCGTGATCCTGTGGGTCGGCGGGATGGACGTGATCAAAGGCACCATCACCAGCGGCGAGCTATCGGCTTTTGTGTTCTATGCGCTTCTGGTCGGCACCTCCTTTGGTTCGTTGAGCGAGGTGATCGGCGAATTGCAGCGCGGTGTGGGGGCGGCTGAACGTATCAGCGAACTGCTTCAGGTCCGCAGCGAAATCACACCGCCAGCCAGCGGCCTTCTTGGCCTGCCGCCCAGGGTCAGTGGCCGTCTGGAGCTGGAGAACGTGAGTTTCGCCTACCCGTCCCGACTGGATCACAAGGCAATCGATGACTTGACCCTGAGCATCGCTGCCGGTGAAACCATTGCGCTGGTTGGTCCATCCGGGGCCGGCAAGTCAACGCTGTTCGATCTGCTGCTGCGCTTCTACGATCCACAGCAGGGAAACATTCTGATTGAAGGCGTGCCCATCCTGCAGCTTGACCCTCACGATCTGCGTCGCAACTTTGCCCTTGTCTCACAGACGCCTGCCCTGTTCTTTGGCAGCGTCGAAGACAACATTCGTTATGGCAACTCGCACGCGACTATCGAACAGGTCGAGGCCGCTGCACGTATTGCCCACGCCCATGAATTCATCATGCAGATGGCTGACGGTTACCAGACTCATCTGGGGGATGGCGGCCTCGGGTTGTCCGGCGGGCAGAGACAGCGTCTGGCCATTGCCCGGGCATTGCTGGTCGATGCGCCAATTCTGCTGCTGGACGAAGCCACCAGCGCGCTGGATGCGCAAAGTGAGCACCTGATCCAGCAGGCTCTGCCAAGCCTGATGAAAGGCCGTACCACGCTGGTGATCGCGCACCGACTGGCCACGGTACAGAATGCCGACCGTATTGCGGTGATTGATCAGGGGCGTCTGGTGGCGGTAGGAACTCATCGGCAACTGATAGCCAGCAATTCGCTGTACGCGCGTCTGGCGGCGCTTCAGTTCAATGTGCAGATGGAGGAGCCGGTTTGAGTCTTTGGCAGGCTGCGTGTCTGGCACGCAGCCCAGGCTTCAATCAGCGGTATTCGCACAGGTAAGCAGTGTCCACGCTCACCTTCAGCTGAAACTTGCTGTTGGCCGGTACATTGAACTGGCTGCCGCTGCTGAAGGTTTCCCATTCAGTACTGTCCGGCAGCTTGACGATCAGTTCGCCGGAAATCACGTGCATGATTTCACGTTGCGCTGTACCGAATTCATATTCGCCCGCTGCCATGACGCCAATGGTGGCCTGGCCTTCCGTCTGACTGAACGCGATGGATTTGACAGTGCCGTCGAAGTACTCATTGACCTTGAACATGGGAGATTCCTTGATAAAAGGGCTGAAAAGGGTCGAATAGTATGCCCAAGGTATCCAGCATCGTCACTTGGCAATACTGATATTCAATTGGGAAGAATCAACGGTAACAGTCTGGCAGTATTGCGGGCATCAACCAGTGCCCGATGCTGCTGGCCGCTGAACTGCATGCCCGCCAGTTGCAGCGCACTGTTGAGCCCGGGGGCGCGCTGTAATTGACGGGCCTCGGCGAAGCGCTGTTTGAGGTTTACATAAGGCAGCTCGTTCAGGGCACTTTCCAGTCGATGCTCGCGCCACTGTTCCTCCAGTTGCCTGCGGTCGTAATCTCCCCAACTGGCCCAGCCGACAATGCGTGCCTGATGATGGCTCAACCAGCGCTCGAACTGGGGCCATACATTGCTCAGGGATGCCGCGCTGTCGATATTGCTCTGGCTGATATGGGTCAGTTCCCGACAGAAGTGCGTCAGCAAGGGGCGGCGCGCGGGGCGTACGAAGCGTTCGAAGTGGTCCAGCTCGCGCCCATCCTGATTCACCAGCGTTGCACCGATCTCGATGATTTCCATTTCTGCGACCGGCCATCCGCCTTCTTCGGTGGTAGCCTCCAGGTCGATCACCAGCCAATGCGGCATTATGAAGCTCCCATCCAACAGTTTTAGTGAGTCCAGAGTAGCCATATTCATCTGGCTATGCTCGATAAGGTTTTACTGCGCTGTTGCCGATACTTCAATCGACCGTTGAATACTTCAGGGGTGCCTTGTCTTTTGTCGCATTCGCCCTTGGACTTTTCAGGTTATGTGCGACTTATTCCGATTCATGGATTTGGGAGTTGTTTAAACTGCTGAAAGCGCATAGCGTGTGGCGTTTTTAATCGATACCTTTTCATGAAGACGCGCGCAGTAATAACCGATGTGTTGTTGCGTAAGGGAGCGATGCTGATCGTCTCGCTCCTGGTGAGTTGGCAGGTCCAGGCCGCTCAGGTCGTGCAAGTGGCGGCCGTGCATTTTCCGCCCTATATGATTCGCCCTGAAAGAGGCAACGATACCGGGCTTCTGCCCAAGCTTATCGAGGCCTTGAATGCCAGTCAGCGGGACTATGAGTTCGTGGTGGTGCCGACTTCCGTGCAGCGTCGCTTCCGTGACTTTGCCCAGGGCCGTTTCGATATCGCCATTTTTGAAAACCCTGACTGGGGCTGGAAACATGTCGCCTATGACAAGGTGGACATGGGGCTTGAGGATGCCGAAGTCTTTGTGGCCCGTCGGGTCGAGGGGCGTCAGCAGAGTTACTTCGATGATCTTTCGGACAAGCGTCTGGCCCTGTTCAGCGGTTATCACTATGGATTCGCCAACTTCAATGCAGACCAGAAGTATCTGAGCGAAAACTTCAATGCCACCTCGACCTATTCCCATGACAGCAATCTATTGATGGTGATACGCGGGCGTGTGGATATTGCGCCGGTAACGCGTTCCTATCTGGTGGACTTCATGGCACATAACCCAAGCGAGGCCGAACAGTTTCTGGTCTCCGACCGGATCGATCAGCTTTATCGGCAATATGCACTGTTGCGACCGGGCGGCAGCATCAGCGCTACGAAGTTTGATCAGTTGTTGCAGCAATTGCGGGATAACGGGGAGTTCGCAAAAATCTTCGAGCCCCTGCACATCAAGGTCCTTGCCGTGCCTCCTTACTCAACTGCATCCGCGGACACTACAGTGAGCAAGAAGGTCGGAAGGTAGGGGTCATCGATCCTTGGCTTCCTTGGCATCCATCTCGGCATTGCGTTCATGAATACGCTTGAGCTGCTCTTCAGTCAGAGGCAGCTTTTGCGCCGTGTCGCGCAGTAACATCAAGCCACCTACGATAGAGCCAATTGCAACGATCAGAATCAACCAGGCATACCAGGGCATAGCACTCTCCTTGTAGTCATACCGGTTTGAGCAAGAGGCTGCTCAATGGTTCAAGTGTATGCGCTCTGGCAAGGCCGCGTGAGACCCGTCATGGTTTCACGCGGCCTTTTGTTTACGAGCCGGTCAGCATGGCGTCGGCAGGCGCGTTGGCACGCGACTGGGCGGTCAGGCTGAAGTAGATGAAACCCACGGCCATGAAGCAGAGGAAGATGAAGCCGATCAGCGGATTGAACCAGGCCATTGCCAGCAGGCATACCACGGCCAGGGTCAGGGCGATGCCCGGAACGATCGGGTAGCCCGGCGCCCGGAAGCTACGCTCCAGCAAGGGTTCGGTCTTGCGCAGCTTGAACAGGCTGAGCATGCTCATGATGTACATCACGATTGCGCCAAATACGGCCATGGTGATCATGGCCGCGGTCAGGGTCATGCCGCTCAGATTGATCAGGCCGTCACTGTAGATGGCAGCAATGCCGATCAGCCCACCGGCGATGATTGCCCGGTGCGGGGTCTGGAAGCGCGAGAGCTTGGCCAGCGAAGCAGGCAGGTAACCGGCACGCGCCAGGGCGAAGAACTGGCGCGAGTAGCCCAGAATGATCCCGTGGAAGCTGGCAACCAGACCAAACAGGCCGATCCAGACCAGCATGTGCAGCCAGCCTGAGTTATCGCCGACTACAGCCTTCATGGCCTGTGGCAGCGGGTCGTTGATGTTGGACAGGGTGCGCCAGTCGCCCACGCCGCCTGCAAACAGCATGACGCCGATGGCCAGCACTACCAGCGTCAGAATGCCGCTGACGTAGGCTTTGGGAATGGTCCGTTTCGGGTCCTTGGCTTCTTCGGCGGCCATGGCTGCACCTTCAATGGCCAGGAAGAACCAGATGGCGAATGGAATCGCGGCGAACATACCGGCAATCGCACCCGGGCCAAAGGTGCTGGAACCTGCCCAGCCATGCAATGCGAAGTTGCTGAAGCTGAAAGCCGGCGCCACAACGCCCATGAATACCAGCAGCTCGGCCACGGCCAGTACACAGACAACCAGCTCGAAGGTTGCTGCCAGCTTCACGCCCAGAATATTGAGGGTCATGAACACGATATAGGCTCCGACCGCCGCATGCTTGGGGTCCAGCTCAGGGTATTGCACGTTCAGGTAGGCACCGATTGCCAGGGCAATGGCCGGGGGCGCAAAGACGAATTCGATCAGCGTCGCCATGCCGGCGATCAGGCCGCCTTTCTCGCCGAATGCGCGGCGGCTATAGGCAAATGGACCGCCCGCGTGGGGAATGGCGGTTGTCAGCTCGGTAAAGCTGAAGATGAAACAGGTGTACATCGTTGCGACCATCAAGGCCGTGACCAGAAAACCGAGGGTTCCGGCTACGCCCCAGCCGTAGCTCCAGCCGAAGTATTCGCCTGAAATCACCAGCCCGACCGCGATCCCCCACAGGTGCAGCGTGCCCAGCGTTGGCTTGAGTTGTTGACTCATGTGTTTCTCCCTGATGCTTCGAAAAGCGTTGAAATATCTTTTTGCTTGCTCTTTTTATGTTTTCGTTTGCAGGCTCCGTGCCAGTGCATGAATCGTCGTCGTATTGCTTCAAATGGGGTCGTTTGCAGAACGTCTCCGGTTTCAGGTGGTTTCATGGGCTCAGGTTTGGTGCGCCCGGCCATGAAGGTGAGCGCTGCAAGTGCGTATTGGCTTTTTTAAAGTCCAGGTCCCGTCCGCCAGCAGGTTCGGCTACAATGCGCGCCGATTTCGACTTACCTGAGAACACGCTCATGTCCGCCTGCCAGACTCCTGTCATCGTCGCCCTGGATTTTCCGACCCGTGACGCCGCCTTGCGGCTGGCTGACCAGCTCGATCCAAAACTGTGCCGGGTGAAGGTCGGCAAGGAGCTGTTCACCAGTTGTGCTTCGGATATCGTCGAGACCCTGCGCAACAAGGGCTTCGAAGTGTTCCTGGACCTCAAGTTTCACGACATCCCCAACACCACTGCCATGGCCGTCAAGGCGGCAGCGGAAATGGGCGTCTGGATGGTGAACGTGCATTGCTCCGGCGGTCTGCGCATGATGTCGGCCTGCCGTGAAGTGCTTGAAAAGCGCAGCGGTCCTCAACCGCTGTTGATCGGCGTGACCGTGCTGACCAGCATGGAACGTGAAGATCTGGCGGGCATTGGTCTGGATATCGACCCACAAGTACAAGTGTTGCGTCTGGCAGCCCTGGCTGAAAAAGCCGGCATGGATGGCTTGGTGTGTTCGGCTTTGGAAGCTCAGGCGCTGAAGGCCGCTCACCCGTCCCTGCAACTGGTCACTCCAGGCATTCGTCCGGCAGGCAGCGCACAGGACGATCAACGTCGCATCCTGACGCCGCGCCAGGCACTGGACGCCGGTTCCGATTATCTGGTGATCGGCCGCCCGATCAGCCAGGCTGCCGATCCGGCCCAGGCCCTGGCGGCTGTGGTTGCCGAACTGGCCTGATACACCCGGCAGGAGCGAATTCATTCGCGAATGAATTCGCTCCTGTCATCAGACCTTCAGCACCAGCTTGCCGAAGTTCTCGCCACTGAAGAGCTTGAGCAGGGTTTCCGGGAAGGTTTCCAGTCCATCAACCACATCTTCGCGGCTCTTGAGCTTGCCTTCGGCAATCCAGCCCGCCATTTCCTGACCGGCTTCGGCGAAGCGCGAAGCGTAGTCCAGCACCACAAAGCCTTCCATGCGCGCACGGTTGACCAGCAGCGACAAATAGTTGCTCGGGCCTTTGATCGGTGACGTGTTGTTGTACTGGCTGATGGCACCGCAGATCACTACACGGGCTCGCGGTGCCAGACGGCTGAGCACGGCATCCAGAATGTCGCCGCCGACGTTATCGAAATACACGTCAACGCCTTTGGGGCACTCGCGTTTCAGGCCGGCAAGGACGTCTTCGCTCTTGTAGTCGATAACACCATCGAAACCCAGCTCTTCGGTCAGCGAACGGCACTTTTCCTGGCCGCCAGCGATGCCGATGACTCGGCAACCCTTGAGCTTGGCGATTTGCCCGGCCACGCTGCCTACCGCGCCGGCAGCACCGGAAATCACCACGGTATCGCCGCTTTTCGGCGCGCCGACATCCAGCAGTGCGAAGTAGGCGGTCATGCCGGTCATGCCCAGTGCTGAAAGATAGCGGGGCAGCGGCGCGAGTTGCGGGTCAACCTTGTAGAAACCTCGGGGCTCGCCGACGAAGTAATCCTGCACACCCAGCGAGCCTTGCACGTAATCGCCTGCCGCGAACTGCGGGTTCTTCGATTCGATCACTTCACCCACGCCCAGAGCGCGCATCACATGGCCCAGCTCAACCGGCGGAATGTAGGATTTGCCCTCGTTCATCCAGCCACGCATGGCCGGGTCGAGGGAGAGGTACTGGTTGCGTACCAGAATCTGTCCGTCTGCCACTTCTGCGACCGGTACTTCCTGATACGTGAAGTTCTCTCTGCCGGGTTGGCCAACAGGTCGTTTGGCGAGCAGAAACTGGCGATTGGAAAGGGTGGTCATGACAGGTCCTCGATTTGAGTGAGAAGGCTGATTGAAGCTGTTGATGCGCGTTCAGGCAAGCAACGGTCACGCAGCGAATGCGGTTCCATCCAGCCGGATGATGCCTCTGGCCAGCCGTTACCAAAGGTGTTTGTGACTTGAGTCACCTGCATCAGTGCTCTACATTGCCGGTTCATTGAAAGTCTGGATTGCCGCAATGTCTGCCACGAATCTGCCAACCCTTTATCCCCGACCGCTGCGTTCAGGTGACGCTGTTGCCCTGGTGTCGCCTGCCGGGCCGGTGGTTGCCTCGAAGATCGAGGCCGCGGTGCAGGTGCTGGAGGGCTGGGGATTGAAGCCGCGGGTTTATCCGCATGCATTGGGCAAACATTCCTTTTATGCCGGTACTGACGAAGATCGCCTTGCGGATCTGAACAGCGCACTGGCCGATCCGCAAATCCGTGCAGTGATCTGCAACCGTGGCGGTTACGGCACCCAGCGCATTCTTGGGCAACTCGATTACGAATCCGTTCGACGCGACCCGAAGCTGGTCACGGGCTTTTCCGACATCACGGCCCTGCATGGCGCGCTGTGGACGCATGCGGGTCTGGCAACCATCCACGGCCCGGTGGCGACGCAACTGGAGCGTGGCGGCCTGTTCACCAGCAGCATGCGTCACGTGTTGATGAGCGCCGAGCCGGTGCTGCTCAAGGCCGACCCCGCTGCTGCGACCGGCAGCGTGCGCACGCGGGGCAGTGCCAAGGGCTTATTGCTTGGCGGCAATCTGAGTATGCTCAGCACCTGCATCGGTACGCCTTACATGCCCGACCTGACAGGCGCCATCCTGCTGATCGAGGACGTCGGCGAAGCGGCCTATCGTGTCGATCGTCTGCTGACTCACCTGGGCAATTGCGGCATTCTGCAGCGTCTGGCGGGCATCGCGGCGGGCGACTTCAGTGTGCCTGCCCATGCCGCAGGTTCGATCAGCCCGGCCCATGTGTTGCAGGAGCGACTGGGCAATCTGGGGATTCCGGTCCTGGGCGGTTTACCGGTGGGGCATGGGGACGTCAATCAGGCCGTTCCTCTGGGAACCGAGGCGATTCTCGACGCGGATGCCGGGACCTTGCTGGTATCCGCTGCTGCCCGTTCCTGAAGCACGAATCCCCTTCATTGCACCGCGCTTCCCCCCGCAGGCGGAGGATTTGGCCGCCTGTGGCCGGGGCGACCATTCTGAAAGCGACGTCTGCGTAGCTCTTTGCCATTATTGCTGAGCCACAGGCTTGCGCTTGATTCGACCCGTTGCGAATGTGCATGGATATTGAATGGCCCTCGTGAGTGGATCATTCAAGGCGAATGATTCGGACGGGGATTGAACGCTATGATCTTGGCCATACAAAGACGCTTCGCCAATCTCGGTATGGCGAAGAAGCTGGGCTTTGGTTTTACCTTGGTGCTGCTGTTGACGGCTCTGGTGGCAGCCATTGGTGTCTGGTCGCTGAAGAACATCAGTCTGCATTTCGATGGCCTGAAGCAGATGTCCTCCCTTAACAGCGGCTTGCTCCGTGTACGTCTGCTTGAGCAGGAATATGCGTTGCACAGCGACCCCAAGGTCGTCGAGCAGATTCACGCCAGAATCGATGACTTGAACACCCTCGCGCAATCGCTGCAGGAGCAGTCGCCAGCCAGCGCAGCCATGCTGTCTCAGGTTCAGCAGGCGCTGGGTGCCTATCGCACCTCTTTCGATGAGTTCGTCGACATCAGTCAAAGCAAGGACCTGGCGCTGGAAATGGCCAGTTGGTCGGTGTCCAGCGTCTCCAACAATCTTGAGGTGTTGCAGTCGGGTCTTGCCGATGATGGGACCTGGACGCTGAAGGATACCCAGGGACAGCAAGGTGCGGAGTTCGTCGAGCAGTCCGGCAAGGTCAGTCAGGTGTCGAGGCTGATGCAGCAAGCCATGGACGAGGCCCGTGTCCGTCTGGACAAGAGTCGTCGGACGGGCTCCGGCGATGCCGCTAAAACCGGGACTATTGAACAGGCCGAGCAGGCCAGGGTGCTGGCCGAAGAGCTCAAGTCCCTGATCAAGGATGAGGGCTACCTGACAGTGTTGGCTGAAGTCGGCACGCACATTGTCAGCTTCACCGAAAAGCTCAATGAGTACACCGGGCTATTGGCCAGAGAAGCACAGGTTTCCAGTCTGTTGGCGACCAATGCCCGGCAAGTGGTCGAGCTTGTCAATCAGGCGGCTGCTGCCGAGGATCAGTCCGTGCAGGCTCAACTCACGGCCAATACCCTGCAGATTATCGGCTCGTCGGTGGTGGCCTTGCTGGTAGGGTTTATTGTTTCCTGGCTGATTACCCGCTTGATTGTCGGCCCGCTGCGCAGTGTCATCGGCCTGGCGCAACGCATCGCGGCAGGTGATTTGAGCGGCAGCGTGCAGGTTCGGCGGCACGATGAAATCGGTCAGTTGATGCTTGCCATGCAGCAGATGGGCGAGGGCTTGAGCCGTATTGTCAGTGGTTTGCAGTCGGGCATCGAGCAACTGTCGAACTCGGCGCAGTCCTTGTCGAGCGTTACTGAGCAGACCAATCTGGAAGTCGGTTCTCAAAAGGAAGAAACCGAGCAGGTCGCTACCGCAATGAATCAGATGACCGCCACTGTCCATGATGTGGCGCGTAATGCCGAAGAGGCTGCACTGGCCGCGCAAACCGCTGATGAAAAGGTGGGTGGTGGGCAGACGGTGGTGCGTCAGAGCATGCAGCGCATCGAGCAACTGGCCGGTTCATCGCAGTCTGCCAGCCAGAGCATCCAGAACCTGAGCGCCGAGATTCAGAATATCGGCCAGATCTTGAACGTGATCAAAAGCGTTGCCGAACAAACCAACCTGCTGGCGCTCAATGCTGCCATCGAGGCGGCCCGGGCGGGTGAGCAGGGGCGTGGTTTTGCGGTGGTGGCCGATGAGGTCCGTGCCCTTGCCAAGCGCACGCAGCAATCAACCCAGGAGATCGAAAACCTGGTGTTCAGGCTGCAAAGTGGTGCGCAGGCTTCGGTTGAACAGATTCAGAGCAGTGGCGAGCTGGTGAAGCTGGCAGTCAGTGATGTGCTGCAAACCGAAAGCGCGTTGGGTGCCATTGCCGAAGCGGTGTCGATGATTCAGCAGATGAACCAGCAGATCGCTGCGGCCGCCGAACAGCAAAGCTCGGTGGCCGAAGAGATCAACCGCAGTGTGACCAGCATCCGTGCCAGCGCCGATCACTCGGCTCTGGCCATGCAGGACAACGCAGCGTCCAGTCTCGAGCTGGCTTCATTGGGCGTGGAGCTGAAGGGGATGGTCGGGCATTTCAGGCTCTGATCTCATGCGCCCTTGCGCGTATTGAGGATCACCAGCGTCAGGACCCCGGCGACGATGCCCCAGAGTGCCGAGCCAATGGAAAACAGGGTCAGCCCTGATGCGGTGACCATGAAGGTGATGAGCGCTGCTTCCCGTTCCCTGGGTTCGTTCATGGCCACGGTCAGGCCGTTGATGAGCGAGCCGAACAGCGCCAGTGCGGCAATCGACAGCACCAGTTCCTTGGGAAAGGCCGCGAACAGCGCGGCCAGCGTTGCGCCGAAGATTCCGGCTACACCATAGAAAACCCCGCACCAGACCGCTGCCGTATAGCGCTTGCTCTTGTCTTCATGGGCATTGGGGCTGGTGCAGATGGCGGCGCTGATTGCCGCGAGGTTGAGCCCGTGGCAGCCAAAAGGTGCGGTCAGCAGCGAGGTGATGCCCGTAGCCGTGATCAGCGGGGAAGAGGGCGTGTGATAGCCGTCGGCGCGCAGTACGGCAATACCCGGCATGTTCTGGGAGGTCATCGCCACCACGAATAACGGAATGCTGATGCTGATGGTCGCTGCCAGCGAGAACGACGGTGTCGTCCAGACTGGCGTGGCCACTTCCAGAGTGACGTCATTGAAATTCAGCAGCCCCAGCAGGCTGGCGGCTGCGATGCCCACTACCAGTGCCGCCAGTACCGAATAGCGCGGCGAGATTCGCTTGATCAGCAGGTAAGTGAAAAACATGGCCAGAACCAGGCCGGTTCGATGCTGGACGGCGATGAAGATGTCGCTGCCGATCTTGAACAGAATCCCGGCCAGCAAGGCTGCCGCCAGCGAGGCGGGCAGGCGTTTGACCAGGCGCTCGAAGCTGCCGGTCATGCCGCAGATGATCACCAGGATCGAGCAGGTAATGAATGCACCGATAGCCTCCGGATACCCCACGCCGCCCAGCGTAGTAATCAGCAGCGCGGCGCCGGGGGTTGACCATGCCACGCTGATGGGCGTGCGATAGCGCAACGACAGGCCGATGCTGCACACCGCCATGCCGATGAACATCGACAAGAGCCAGGACGACATCTGGCCAGTGCTGAGGCCTGCGGTCTGCCCGGCCTGGAGCATCAGTACCAGCGAGCTGGTGCAGCCGGTCATCATCGCGATGAAGCCGGCGACCACCGCCGACGGCGATGAGTCTGCCAGTGGGCGCAGTGGTGCCTTGAGGGTCTCGTTCATGCAGGGCTTTCCTTAAGCGGGCAGTTTGTACGGTGTCGTTATTTTTGTATTCAGCGATCGATTGCGCCGGGCCGGAGCGTCTGCCCCAGCGCCTGGTTGACGGTCAGCCAGCCATCCACTGCCGCCTGACCTGCCTCGGCGAATACCCGTTGCAAGAGCTTCACCTGTTCGTGGCGCAGCGCCTGTTCGAACCTGATCCCTTCTTCAGTGAGCACCAGCAGGCGTTTGCGTTTGTCGGTGTCGGGCGTCGTGCTCTGTACCAGTTCCATGGCAATCAACTGGCGCAGCGGCACATTCAGCGCCTGTTTGCTGACGCCCAGTACCGTGAGCAGTTCTTTCACGCTCTGGTCGGGGTAGCGGGCGATGAAAAACACGATGCGCTGATGAACGCGGCTGAGCCCGCGCCGGGCCAGCATTTCATCGGCCTTGGCGGTAAATGCCTGATAGCCGAAAAAGAAGGCTTCCATGGCGATTTGCTGATTCGCAGGATTTTTAAGGTCAAGCATGTTGACGTATCCGGGCTTGGCGTCGTAATTTGAGTCAACAAGTTTGACGTATTTTCCTTTGACTCGGCTACAGGTAGTTGCCATGGCTTTCTCCGAACGCGTTACCCGCCTGAAAAGTTCATTGATTCGCGAAATCCTGGCTGCGGCACAACGGCCTGAAGTGATGTCCTTTGCCGGTGGCTTGCCGGCCGAGTGCATGCTGCCGAAAGTGGAGTGGGCCGATATGCCCCTGACACTGGGGCAATACGGCATGAGCGAAGGCGAACCTGAGCTGCGCGAAGCCCTGGCTGCCGAGGCGCGGGCGCTGGGTGTTCCTTGTGAGGCCAGCCAGGTATTGGTGGTCAGCGGTTCGCAGCAGACTCTGGACCTGGCCGCCAAGCTGTACATCGACAAAGGCACTGAAGTCCTGCTGGAAGCGCCGACTTACCTGGCTGCACTGCAAATATTCCAGCTGTTCGGCGCCGATTGCCTGACGGTGCCGTTGCAGGCCGAAGGGCCGGACCTGATTGCCCTGCGCCAGCGCCTGGAACAGCACAAGCCTGCGTTCGCCTACCTGATCCCGACTTTCCAGAACCCCTCGGCAGTGCGTTACAGCGAAGCCAGTCGCGATGCGGTCGCAGCCTTGCTCGATGAGTTCGGCGTGACGCTGATCGAAGACGAGCCTTATCGCGAACTGACTTTCGATGGCGGCAACGCGAAACCTATCGTTGCCCGTCTCAAGAAGGCCAGCTGGATCTATACCGGCACCGTCTCCAAGACCCTGTTGCCGGGGTTGCGTGTCGGTTACCTGATTGCCAGCCCGGACCTGTTTCCGCATCTGCTGCGCCTCAAGCAATCGGCCGACCTGCACACCAACCGGATCGGTCAATGGCAGGCCTTGCAGTGGATCGGCACTGACCACTATCGTGAGCATCTGGCCGAACTGCGTGATTTCTACCGGCAGCGGCGCAACGCATTCGAGGCGGCCTTGCAGGAGCATTTTGCCGATCTGGCTGACTGGAACAGCCCGCAAGGCGGGTTGTTCTTCTGGCTGACGCTCAAGCAGAAGTTCGATACCCGCACCTTGCTGGATACCGCCTTGTCCCAGGACGTGACGTTCATGCCGGGCGAGCCGTTCTTCGCGGACCCCGACGCCAATCACGGGTATCTGCGGCTGAACTTCAGTCACATTGATCCGGCGCGTCTGGATGAGGGCCTGAAGCGCCTGGCAGCAGTAATCCGCAAGGCCGTCACACGGCAAGCGGCTTGATCGATCCAGTACCGGGAATTTCAGAGGGGGCAGGGCGATGTACAAGGTTTACGGCGATTACAACTCAGGCAACTGCTACAAGATCAAACTGATGCTCAGCCTGCTGGGCTGCGAGTATCAGTGGGTGCCGGTGGATATTCTCAAGGGCGAAACCGGGACCCCGGCATTCCTGGAGAAGAACCCCAACGGCAAGATTCCGGTGCTTGAGCTCAGTGATGGCACCTGCCTGTGGGAGTCCAATGCGATTCTCAACTTCCTGGCCGACGGCAGTGCTTATCTGCCTGCCGAGCCCCGGCTGCGCACGCAAGTGCTGCAATGGCAGTTCTTCGAGCAATACAGCCATGAGCCCGCGATTGCCGTGGCACGTTTCATTCAGTTCTATCTGGGGATGCCTGAAGAGCGTCTGCATGAATACCGCTCGCTGCAGAAGTCCGGCTATCGCGCCCTGGCGGTCATGGAGCAGCAGCTCAAGCGCACGCCGTTTCTGGTAGGCGACCATTTCTCCATCGCCGATATCACGCTGTATGCCTACACTCACGTGGCCCATCAGGGCGGTTTCGATCTGACACCGTACCCCGGCATTCAGCAATGGCTGGAGCGAGTCAAGCAACAGCCCGGTTACGTGGGCATGCTGGATTGACCGGGCAGAAGAAAGGAGAGAGCTTCGTGAAATATTCCATCGCCGCCCTGGCCGCCGTCATGGCGCTGGGGATCGGTTGTTCGGCGCAGGCTCAGGATTGCAATGCCAATCAGGCCAGTATGAATCAATGCGCGAGCAAGGATCTGGCCGCGCTCGATACGGAGTTGAACCGCCAGTACAAGGCGCAGATGAGCTGGCTCAAAGACCCCGCCAGGAAGCAGGCGCTCAAGGAAGCACAAGTCAAATGGATCGCCTTCCGCGACGCCGACTGTCTGTATCGGGTGGGTAAGGCTGAAGATTCCGGTTCGATCTGGCCTTTGCTGCAATCGCAGTGTCTGGCCGAGCATACCCGCGTGCGCGTGAAGGAATTGAAGGCGTATGTGGCGTGTCGCGAAGAAGGCTGCCCGCGCTGATACGGGCAGCCAGCCGCTTCAGACGTTACTGAAACGCTGATCCAGGTAGCCGATGATGGCCTTGGATTCATAGAGCCAGGTGGTCTTGTCGCCTTCCTGAATGCGCAGGCAGGGGACCTTGATCCTGCCGCCTTCGTTGAGCAGCGTCTGGCGATCGTTCTCGTTGTTCTTCGCATCCCGCAGGGCGACCGGAACATTGAGGCGGCGCAGGGTGCGGCGGGTCTTCACGCAGAACGGGCAGGCATGGAACTGATACAGGGTCAGATCCCGAGCGGCCTGATCGACGGCAGCCTGAGCCTGAGGCTCGCGTTTCTTCCGGGCCGGGCGGGTCAGGAAATCAGCGACGATGACGAGCTGGCCAAGGCCAACCCTGAGGGCTTTCATGAACACGGTCAAACCTCTTGCGGGGCAGGCATTCAGGGGGCAAGTCCGCGCCAGCAGGTAGCGCGGACGGCTGCACCTTACTTGATAAGGCTGAGGAATTCGCTGCGGGTGGCTGCGTTTTCACGGAACTCGCCCAGCATCACTGAAGTGATCATCGAGGAATTCTGTTTTTCCACGCCGCGCATCATCATGCACATGTGCTGGGCTTCGATGACCACTGCAACGCCCATGGCACCGGTAACTTCCTGGATGGCCGAGGCGATCTGGCGGCTCAGGTTTTCCTGGATCTGCAGGCGGCGAGCGTACATGTCGACGATACGCGCCACTTTCGACAGGCCCAGGACCTTGCCGTTGGGGATGTAGGCCACATGCGCCTTGCCAATGAACGGCAGCAGATGGTGCTCGCACAGGGAGTACAGTTCGATATCCCTGACCATTACCATTTCGCTGGCATCGGAGCTGAACAGCGCGCCGTTGGTCACTTCTTCGAGAGTCTGTTCATAACCGCGACACAGGTACTGCATGGCTTTGGCTGCACGCTTGGGTGTGTCCAGCAGGCCTTCGCGCGAAACATCTTCGCCCAACTGACTCAATATGGCGGTGTAATTCTGTTCCAGTGTCACAGGAGTGTGTTTCCGTGTGGGTTTCGATAACGCGAGGGCAGGGCCCTCGCCAAAGTCGCACATGATAACTTACACGTGCGGGCAGGTGTATGGCCGCTGCGCAAATCGGCGCGTGAAGTCTGTTTGTAACGTTTTTCTTACGCTTTGGCTACCCGATTGCTACCCACTTCCCTCGTTGTCTGCGGTCAGAAGCAGCAGTAGTCAATCCCTGCGTTCTGAGAGAGTAAATCCGGATGTTGAGTCGAGTAGCAAAAATAGCGACGGTGATCGTCGTTCTGGCTTCGGTTTCGGGCTGCTGGCCGTTCTGGCCCGGCCCTGGTGGTCACGGCGGTGGTGGAGGCGGGCATCATCAGGGTGGTGGCGGCCCAGGCGGGCCGGGTGGTCCAGGCTTTGGTCCCGGTGGCGGCCCCCGCTGACGATCCGGTTCCGGGCAGTATCAGGACTGCCCGGCAACCCTCATTCGTCGCGGCCTTCCATCATGGTGCGTTTGAGCATGACGTAAACCGCGCCAGCGCCACCATGTTTGGCCATGCAAGAGCAGAAGCCCAGCACTTGCGGATGCTGACGCAGCCAGGTGTTGACGTGGCTCTTGATCATCGGGCGTTTGCCGTCCAGACGCACGGCCTTGCCGTGAGTGACGCGCACGCAGCGGATTTCCAGCTTCGTGGCTTCGGCGAGAAATTCCCACAGGGTTTCCCTGGCCACTTCCACGCTCATGCCGTGCAGGTCCAGGCTGCCTTCAAAGCTGATCTGGCCAAGCTTGAGCTTGCGCATCTGGCCTTCCTGCACGCCATCGCGAGACCAGTTCAATACATCTTCCGGACCGACGTCGATCACGAACTGATCGGACAGCCCGTCGACCGTGACCGAGTCGGTGCGCACCGTGGCTGACTGGCGCAGTTTTGCCAGTAGCTTGCGGTCGGTCTTTGGTTTACCGACATCGGCATGTTCGTGCTTGATGGGTTTGACGCCACGCGTCTCGTTTCTGAACAGGGAAAAATCGTCGTCTTGCATGGGGCCTCCGCGAAGGACGCCAGTTTAACCCTGCCGCGCCGCACGTCAGTCGTGTTTTTTCATCAGGTGTGCGGACATGCTCAATCCTTTCGCCCGGCGTCGACGTCGACCGCAGACTCGCCATAACCAGATGCCCAGATACAGCACCACAAGTCCAAGGCCGGCAATGACTGCAGCTCCCGCGGGTGTTGCATCCAGGTCGCCCAGTGCCTGGGGATGGCCGATCAGGCCGGAGGCACCTGCCATTATCAGCAATACGCCCAGAGTGACCAGCAAGGTGGCAATCGCGGTGCCGAAACGCGTGCGCCAATTGCCCGGCCCTCTGGGGCGCAAGCGGCGAGCATCGAAACCGTCGGATATTTTCATGCCGATTTCCTCAGTGGTTATCGGCGCTATGACCCGGATGACGGGGTGTTGTTCCCCGTTGTGGCGAGAGAAGAGAGGTGAAAGGGATGGGCGGTTATGTGAGGTGATTCACACAACCACTCAGGCCACCTGTTGTTCAGATCAGGTCTTTGGTCAGCGCCAGAGTGGCGAAGTTGTCTGCCATGATTGCCATTTCCGTGCGGTGTACGTCATGGGCGCTGACATCGCCATTGGGGCCGGGCAGGTTGCGGGTGGCGCAGGCATCGTCCACCAGGGTGCAGCGATAGCCATAATCCTTGGTCGCACGCACGGTGGTGCTGATACTCGAATGGCTCATGAAACCGCAGATGATCAGGTCCAGATGACCCAGGCTCTGCAGCAGCTCATGCAGGCCAGTGCCGTTGAAGGCATTGGGCAGGCGTTTCTCGACCAGATGCTCGTCGCCCTGGGGAACCAGTTCCGGGACCAGTTGGCCGCGCTCGCCTTGTGGATCGAACAGGCCGCCCACGGTGCCGAGGTGACGTACGTGCACGATAGGGCATTTCACGGCGCGGGCTTTTGCAACCAGTTGGCCGATATTGTCCAGGGCTTCATGGATGCCTGTCAGGGCCAGAGGACCGCTGAGGTACTCTTTCTGGGCGTCGATGATAATCAGCGTGGCATTGCTCAGATTGGCCGGTGCATGAACACGGCCGCTGAGTTGAAACATGGTCTTTAAAGATGACATCCAGAGGGCTCCTTCGAGTGGGGCTTTTGCGTCATTGTCCTCTGGCTGAGCGATTCTGTGAATCTCAACAATCGCAGGCCCCGGTTTTGTTGGGCTGCAGGGCATTTTGTCGCGGCGCGGGATGGCGGTTTGCCTTGATGAAGGTCGGCTAATGGTGGACACTTCCGTGTCTGCCAGATCGTTTTCCCAGGAGCTTGTCCATGATCACCTCTCGTTTGCGCACCGTGCGTGACCATATCCGTTGGGCCGTCAGCCGCTTTCACGAGGAAGACGTGTTTTTCGGGCACGGGACCGACAATGCCTGGGACGAAGCGCGGCAACTGGTGCTCGGCGCCTTGCACCTGCCTTGGGAGATTGCCGACAGCTATCTGGATTGCCGCCTCGAAGTCGAGGAAATCTCCGAGTTGCAACGCCTGATCAAGCGCCGCATCGATGATCGTGTTCCGACGCCCTACCTGCTGGGCGAAGCCTGGTTCTGCGGCATGTCGTTCATTGTCGACGACCGCGTACTGATTCCACGCTCACCGATTGCCGAATTGATCGAAGATCGTTTTGCGCCCTGGCTGGCCAGTGAGCCTGCCCGTATTCTGGACCTGTGCACCGGCTCCGGCTGTATCGGCATTGCCTGTGCCGACGAGTTCCCGGAGGCCGAAGTGGTACTGGCTGACCTGTCGTTCGAGGCCCTTGAAGTGGCCAACCAGAACATCGAGCGCCACGCCATGGAAGATCGCGTCTACACCGTGCAGGGCGATGGTTTCGACGGCCTGCCGGGGCAGCGTTTCGACCTGATCGTGTCCAACCCGCCGTATGTCGATGCCGAAGATTTTGCCGACATGCCCCATGAATACCAGCACGAGCCTGAACTGGCTCTGGCCTGTGGCAATGACGGTCTGAATCTGGTGCGCCGCATGCTGAGCGAGGCCGCTGATCACCTGACCGAAAAAGGGTTGTTGATTGTCGAAGTGGGCAACAGCCAGGTGCATGTCCAGGCGCTGTATCCGGAAGTGGATTTCGCCTGGCTGGACTTCCAGCGCGGTGGGCATGGGGTGTTCATGCTGACTGCCGAGCAGTGCCGCGAGCATCAGGCACTGTTTGCTTCGAAGGTCTGAAGCGGCATGAGCGGGGCTTCAGGCCCCGCTTTCACAACTTAACGGTGTGTCGCAATCCAGATCAGCAACCCCGCCTGAAACACAGCAAAGGTCACCAGACAAGCGATGGTAAAGCGCAGACTGCTGTCTTCGCGCTTGTACTTGTTGACCCGGTCTTCATGGGCGCGAATCACGACTTCCTGCTCGGTCAGATTCTTCTCGGCCTTTTCCAGCATCTGCGATGCTTCGAGGATTTCGATGATCTGCACCTTGTCATTGTTCCAGGTGCTGTGCAGGTTGCCGACGTGAACGTCCTTGATGCTGCCTTTCATATGCTGCGCATCGGCATAGACAACTTCAAAACCCAGGGTGCGCAGGAAGTGATCGCGGCGCAGGCGGGTGTCTTCGTTCAGGCCGTCCTTGCTTGCCAGTGCGACGCCTTCGATCTTGTAGGATGACCACTTCTTTTGCGCCCAGTGGACTGCATGGGCAATCAGGAAGCGCCCAAGACCGCGGTTCCAGGGTTCGATCTGCAATCCCGACTCCGGGCCGAAGCGCACCATGTGCTTCTGATGATCGACCCAGATATCCAGATTGTTCTGTTCCTTGCGTACCCGCTGACCCGGCAACTGGATATTGATGCGCAGCAGGCTCAGTTCCTTGCTGTGGCGCTCGGCACGGCCGAACTGCACGAAGCGCAGCGGTCGTCCGCCGGTTGCACGGTCGGTCGGCAACGGCGAAAGACGAAGCATCTGGAAGCTTTCGGGCACCACGTCTTCCCAGGGTTGGGGCGGTAGCGCCTCGGCTTCCGGCTTTTCAGGGGCTTCAGCTTTTTCGGTCACGGTATTTGTATCAGTCATTCACTATGATCCTGTCCATGGCCTTGTGCAGCAAACACAATGCCAGCACACCCCTATCGGCAGGTTTTCCCAAGTCTGAAGGGGCGGGTGGTTTTGTTGACGTCAAATCTTTCGTTCAATCTGCGGGTAACGCACCGATAAAGCGCAGGATGTGCGCCGAAAGCTCGCTCGACAGTGGCAGGGTCGGGTTTCTGTAGGATTGCAGTTGTTTTTCCAGATCGTCGGGGACGATGCGCAATACGTGATTCATGCCGTCGATCAGTGCCAGTTCTGCATCGGGCCGGGCTTTTTTCAGGATCAGGGCATCACCGACGCTGACCTGGATATCGTTGCGTCCCTGGATGATCAGCGCCGGCATCTGCAGCTTGCCGAACGCGGCAGCCGGATCCTGACGGAACAGGGATATCAGATAAGGCTGCACACTGGGCCGGAACACGACTTCCAGATCTTCTGGCACCTTGTCGTCGGTCTTGCCGGCCTTCAGTTCGTCAAGCAACTGGTTGCTGCGTTGCAAAAGGGCTGGCGGCAGGCGCTCGCGAAACTGTTCACGCAGCACCTGATCCACCGGACGCCCCGTGCCTGCGACGGAAATCACCGCACGCGCACCTGCCTTTTCAGCCGCCAGCGACGCAACCAGTGCGCCTTCGCTATGGCCCAGCAGAATCAGCGAGCCAAGACGCGGGTTGGCCTTGAGCTTTTGCGCCCAGGCCTGGACATCGGCGACATAGCTTTCGACGCTCAGGTCGCGTTCATCCGGTGTTGCAGCCTTGCTGGCCGCGACGCCGCGCTTGTCATAGCGCACGCTGGCAATATTGTTCTTGGCCAGGATTATGGCCAGACGCTTCATGCTGTCGTTGCGTCCGCCTTCGGGGTTGTTGCCGTCGCGATCGGTCGGGCCGGAACCGGCAATGATCAACACTACGGACACGGGTTTCGTTGATTGTGGCAGCAGAAGGGTGCCGAACAGTTTTCCGTTGTTCGTGTCGACGCTGATCGGGCGTTGCACGACGGTGGGTGATGCTGCGTTGGCCATGCCTGCCAGCATGCACAGTGCCAGGACCAGCATGCGCAGGGCGTTCAGGGCTCGAATCGGGGGAATGCCAGGTAGCATCGTAAGGCCATCATTGGTTCAGGTTTCGCTTTGACGCGCGCCGTTGCATAAGGTTCGAGGATGAACTGCGCGTTCAGCCTGCGTATACTGGCGCGCTTGATTGATTCGATCTGGTTTTTTGGCTGATTTCTCGGAGCGCCCGCATGTCCGGCAACACTTTCGGCAAGCTGTTCACTGTCACCACCGCTGGCGAAAGCCATGGCCCGGCGTTGGTCGCTATCGTCGACGGCTGCCCGCCGGGGTTCGAGCTGTCCCTGGAAGACCTGCAGCGTGATCTGGACCGCCGCAAGCCCGGTACCAGCCGCCACACGACCCAGCGCCAGGAAGCCGATGAGGTGGAAATCCTCTCCGGCGTGTTCGAGGGCAAGACCACCGGCGCGTCCATCGGCCTGCTGATCCGCAATACCGACCAGAAGTCCAAGGACTACTCGACGATCAAGGATCTGTTTCGTCCTGCCCATGCCGACTACACCTACCATCACAAGTACGGCATCCGCGACTATCGCGGCGGCGGTCGCAGTTCGGCGCGTGAAACCGCCATGCGTGTGGCCGCCGGTGCAATCGCCAAGAAGTATCTGGCGACCCAGGGTATCGTCATCCGTGGCTACATGAGCCAGCTTGGCCCGATCCAGATTCCTTTCAAGACCTGGGATTCGGTCGAGCAGAACGCCTTTTTCTGCCCTGACCCGGACAAGGTGCCGGAGCTGGAAGCCTACATGGACCAGCTACGTCGCGACCAGGACTCGGTGGGTGCCAAGATCACCGTGGTGGCCGAAGGCGTGAAACCGGGTCTGGGCGAGCCGATCTTCGACCGCCTGGATGCCGAACTGGCCCATGCCCTGATGAGCATCAACGCCGTCAAAGGCGTGGAAATCGGCGCAGGCTTCGACTGTGTGGCCCAGCGCGGCACCGAGCACCGTGACGAAATGACGCCTGAAGGTTTCCTGTCCAATCAGGCGGGTGGCATTCTGGGTGGCATTTCTTCCGGCCAGCCGATCATTGCGCATCTGGCGCTCAAGCCGACTTCCAGCATTACCACGCCGGGTCGTTCCATCGATGTCGATGGCAATCCGGTTGAGCTCATCACCAAGGGCCGTCATGACCCTTGCGTCGGCATTCGCGCCACGCCTATTGCCGAAGCGATGATGGCCATCGTGCTGCTGGATCACCTGTTGCGTCATCGCGGGCAAAACGCTGACGTAAACGTCGATACGCCTGTATTGGGCCAGCTGTAATGAGCGGTGCCACTGCGGTCACTGATCGTGGATGACTGACGTGGCGCCACAGTCTGCCGGGCAGCTTCCTTATTGGCGGCTGTCGGGGTTCTACATTTTCTACTTTGCCTTGCTGGGCTCGGCGGCTCCCTTTCTGTCGCTGTATTTCCACCATCTGGGGTTTTCCAGTGCGCGGATTGGCGAACTGGTCGCCATCCCGATGCTGACGCGCTGCATCGCTCCCAATCTGTGGGGCTGGCTGGGTGATCATACGGGCCAGCGGCTGTTGATCGTGCGCCTGGGTGCGCTCTGCACATTGCTGGCGTTCTCGCTGATTCTGGTCGACAAGAGCTACGCCTGGCTGGCCATGGTCATGGTGCTGTACTCCTTCTTCTGGCATGCCATCCTGCCGCAGTTTGAAGTCATTACCCTGGCGCATCTGCGCGATCAGCCTTCGCGCTACAGCCAGATAAGGGTCTGGGGTTCGATCGGTTTCATTCTGGCAGTGGTCGCGCTTGGGGAGGTGTTCGAGCGTTTCAGCCTGGACCTGTTTCCCCAGATGTTGCTGATCATCATGGCCGGTATCGCGCTCAGCAGCTGGTGGGTGCCCAATGCGCAGCCGCAGGTTTCGGCGCAACCACTGGATGCGGGCGGTTTTCTCAGGCAGCTGACCCGTCCCAGTGTGCTGGTCTTTTATGTCTGTGTCGCCTTGATGCAGCTCAGCCATGGGCCGTATTACACCTTCCTGACCTTGCATCTGGAGCAACTGGGTTACAGTCGCGGTGTGATCGGCATGCTCTGGGCCGTCGGGGTCGTGGCCGAGGTCCTGATGTTCATGGGCATGAGCCGGATACTGCAGCGTTTTTCAGTGCGTCAGGTCTTGATGGCGAGCTTTCTGCTGGCTTCGCTGCGCTGGTTGCTGCTGGGTAGTTTTGCCGATCATCTGCTGGCGCTGCTGGTTATCCAGCTCATGCATGCAGCAACTTTTGGCAGTTTTCACGCGTCTGCCATCCATTTCGTGCAACGTAGCTTCGGCTCGCGCCAGCAAGGTCAGGGGCAGGCGTTGTATGCCGCCTTGTCCGGAGTGGGCGGCGCGCTGGGAGCGTTGTACTCCGGTTACAGCTGGAATGCGCTCGGGCCGTTCTGGACATTTGCCATCGCCAGCCTTGCGGCATTGGCGGCAGCCGTCATGATTGCGACACCAAAGAAAGAGGAGGGTGCATGACCCGCGAACAACTCAGCCTGGAAATCATCGAAGCCGGGCGTTTCCTGTATGGACGCGGCTGGTCGCCAGCCACCAGTAGCAACTACTCCGTGCGCCTGTCCGCCACTGAAGCGCTGTTGACGGTATCCGGCAAGCACAAGGGCCAACTGGGCATCGACGACGTACTGGCTACCGACCTGGCCGGCAACAGCCTTGAGCCTGGCAAGAAGCCTTCCGCCGAAACCCTGCTGCACACCCAGCTTTACAGCTGCAAGCCTGAAGTGGGCGCCGTGCTGCATACCCATTCGGTCAATGCCACCGTTCTGTCGCGGCTGACAGAGGCTGATCATCTGGTGTTCGAGGATTACGAACTGCAGAAGGCCTTTGCCGGTGTGGTCACCCATGAATCCCGGGTTGTGGTGCCGATCTTCGATAACGATCAGGATATTGCCCGTCTGGCCTCAAAGGTGCAGCCTTGGCTGGACGCTCATCCCGATTGTGCCGGTTACCTGATTCGCGGGCACGGCCTGTATACCTGGGGAGCGAAGATGAATGATGCGCTGCGGCAGATCGAAGCCTTCGAGTTTCTGTTCGAGTGCGAACTGAAAACCCGTGCGGTCTTGAATCGTTGAGCGTTAGTGATCTTTAACCGTTAATCAGGGAACCCAGCCTGAACGGCCTGTAAAAGCCGGGGGCCTGTTTCCAGCCGAGGAATTACGCCATGAGCTGCCTGTCCGTTTACCACGTTTCCAGCCCTGAAGTGCCCAACAAAGTCCTGACCCACCTGGAAGATATCGCTTCGACCCTGGCCGAGCACGGTGTCGCTTTCGACCGCTGGCAGGCATCTGCACCGATTACGCCGGGCGCCAGTCAGGAAGAAGTGATCAACGCCTATCGCACCCAGATCGACAAGCTGATGACCGAACGCGGTTATGTCACTGTTGATGTGGTCAGCCTCAACAGCGACCACCCGCAAAAGGCCGAACTGCGCGCCAAGTTTCTTGAAGAGCATCGCCATGGCGAAGACGAAGTGCGTTTCTTCGTTGCCGGGCGTGGCCTGTTTACCCTGCATATCGATGATTACGTCTATGCCGTGCTCTGCGAAAAGAACGACCTGATCTCGGTGCCTGCCGGGACCCGCCACTGGTTCGATATGGGCGAGCATCCGCACTTCGTTGCCATTCGCCTGTTCAACAACCCGGAAGGCTGGGTGGCGAATTTCACCGGAGAAGATATCGCCGGCCGTTTTCCGCGGCTGGATGACTGATCAATCACACATGGCAGGAGCGCACCCGGCCGTGCGCCCACTGTTTCAAACACAGGAGCCCGTCCCAGATGTCCATCAAAGTTATCCTCACGGATATCGAAGGCACCACCAGTGCAGTGAGCTTCGTGTTCGATGTGCTGTTCCCGTTCGCTGCAAAGCATTTGCCCGACTTTGTCCGCCAGAACGCCGAAAAGCCTTTGGTAGCGGCGCAATTGCAGGCTGTTCGCCAGGACAGCAACGAGCCTGATGCCGATGTCGAGCGGGTTATCGGGATTCTGCTCGACTGGATTGCCCAGGATCGCAAGGCCACGCCACTCAAGGCCTTGCAGGGCATGGTCTGGGAGCAGGGCTATAACGGCGGGCAACTCAAGGGGCATGTCTACCCGGATGCCGTCGAAGCACTCAAGCGCTGGCATGAGGAGGGTTATAAACTTTATGTCTATTCCTCAGGCTCCATCCAGGCTCAGCAACTGATATTCGGTTGTTCGCAGGCGGGCGATCTGTCCGGCCTGTTCAGTGGCTATTTCGACACCACGTCCGGCCCCAAGCGCGAGGAGCAATCCTACCGCACCATCACCGCCGCCATCGGCTGCCCGGCCGAAGAGATTCTGTTCCTGTCGGACATCGTCGAAGAACTGGATGCCGCACGAGCGGCAGGCATGGCGACATGCGGTCTGGTACGCGCTGGCGGCGAACTGCCGGGGCATGTATCCGTAGAGGATTTCGCCGCGATTGCTCCCGAAAAGTTCTGAGCGCAGCCAAGGCTCTTGCTGGCGATTGAACTCCTGTCGCTAGCAAGCGGCCTCTCATCAAACAAAACGCAATGCCATGAATTAAAACGTCTTTTTTGTGAGGCAGAAACGTTCTCCGGTGTACATATCCATTATCGGTATGTGCTGGTACTACTGGTTCCGCCTTTACGGCGGCCCCCTTTTGTTTCGGCAAAAGGGGGGAAAACCATCCGCTCCGGGTTCGGCCCCGCCTTGGGGCGGGGTTCCCTCGCTCCGGCATTGCTCCGTGGGTACGCGCCGACGGGCCTTCCATGGCCCTGCGGCGCTTGCTCGGCGTCCTGCCTCGCACCCCACTGCCGGAACGAAGGAACCCCGCCGTCAGGCGGGGCCGAACCCGGAGCAATGGCTTTGGTTACTTTGGCCGAAACCAAAGTGACGCGCCGTAAAGGCGCAAGGCGGCCTCAAGCCGAACACTCAGTTCGCAACACATAGCACCTGTTTGCTACGCGACAGCGCGGCGCCGGGCGAACTCCCACATCACTTGATGCAGACAGAGTCAATTTATTCGCGAAGCCGCCAATAAACTCGCTTCTGCACCCTCATTCTTTGCTGATCTGTCATCCCCATCCTGCTTTCAGGTAGGCCTGTGCCTGTCTGTTTGTGCATAAATCCTGTTTGTTTTAGCCCTCGATTTTAAACGCAATTATTCGTGTAATTTC
The DNA here is from genome assembly GCF_018968705.1 of Pseudomonas lijiangensis. Taxonomy (NCBI): domain Bacteria; kingdom Pseudomonadati; phylum Pseudomonadota; class Gammaproteobacteria; order Pseudomonadales; family Pseudomonadaceae; genus Pseudomonas; species Pseudomonas lijiangensis. Next base: position 1,868,946 of record NZ_CP076668.1, read on the forward strand.
TGGCGGCCATTCCCCCTGATTGATCAAAAACAGCAACTGTGCATACCGAGGGGGCGCAACAGGAGCGGCAGCGATGTGCAGTGCCAGGACAGTAAATACAACGATGGGTTTATTGATACAGCAGATGGTCAGCAGTATTGCCGAGGACGATGGTCAGGTGGCTATCGAAAATGCACTTCAGTGGCTCAGGCAGGAGTGCCGGTGCGAGCGTGCAATGTTCTATCAGTTCAAGGGCCCGTTATTGCTGACGTTCATCACTTCCAATGTCGAGGATGTCTGGGGAGATATCTATCGAAACCATCGCATGCTGACGGAAGATCCGGTTATCCGCTGTTATCGCAATACACAGGGCTTTGTCGATTGGCGCGAGGCGTTCAAGCAGTATCAGGCGCCTGATTGCTACAACGCCGCGGTTGAAGCCTGCCAATTGCTGCCGGCCTTGTCCTACGGGTACTCCAGCCATTGTCGGGGTGTCAGTGGCGTGACGTCGGTATGTACCTTGAGCGCGATGCAGCGTGCCACGACCACCGAGGACCGATACCTGCTTAGCAGTCTGGTCCCTGTGCTCCATACGGTCGGCAGGGGAACCAGACTCCGTTCCCATGGCCTGACTGTGAAGGAGCTGGAAATCCTGCAGTGGGCACGTGATGGCAAGACGGCTTGGGAAATTGCCTTGATCCGCGAGGTGTCCGAGGCCACGATCAAATATCACTTCAAGATGATCTACAGCAAGCTCGGGGTCGCCAATCGGGCTCAGGCGGTGGGGGAAGCTCTGTGTCGAGGCCTGATCAAATGAGCAAAAAAAACCGCGAGAACAAGAATGTTGTCGCGGATAACAAGGGAGGAGGTGGCCGCTGATTGCAGTCAGCGGCAGGATGCAGGGTGAAGCGTGTAATCAGCGAATCAGCGGGTGTGATAGGTCGGCAGGTCAAAACGCTGCTGGCTTTGCAACATAGTGATTGCAGGCAGTTCACTGGCCTGGGCTGCCAGGTCACGGCGAATGGCGCTGATGACCCACTCAAGCTGAACAGGTGTGTGCAGTTGTGCGTAAGAGATGGAACGACGGATCTGTTTGCCTTCGTTATCGCGCAAGGACAGTAGCACACCACCGTCAGGACGAGGCTGAGTGGTCACTGTGTAGCTGGAGAATACGGATGCGAATTTTTCTTGGATAAAAGACATGTCTAGCGGCTCCATTGCTCACGGGATAACAAACTTGTGAGTACTGTTGCAGTGTCCATGCCAGCGTTCTTGCTTTATTAAAGTCCTTTAAAATCAATAACTTGAAAATATGATGGTTTTCATCTTTCGTGCAATTTGCATGAATGGCCATCGTGCATCCTGCATTTTGCTGGTTGTGGCCACAGTGGAGGCAGGCGGGAATATTTTCCTATGAGACGCATAGCTTGACCTGTGGCCCTCATCTGACAAGACTTGGGCTCATTGTATCGAGCGCCATGAGTGGCATTGAGGGAGAAACCTATGACCGATCCAGGCACCCATGCCCCGAAAACCATGACTGATGATGAAGCTGCCGAGTTCGCCGAGCAGGTCTTCGAAGTCGCCCGGCAAGGTGATGCGCTGATGCTGAGCCGGCTGCTGGAGAAGGGGCTGCCTGTCAATCTGCGCAATCACAAGGGCGATACGCTGCTGATGCTCGCCAGTTACTACGGTCAGCAGGACGCCGTGCGTGTGCTGCTTGAACACAAGGCCGACCCGCAGATCCGTAATGACAATGGCCAGAGCCCGATTGCCGGTGCTGCGTTCAAGGGAGATCTTGCGGTCGTCAAACTCCTGGTCGAGTCGGGTGCGGACGTGGAGGGGGCTTCGGCGGACGGTCGGACTGCTCTGATGATGGCCGCCATGTTCAACCGCAGCGAAATCGTCGATTACCTGATCGGCAAAGGCGCCAACCCCCATGCCCGCGACGCCAAGGGCGTCAACGCCTTGGCGGCCGCCCAGGCGATGGGCGCAACGGAAACCGCCGCTCAGTTGAGCAAACTGATGGTTTAAGCGCGCTGATCCTGAATCGATAGAGGTGTGCAGCGTTTCCCGCTATCCTGCGCGCCTCGTTTTTGCCTCTATCAGGATCTCCCCCCATGAAAGACTCCCTCATTGAATTAATCAGCAAAATCAGTTCGGGCTGCATGGGGGAAGACGAGATCGCAGGCATCGCCGCCGAAGCTGCTCAGGCTTACGCGGACCCCGAAGCCTTTCTGGCCGCCAATCCGGATATCAACTACGACGATACGTTCCCTATTCCTCTGGGCGAGTGGGTAGTGGTCGGTAGCCTGCCGGAAACCGTGCTGTTCCAGGCGGACACCTACATGGACCTGTTCGAGCAGATCGTGCAGTCGTTCGGCAAGGATGTGTCTTTCAACATCAAGCCAAAGCAACTGGCCAAGGTGGAAGCCTTGACCGCTCTCAACCGTATCCAGATCCAGCTCAGCAGCATGAACAAGGAAATGGGCGGCTACGTGCTTGTGGATTTCAGCCAGCCGCTGGACGACGAACTTCAGGCCGTGCTGGTCTACGGCTGTGATGAGGCGCGAGTGCTGGAGCTGGCGGCTGCTGTCGGCATCCATGCCGCATCGTCATTGCAGGCGCTCAAAGCCAACGCCTAACCCAGGGCGGTATCCAGGAACATCATCACTCCGAAGCCCAGCATCAGGCCCAGTGTGGCTGAGGTCTGGTGGCCGTTGCGGTGGGTTTCCGGGATGACTTCGTGGGACACCACGAAAATCATCGCACCTGCTGCCAGGCCAAGGCTCAGCGGGTAGGCAATCGCAAAACCGCTGGAAATCCCCAGGCCGACCAGCGAGCCCAGGGGCTCCATCAGGCCTGAGCCGATTGCCACCAGCATGGCCTTGAATGCCGAAAGGCCGGTTGCCCGCAACGCCAGGGCAATGGCCAGGCCTTCGGGAATATCCTGGATGGCAATGGCGGTGGTCAGTGGCATGCCCACATTCATATCGCCACCGGCAAAGCTGACGCCAATGGCCATGCCTTCCGGCAGGTTGTGCAGGGTGATTGCCAGTACGAACAGCCAGACCCGGTTGATACGGTCGGAATCAGGTCCCTGCCGGCCGACGCTTTCGTGTTCATGGGGAGTGAAGCGGTCCAGGCCGAGCATCAACAGCACCCCAAGACCCAGACCGGAAACCACGGTGGCGGCAGCGAACGGGCCATTGCCGGTAATCTCCCGGGCTGCGGCCAGCCCCGGCAAAATCAGCGAAAAGGAGCTGGCGGCCAGCATCATTCCGGCAGCAAAACCGAGCATGATGTCCTGGGTGCGCTGGCTGATGTTGCGGAAGGCGACAGCCATGACCGCGCCCAGCGCCGTGGCCCCGAAGCCTGCCGAACCGCCGATCAGGGCGTAGGTCAGATTGCTCTGATTGGTCCCGAAGAAGGCGTTATAGAGACTGGCGGCCCCCAGGCCCAGCACGATGATCAGCGCCAGGAGAAATCCCAGGCTTACCCATGGGCTGGTCTGTAGTTGAGCCGACCATGTCGCCCAGAGTGTGCGGGGTTGCAAGGGTGTTTGCATAGAGGACGACCTGTCTGAAAACATGATTCAAAGGATAGCGGACTCAGTTTCCGAGCATGAAAATATGCGGTTGGTTCAATGGAGCTGACTATTCTCTATTCCGTCATTACTCAATCGGGAACACCATCATGGGCTCCACTTTCAATAGCCTGATCGGCTTGATCATTCTTGCTCTGGATATCTGGGCCATCATCAATGTACTGAAAAGCAGTGCTGGCACCGGGGCGAAAATCCTCTGGATACTGCTGATCCTGTTGCTGCCGGTATTGGGGCTGATCATCTGGGCCATTGCCGGACCGCGGGGCAATGTCCGTATCTGATGTCAGTAGGAGCGGATTCATCCGCGAAACCTTCCAGACGATACATATGTATGGGATATACAGGCCTTTCGCGAATAAATTCGCTTCCATACAGACTGTGTGACCATCAAGTTTGCGGTCATGCAGTGATGAGGTTCGACCTGTCATCTTTCGCAACGTAGAATGCGCGCCTTTCTTGTGGGCGGTCGGCCGTCCTGTCATCAGTCTTTAGCGGGAGCTTACCCATGAGCGATTATCAGGAAACGTTATACGAAGGCTATGGCCAACGCTTTCGTATGGAAAAAATGCTGCACGAAGTCCGTACGGAACATCAGCATCTGGTGATTTTCCAGAACCCGCGCATGGGCCGGGTCATGGCGCTGGATGGCGTTATCCAGACCACCGAGGCCGATGAGTTCATCTATCACGAGATGCTGACCCATGTGCCGATCCTGGCTCATGGCGCTGCCAAGCGCGTATTGATCATTGGTGGTGGCGATGGTGGCATGCTGCGCGAAGTCGCCAAGCACATGAGCGTCGAACACATCACCATGGTCGAGATCGACGCTACCGTGGTGGAAATGTGCAAGGAGTTCCTGCCCAATCACTCCAACGGTGCCTTCGATGACTCGCGCCTGAACCTGGTGATTGACGACGGCATGCGTTTCGTCGCGACCACCGAAGAGAAGTTCGACGTGATCATTTCCGACTCCACCGACCCGATCGGGCCGGGTGAAGTGCTGTTCTCGGAAAACTTCTATCAGGCCTGCCATCGCTGCCTGAACGAAAACGGCATCCTGGTTACCCAGAACGGCACACCGTTCATGCAACTGAGCGGCGTACAGACGACTGCTGGCCGTATGAATGGTCTGTTCGCGGACTGGCATTTCTATCAGGCGGCAATCCCCACCTACATCGGTGGCGCGATGACCTTCGCCTGGGGTTCCACCAATACCGCCTATCGCAAGTTGCCACTGGAAACCCTGCGTCAGCGCTTTGTCGGCAGCGGTATTGTTACTCGCTATTACAACCCGGAAATCCACATCGGCGCGTTCGCCTTGCCGCAGTACGTGCTGCAGGCAGTGGGCAAACCCAGCAACGACTGAGGTTTTTCTGCACAGGCATGATCCGGGTTCCTCAAGGTCATGCCAGCAGGGGCAGCTATCACCGTACGGTGTCTGGCGCTTGCCAGGTGCCGTACAACAAATTTTTCACACCCGCTTGTCGAAAATGGCGCGCGATTATTCAGGGCCTTGCTCTGAAAAGCGCTAAAAGCACGGCAATCACGTAATATCTGCCCCCCATGCGCTGCCTCCTGTTTCGGGTTGGCAGGTCTCGCATATCCGACTCAACTCCTGAATCCACCGGATCCTGACAAAAATGGCTAACACGGACGCCCAGATTCATCGGCAAGCTTTGTCCCGTCTGCAACACCCAACCGTCAAGTCACACCTGGCCTACATCCTGCTCAGCGGCCTGACCCTGATGGTGATGTACACCCTGCTGCGTATCGGATTGCTGGTCTACAACCGTGAAATGATTGGCGAGACGCCAGCGTCGACCTTTATCGAAGCGTTGTTCAACGGCATGCGTTTCGACCTGCGTCTGACGATCTATCTGCTCATTCCTCTGATGCTGTCGCTGTTCAGTGTCCGGGCCATGGCTGCACGGGGTTTCTTCCGGTTCTGGCTGACCCTGGTCGGCAGCATCACGCTGTTCCTCGGCCTGATGGAAATGGACTTCTATCGTGAGTTCCACCAGCGCCTGAACGGTCTGGTGTTCCAGTACGTGAAGGAAGACCCGAAGACCGTTCTGAGCATGCTCTGGTACGGTTTCCCGGTGGTTCGTTATCTGCTGGCATGGGCACTGGTCACCTGGTTGTTGAGCCTGGTGTTCAAGGGCATCGACCGCGTGACTCGTCCGCGTCGCGAATTCAGCGTTGGCAGTGGCAGCAATCGCTCGATTGCGCCCTGGTACATGCGCGTCGGCGTGTTCTTCGTCGTGCTGGTCATTGCCGTCATTTCTGCCCGTGGCACCTTGCGTCAAGGCCCGCCGCTGCGTTGGGGCGATGCTTACACCACCGAATCGAACTTCGCCAACCAGTTGGGCCTCAACGGCACGCTGACGCTGATCACGGCCGCGAAAAGCCGCATGTCCGAAGACCGCGACAATATCTGGAAAGCCACCTTGCCTCAGCCTGAGGCACAGCAGGTCGTGCGCGACATGCTGCTGACCAGCCATGACCAGTTGATCGATCCGAACATTGCGGCAGTACGTCGTGATTTCACGCCGCCAGCTGAAAACACGCTGCCAATCCGCAACGTTGTGGTCATCCTGATGGAAAGCTTCGCAGGCCACTCGGTCGGCGCTCTGGGCGATAAAGCCAACATCACGCCTTACTTCGACAAACTGTCCAAGGAAGGCCTGCTGTTCGATCACTTCTTCTCCAACGGCACCCACACCCACCAGGGCATGTTCGCTACCATGGCGTGCTTCCCGAACCTGCCGGGCTTCGAGTACCTGATGCAGACGCCTGAAGGCAGCCACAAGCTGTCGGGCCTGCCGCAACTGCTCAGCGCCGGGCGCAACTACGACGATGTCTATGTCTACAACGGCAACTTTGCCTGGGACAACCAGTCGGGTTTCTTCAGCAACCAGGGCATGACCAACTTTGTCGGTCGTGAAGACTTCGTCAACCCGGTGTTCTCCGATCCGACCTGGGGTGTTTCCGACCAGGACATGTTCGACCGTGGCGCCGAGGAACTGAAAGCCCGCCAGAACGGCAAGCCGTTCTATGCCTTGCTGCAGACCCTGTCCAACCACACGCCTTATGCCTTGCCGGAAAACCTGCCGGTTGAGCGCGTGACAGGCCATGGTTCGCTGGACGAGCATTTGACCGCCATGCGTTATTCCGACTGGGCACTGGGGCAATTCTTCGAGAAGGCCAAGAAAGAGCCTTACTTCAAGAACACCCTGTTCGTGGTGCTGGGCGACCATGGGTTTGGCAACAAGATGCAACTGACCGAAATGGACCTGGGCCGCTTCAACGTGCCATTGCTGTTGATCGGGCCAGGCGTGCAGGAGAAATTCGGCCAGCGCAGCAGCATCGTGGGTACCCAGGTCGATGTGGTGCCGACCATCATGGGCCGTCTGGGTGGTCAGACCCGCAACCAGTGCTGGGGACGCGACCTGCTGAACCTGCCTGAAGGGGACAAGGGCTTTGGTGTGATCAAGCCGTCGGGCAGCGAGCAGGTGGTCGCCATCATCCATGGCAACCGTATCCTGATCGAACCTACGGAACTGCCTGCCAAGGTCATGACCTACACCCTGGGTGCAAACCCGCATGCCGAAGTGGTGCCCGATGCTCCGGACACGGCCGAGCTGAAGCAGAAGCTGGAAAGCTTCCTGCAGACCGCGACCAAGAGCCTTCTGGATAACACCGCCGGTGTAGAGGCCAGCAAGAACCGCAACTGATACCGCTGGCTACACAACGAAAGGCCCTCTGCATCCGATGCGAGGGCCTTTCTTTTTGCCTGCATTTTCTGGAACGAATGACTCGGCAAGACGGTCCAGATCATGCAAGCCAGCGTCCTGGCTTCGTTCGGGAGGTATTGATGAAACAGTGGGCCATTTCGTATCTCGATAAGGATGGTGTACAGCAGCGCCATGATATTGATTCACCGGAACGCCCAAGCGAGGAGGCTGCGGCACGTCTTCTGCGTCCGATTCTGTTCCCGGTCACGGATGAGCTGGATCTCAACGATCTTGAGGGACGCACCGAGGAGCCGACAGTCAAAACCCTCAAGGACCACAACAGTGTGCAGATCATTTCCATTACGGAAGTAATCTGATTCATTTGCACCTGCAAAGACTTGTTGTGTCAGGCACTTGGCAGCAGGCCCGAGTTGGGTCTACTCTGCAAACGAGGCCGATACGTCGGCCTCTCAATGTCGAAACCGGGTTGCTACAGATCCGGTCTGGTCAGCTTCATGCTTGATTCCCCACTGCGGATTAACTGTCGTGTGGCGACCACCAGCCAGGTGGTCGTTCTGGAAGAGTTGAAACTCTATCTATCGTTGCATAGGAGGACGTTTCATGAGCACAGCCTATCAAGAGGACATCAGCAGTCATGTACTGCGCCGCATGAAAGAAGGCGGTTTTGACTTTGCACGTACCTATCCTATCGAGTTCTACGCCGTCTTCCCGGATGAGGAACGGGCGCGGCAGGCTGCAGGACAATTTCGTGGTGAATCCATCAATACCCAGATCAACGTGCGTGACGACGGTGCGTGGCACTTGCAATTGAGCAAGGTGATGTATGCCACCTATGACGGCATCGGCGACTTCGAGCATGACTTCCAGAACGTGATCTCGCCGATGGACGGTGAGGTTGAAGGATGGGGCGTCACAGCGGAGGTCAGAAGACTCCACGCATGAATCATCTGTCTGGCAGTAACACGACCGGTCAATTGCGGAGTATGCCGCCATTGGCCGGTCGTGCTTTTGGCCGCAGGAAAAGAGACGGATGCAGCCCGATGGGCAAAAAAAAGCCACTCAATGGAGTGGCTTGAAGGGAAGAGCGGTTAGAAAAGCGCCAGGGCGCAAATTCCAGAAAAAAAGTCGAGGCAGGCAATCGGGCCTTTGTTTGCTCGGTTGCTGGCGATTATGGCGAACTAATATCCCCCAATGAAATCAACACTGACTATGCTGGTGATAGATTTCGCGATTGCCTGACGCTTCCGAATGAGGCGTAGGAGAAATGCTTAGGGCATTTATTGCACAGGAATGGTGCGTTGAATGTCTATTGTTTGCGTAAATCATTGATATGAAAGCGTTTATGCCGATGGCACGGGCCTTGCGAAGGCCTGTAGGTCCATGGTGACAAGGAGTACGGCATGATCCGCACCTTTTATGACGAGATGTACGACGCTGGCGGCCAGGTCCGCCCGCATTACCGGGAATTTGCCCGCTGGTTGGGTGATACGCCCCCTGAGCTTCTGGCTCAGCGTCGGCGTGAAGCCGACCTGTTGTTTCATCGCGCCGGGATCACGTTCACGCTCTATGGTGACGAGCAGGGGACCGAAAGACTGATCCCCTTCGATACGATTCCGCGCAGCATTCCGGCCAGTGAATGGCGGGTTGTGGAGCGCGGCTGCATTCAGCGCGTCAAGGCGCTGAACATGTTTCTCGCGGACCTGTACCACGATCAACGGATCATCAAGGCGGGGATCATTCCCGCCGAGCAGGTTCTGGCCAACGAGCAATATCAGTTGGCAATGCAAGGTCTGAACCTGCATCGCGACCTGTATTCGCACATTTCCGGGGTCGACCTGGTACGCGACGGCGATGGCACGTATTACGTGCTTGAAGACAACCTGCGTACCCCGAGCGGCGTGAGCTACATGCTCGAAGACCGCAAGATGATGATGCGCCTGTTCCCGGAGCTGTTCGCCGCGCAACGCATTGCTCCCATCGACCACTACCCGAATCTGTTGCTCGACACCCTCAAGAGTTCGAGCCATCTGGACAATCCGAGCGTGGTGGTTCTGACGCCGGGTCGCTTCAATAGCGCCTTTTTCGAGCACGCCTTTCTGGCGCGTGAGATGGGTGTCGAACTGGTGGAAGGTGCGGATCTTTTCGTGCGCGATGATCGCGTCTTCATGCGCACCACCGACGGCCCGAAAGCCGTTGATGTGATCTACCGCCGTCTGGACGATGCTTTCCTGGATCCGCTGGCCTTCAACCCGGATTCGATGCTCGGCGTGCCGGGCCTGCTGTCGGCCTACCGTTCCGGCAATGTGGTCCTGGCCAATGCCATCGGCACTGGCGTTGCGGACGACAAGTCGATCTATCCGTATGTGACGGACATGATCCGTTTCTATCTGGATGAAGAGCCGATCCTCAAGAACGTGCCGACCTGGCAGTGCCGCAAGCCTGAAGAGCTGTCCCATGTGCTGGCCAATCTGGGTGATCTGGTGGTCAAGGAAACCCAGGGTTCCGGCGGTTACGGGATGCTGGTCGGTCCTGCAGCGACCGCTGCGGAAATCGAAGCCTTCCGTGCCCGTCTCAAAGCCAAGCCACACGCATATATCGCCCAACCGACCTTGTCCCTGTCGACCTGTCCGACCTTCGTCGAGAACGGTATCGCCCCGCGACATATCGACTTGCGTCCATTTGTCCTTTCCGGCCGCGAAACCCGCGTTGTGCCTGGCGGGCTTACCCGAGTAGCGTTGCGTGAAGGCTCGCTGGTGGTGAACTCGTCGCAGGGTGGTGGAACCAAGGACACCTGGGTGGTCGAGGATTAAGGATGCCTGCCAATGCTAAGTAGAACTGCCTCGGATCTTTTCTGGATGTCGCGTTACCTGGAGCGAGCGGAGAACCTCGCCCGAATGATGGACGTGAGTTATTCGCTGTCATTGATGCCCCAGGACGGGCGCGGTGGGCTGGACGAAATTGCCATGCCACTGCTGATTACCGGAACCCTGGATGCCTATGTGGAGCGTCATGGCGCACTGCATGCCGAACGCATGCTGCATTTCTTCGCCCTGGATGCCAGCAACCCGGCCAGCATCTATAGTTGCCTGGGTGCTGCGCGGGCCAGTGCCCATGCGGTGCGCGGGCGAATTACCGCTGACATGTGGGAAAACATCAACTCCACCTGGCTGGAAATTCGCGGGATCGCCGAGCAAGGATTGGCGCGCTATGGCATGAGCCATTTCTGCGAATGGGTCAAAGAGCGTTCCCATCTGTTCAGAGGCGCGACCTACGGCACCATCATGCGTAACGATGCGTTCCGTTTCATTCGTCTGGGTACCTTCATCGAGCGCGCCGACAACACCCTGCGCATGCTCGACGCTCGTTATGAAATGCTGGAGTTGCGTGGGCCGCAGGCCAACGCGGCGGCTGACAACTCCGCCGCCGGTTACTACCAGTGGAGCGCCTTGCTGCGCGCCTTGTCGTCTTTCGAGGCTTACACCGAGCTGTACCGGGATGCGCCAGGAGCGCGTCAAGTCGCCGAGCTGTTGCTGCTGCGCGCCGACATCCCGCGTTCCTTGCGTGCCTGCTTGGAAGCACTGGACCAGATTCTGTCCAGCCTGCCAGGCACCAATGGTCGTCCGGCGCAGCGCATGGCAGCAGAAATGGACGCACGCCTGCGCTACACCAGCATCGACGAGATCCTGAGCGAAGGCCTGCATGAGTGGTTGAACGAATTCATTCCTCTGGTAGCCCAACTGGGTGATGCCATCCACACTTCATATCTGGAGGCTGCATGAGACTCTCTATTAGCCACGAGACCACCTATCACTATGATGATCAGGTTCGGGCCAGCATCCAGTATCTGCGTCTGACTCCTCATGACAGCGAGCGTCAACAGATCCTGAGCTGGCAATTGAGCCTGCCGCGTCCTGTGCGCGCGCAGATCGATCCGTTCGGGAACATTCTCCACGTGCTGACTCTGGACGAGCCTCATGAGTCGATCATCATCGGTGCCCGCGGGCAGGTGGAAATCGACGAAACCCGCGAGGCCGAACATGAAAGCCAGTCGGCGCTGCCATTTCTGCGTTTCACCCGCCTGACCGAAGCGGACGAAGCGATGCGGGCATTCGCCACGAAGGAAAGCAGCAAGCGTACTGATCGCACGGGCTTGATCGATCTGATGCAGGCGTTGAATCAACACATCGTCTACACGCCGGGCGCGACCGAGGTCGATACCAGTGCGGCCCAGGCATTTGCCGGGCGTTCAGGTGTCTGCCAGGACCACACCCATGCCTTCCTGGCCTGTGCCCGCAGTCTTGGCGTGCCCGCGCGTTATGTCTCCGGTTACCTGTACAGCGAAGACAAGGATCACCTGTCCAGCCATGCCTGGGCTGAAGCCTGGATCGAAGATGGCTGGTACAGCTTCGACGTCACCAACACGCTCGCGATTCCTGCTCGCCATCTCAAGCTGGCGGTAGGTCTGGATTATCTGGATGCCTGCCCGGTACGCGGCATGCGCCGTGGCGGTGGTTACGAACAGATGCACGCCAAGGTCTCAGTCTCGACGCAGGTTCAGGTGCAGCACCAGTAATTCCTGTACCACCTGTGGGAGCGAATTCATTCGCGAATGAATTGGCTCCCACACAGCCTGCACAAGTGGTTTACTCCGCCGGATCATCAGTAATGTCATACAGCGCATTATGCAGCTCTTCATAATTGCCGCCGTTGATGACACTGAAGTAACCGGCTTGTCTGAGTTTGTCCTGGGCTCTGCTTGCCTTTTCGTTCGAGCTGCTGAAAATGACGAACACAGAGTTGCGGTCGGTGAGCACCTGTTTCAGTTGATTGACCAGCCGTGCATCTTCGACCCGGACCGCATTGAGAACGGTACCCGCGTCATATTCGGTCTGGCTGCGCACATCCACTGCCAGTTTCCCTTCCTTCAAGGCGGCCACGGCGGCTGCCTGCTCGACCTCACCCGCCTGCGCTGCGAAGCTGCAAGCCAGAATTCCCAGTGCTATCCATTGACGCATAAACCAGCCTCCCATCATTTGACAGGAAGATTGGCACAGATATGAGCACTTCGGTAGCGCACGCCGAATCAGCCGAACAAACGGTTCAGATTCGGCAGGATCAACAGAAGAGTGGTCGCGAATACAATAAGACCCGCCTGACGTATCTTTGAATGCTTGAACATGGCTGACTGCCTTTTGTTGTTATTCCTGAGCGACAAAAGCTCACCGAATTCATCAAGTGCGAAATCGGGCAGCTGGCAAAGGTGGTGCTGATGAACGGGTGGTCTCGGCCATATCGCCGCAGACCTGACGCTGGATATATTTTTATCGCGCCTTCCTGTTACAGATTTAACCTTAGAGGCCGCATTGCTTATGGCTTAGAACTAATTGGTATTTATCACCAATAATTTCTGATTAAAGGTTATTTAGGCGCTGCTGATAACATGATCAGGCCTTGGCTAGAGGCTTTGAGGGTGTATCGTTAGCTTTCTACCGTTCGTCTGGCCAGGGATTGTCCTGCGAGCGATACCGGGTGGGTGGCCATGCAGATACTGGCTTCTTGCTTTGGTCCTGCAATTCAGGGCAGGCTTTGCCCGTGCGCTATTGCCTTTTTACTGTTTCAGGTCCTTTTTTATGTCGTTACGCATCTGCATTCTGGAAACCGACATCCTGCGCCCGGAGTTGGTTGAGCAATATCAGGGTTATGGGCGGATGTTCGAGTTATTGTTTGCGCGCCAGCCGTTTGCCGTTCAGCTCAGTGTCTACAACGTGGTGCAGGGCATTTATCCCCCCGACGACGAGCGTTTCGATGCCTATCTGGTGACTGGCAGCAAGGCCGATTCGTTTGGCACCGATCCCTGGATTCAGACGCTCAAGGTCTACCTGCTCAAACTGTACGAGCGGGGCGACAAGCTGCTGGGGATCTGTTTCGGGCACCAGCTGCTGGCGCTGTTGCTGGGTGGCAAGACCGAGCGCGCTACCCAGGGCTGGGGAGTGGGCATTCATCATTATCAACTGGCTGACCCGCAACCCTGGATGACGCCAGCCATCGACAAGCTGACGCTGTTGATCAGTCACCAGGATCAGGTCACGGTATTACCGGAAAATGCGACGGTGATCGCCTCCAGCGATTTCTGCCCGTATGCGGCTTATCACATCAATCATCAGGTCCTGTGCTTCCAGGGCCATCCCGAATTCATTCACGAGTTTTCCCGCTCCTTGCTGGACCTGCGCCAGCAGACGCTGGGGGAACAGGTTTATCGCAAGGGGCTGGACAGCCTGGAACATGAACACCATGGCGCAACCGTGGCCGAGTGGATCACGCGCTTTGTAGCGCACAAGCCGGATTCGAATGTGGCTTGAAGCCTGAGAACTCCCGGCGCTGACTGGCGCCGGGAGCTTTTGCCGGTTACAGCCAGCCCGAACGCTTGAAACTGGTGAACAAGGCCGTACAGCCTCCGACGATCACCCCCAGCACCACGAAGTAACCGTAGTGCCAGGTCAGTTCCGGCATGTTCTCGAAGTTCATCCCGTAAATCCCGGCGATAGCGGTAGGAAACGCCAGAATCGCCGCCCAGGCCGCAAACTTGCGCTGCACGATGCTTTGTCGCGATGACTCCAGCAACAGACCGATCTCGATGGTCTGGCTGGCGATGTCCCGCAGGTTGCCCAGGTCTTCCATTTGCCGTTTGACGTGAATCTCCACGTCGCGAAAGTACGGACGCATGTTCTTGTCGATGAAGGGAAAGCTCAGCTTCTGCAGCTCTTCGCCGACTTCCACCATGGGCGACACGTAGCGGCGCAGCCGCAGAAGATCCCGGCGCAGGCTGTGAATGCGATGGATGTAGGCTTCATTCAGGATGCCGCCGAGTACGCTTTGCTCCAGCTCTTCCAGTTCGGCATGGATGGCTTCGGTCACCGGCTGATAACTTTCGGTCACGAAGTCCAGCAGGGCGTAGAGCACGAAGTCTTCGCCATGCTCCAGCAGCAGCGGCCTGGCTTCACAGCGCTGGCGCACAATCCCGTAGGATTTCGAGTGGCCGTTGCGCGAGGTGATGATGTAGCCCTTGCCGGCGAAAATATGGGTTTCGATGAACTGCAGCCTGCCGTTTTCCCGCACCGGCGCGTAGGTGACGATAAACAGCGCATCGCCGAAGGTTTCCAGTTTGGGGCGGCTGTGGACTTCCAGCGCATCCTCGATAGCCAGTTCGTGCAGGTTGAACTGTTTCTTGAGGCTTTCCAGCTCTTGCGGGGTGGGCTGCTCCAGCCCGATCCAGACAAAGTGATCCGGCCTGGCTGCCCAGGCCGCGCCTTCTTCAAGGGTGATATTGCTGACTTTCTTGCCTTTGCTGTAAACCGCTGCTGCAACAACTCGGCCCATATCGTTTCGCTTCTTGTTCAAGGAGTGGCTGTGATGCAAAAAGGATTGCGTCATGGCTCAACGCGATAAAGCCCGCATGGGCGGGCTTCATGGCTGTCGAGCGCAAGGCTTAGAGCGACAGCTGCTTGTCGAGTTCTATGGCGGAATCCAATGTATCGAGCAGCGCTTTTCTGACCTTGAGCTTGGTTTTTCTGTGGGCGTTCATATTGATCTTCTTCAGTTGCAGGGCCGCGGTGCGGGCGGTGTCCTGCAGTTCGTCGATGCTGACCACCTTGTCCAGAAAGCCCGCGTTCAGCGCGCCTTGGGGATCGAACATCTCGGCATTGATCACCGAGCGATGAAACGCTGACTTGCGCAGACGGTCACGCGCCAGTTCGATGCCCACATGGTGCATGGTCATGCCGATCTGTACTTCATTGAGGCCGATATTGAAGGGGCCTTCGACCCCGATCCGGTAATCGGCCGACAGCAACAGAAACGCACCCTTGGCCACGGCATGGCCCGGGCAGGCGACAATGATGGGGAAGGGGTGAGCCAGCATGCGCCGCGCCAGTGTCGAACCCCGGGATACCAGGTCGATGGCCGCTTCGGCGCTGGAGGTCATGACCTTGAGGTCATAACCGCCCGAGAGAATGCCCGGTTGCCCCGTGATGATCACCACGGCACGATCTGTCTCGGCCTGATCCAGCGCTGCATTGAATGCGGCGATCACATCCGGCGAGATGGCGTTGACCTTGCCGTTGTTGAGGGTCAGCGTGGCAATACCATCTTCAAGCTGGTACGAGATCAGATCGCTCATGGCGCAATTCCTTCTTGTTGAGATGCGCAGACGTTACTCAGCTACTCCTATCAGGTAAAGCGCTGACTCATCGGTCAGTAACGGATTGTGAGGTCAATACTGAATTCACTGGCTCACAGGGCGACACGGTGTCCCGGTGGGAGCGAATTTATTCGCGAAACCTTCCAGACGATACATATGTATTGGATGCCTTTCGCGAATGAATTCGCTCCCACGGAAAACCATTTAATTCATGATGTTACGTCTTGTTTAATGATCGGCGATCTGGCCGTAAACAATGCCACTTTCCCCGTGACCTCCACCGTGACGTCCTTGAAATGCAAGGCCAGGGCATTGCGCAGGCTGGCGACGTTGTCACTGCGATTACCAAAGATGCCTTTCTTGTTATAGACATCCATCAGCTTGCGACCAAACCCGTTGTGCCCGGCTTCGTCGCCCAGAATGGTTGCGCCGAACAGCACACCGTCATCCTTCAGGCGAGTCTTGAGGTTGGCGAAAACCTGGGCCTTGTCGCTCATGGTTCCGGGCAGGCAGTGCAGCAGATAGAACAGCGAGATCGAGTCAAACCCTGTCTCATGCCCGGGTTCGAACGGCTTGAACACATCGTGGCGGATTACCCGGATACCCGGCCGGCCGAAGCGCTGACGTGCCGCTTCCAGGCTGCTGCTGTTGAGGTCCAGCAAGGTGACTTCGGTGCTGATGGGCAGATTGGCATTGGCCAGGTAATAGCCGGTGCCGACGCCTACATCCAGATGGCGTGCGCCGACATGGCGATTGAAGAACGGCTGCAATACCTGTGTCGTCGAGCACTGCCAGGCAAAACGATTGGAAACCCCCAGGACCCACCAGTCATAAAGTTTCAGGGTCAGGGGAGAGTAAACGGCTGCGCCCGCTTCGGAAGAATGGTTCATGGCACTTCTATTCCTTGTACAGGCCCGGGATCACTGTTCGATTTCGTTCAGTTCGCAATACTCGTCCCAGTCCATGCCCAGGGCTTCGGCCACCTGTGCGTGGGCTTCAAGGCGCATGCTCTTGAGCTGTTCCGGGGATTCTGCAATCAACTGCAAAGCCAGTTCCCAGGGTTCGATACCCTGATCCTCGGCTTCATCCTCAAAGGCCCATTGCGCCTGCTGCTTCTGTTCTTCGGGGCTGAGGTTCTTGATTTCATCCTGCAAGGTCGGATGGGTCGAGAGGTATTTCGCCAGGGCGGCTTCGTTCCACTCCAGTGCATTCATGCCGGGTTTCCTCAAACTCATGGGGTAGCCAGGCCTGCCGGGGAGGCAGGTCTGGCGAGACCGCGAGATTGTGAGGGAACATTTCAAACGCTGCCAGTGCTGGCACTGCTGAATCCATCGTGCCGCAAGCAGGAAGCCGTCATTTGTCTGACATGAAACCTGATCCCAGCTCCGCTCCTGTAAGCGGCTCGGCATCCGGGTCGGACTGGGTGCGTTCCTTCATCATGGTCAGGGTCAGTACATCCTCTTCATCGAGCGCCACGGATGCCATGCCATCGCCTCCGTCAACGGCAGGTTGTGGATTTTCTACATAATCGAACTCTTCATCACTGTTCCATGGTCCGCGAAGGTTCGGCTCGCCACTGGACATGCTGAAGTAGGTGCGGGTGAATTCCGGCATGCCGGGCAGCTTGCCCTGCGGGAAGTTTGGCTGGATCGAGTGCAGCGCTTTTTCGAAGGACTTCTGGTGAGCGATTTCGCGGGTCATCAGAAAGCCCAGCGCCTCCTTGATGCCAGGGTCGTCGACGACATTCAGCAGCCGTTCGTAAACGATCTTGGCCCGGGCTTCGGCGGCAATGTTGGAGCGGAAGTCGGCGGTGGGTTCGGTGATGGTGTCGATGTAGGCTGAGGTCCATGGAACGCCCGCAGAGTTGACCAGCGGAGCGCCGCCACCATAAAGCACGCTGGTGATATGCGAGTCGTTACCCGCACCATGGATGCTGCGATACAGTTCACCTTCTTCCTGCACGCCTTCGGCCATCTGTCCTTTCGCGCCGCGGTTGAGCATGACGATGATCGAGCCCACGACCTCAAGGTGGCTCAGCTCTTCCGTGGCAATGTCCATCAACAGGTCCTTGCGACCCGGATCCTCTTCGGCCAGGGCTTGCGTGAAGTAACGGGTCGCTGCTGCCAGTTCACCCTGGGCGCCACCGAACTGCTCCAGCAGAAGATTGGCAAGGCCGGGATTGGGCTCGGCGACACGGACGGTGTACTGAAGTCTTTTGTTGTGTAAAAACATTGTGCGTTCCTCAATACTCAGGTTTGTGCGCGTTTGCCACTTCGGGCAATGGCGCAGACATAAGTTTCGAGAAGGCCTGAAGACTAAAGATTCTTTGTTTATTCGTTTACTGCGATGAGCGGAATCAGGCAAATAGTTCAAGGCGACTGATGAACTGTCGTTTCAGATTAAACGAGGGCTGCGCAAAAGGTGCATAGCCGCCTGAGCGGCTACGCCCTTACGTTTACTTCTTGGCTTCGAGATCGGGGTTTCTGGAGCGAGCCAAAAAGGCTGCCGTGATTTCAGGAAGGTGTTCAAGCAGCCATTTCGCCATGGCTTCTTCCTGCTGAAGCGTTTCCTCGCAGGCCCTTTGGGTTTCAGGATCTCCCGCCACCTTCGCAGCTTCGATCAATACCGTGTAAGCCGCGATTTCCACGTTCTCGAACACGTATCCCGACATCGCACCTTTCACGACCTCATCGCTCATCATCGAGCCACCTACCGCCTGACCGAACGCCATGACCTTGCCAGTCAGATCCTTCAGGGTGGAAGGGCTTTCGTCATACCGGGAAAGGCATTCACTGATACGTTGTTGCTGACCTCGTGTCTCTTCGATGTGCTGCTCGATGCGCCTTTTGAGGCTTTGGTAATGTTCCAGGCGCTCAGCCTGTGCGGTGAGCATCTTTTCAGCCTGCTGCTCCATTGCATGGGCATCACGCAGCCAATCGATAAGGTTTTCCTGTGGGGTAGCCATGTGTTCGTCCTCGTTGTGACGTTAATGGGGATACGCACGGATGAGCCATTCGACGACTGCGGATTTCCGTCTTTTCCGTGCCGGGCAATGCCCGCATTCGGTAGAGCCGGGGAGGGTGATGGGGTTCGCGGTATTTGTTGGCCGTCCGTCATTAATGACAGGGCAAAAAAGGGGTGTAGAAAATCTGATACACGGCAGGTACAAAAAATTGACGCCATGATGATGTCAATCTACAATCGCGCCGAATTTGATATCAATATGATATTGCAGGGACGCGCCGTGTACTCCTACGCCTCCAGAACAGCTTTGCTTGTTCTCTTCGCTGTCACTCCCCTTGTTTCCCTGGCTGCCCCGACCCCCGGTGAGCAGGATCTGATCCGCGACCGTCAGGACCGATTGCTCGAAGAGCAGCGCCGCCGTCTGGAAGAGCTCAAGGATTTACCCGGCGCTCAGCCAGCCCCCCAAGCCCCCGAGGCTCCGGTCGATACGCGCTGTTTCAGAATTGACGTCATCGAACTCAAGGGCGCCGATTCATTGTCGGCCGGTGAGCGCGAAACCCTGCTCAAGCCCTTTCTGGGCGAATGCCTGGGTGTTGCCCAGCTCAACGATGTACTCAAGGCCGTCACCGATCACTACATCGACAAGGGATGGGTCACGACCCGTGCTTACCTGCCGCAGCAGGATCTGTCCAAGGGCCATCTCGAAGTCCTCGTCGTAGAAGGCAAGATGGAAAACCTGCGCAGTGGTGAGGGCAGCGGCCTGACCCCGCGCGAGCTGGCCATGACCTTTCCAGGCAGTGAAGGCGGCGTACTGAACCTGCGCGAGATCGAGCAGATGGTTGATCAGCTCAATCGCCTGCCATCCAACAAGGCGCAGATGGAGCTGACACCGGGCCAGGCCGTCGGTGGCAGTGACGTATTGGTCAATAACACCCCGCAGAAACCCTGGCGAGCGAACCTGTCGCGCAATAACGAAGGTCAGCGCAGCACGGGTAAACAGCAGTGGAACGCCGGTCTGGAATGGGACAGCCCGTTGGGCCTGGCGGATCAGTTGAGTCTGCGCGGCGGTCACGATGGCATCAGCGATCACCAGAAAACCTCCAGAAACCACATGTTGGCCTACAGCCTGCCGTGGGGTTGGTGGACGTTGAGTTATACCTACAGCGAAAGCGAATATCGCTCGCTGGCCCAAGCCAACGGCTTCAATTTCAAGCAGACCGGTGACAGCCAGAATCATCAGTTACGCATCGAGCGTGTGATCCATCGCGATTCTGTGAGCAAGACTTCCCTCAGTACCGGGCTGGCCTATCTGCGCACCAACAATTACATCGAAGACAGCAAGCTGGCCTTGAGCAGCAATCGCCTGAGCGAAGCCCAGTTCGGTATCAACCATGGGCGTCGGATCGGTTCTGCGTTCGTCAACCTCGATCTGGGCATGCAACAAGGCACCGGCGCTTTCGATGCCCAGGACAATGGTCATCCAGGCCCCGGCGAAGCCGATGCCCGCTATCGCAAATACACCGGCACCCTGAGCTACCTGCAACCCTTTCAGCTCTGGGGCGAAAACTTCAGCTTCACCAGCCTGGCCACCGGCCAGCGCAGCGAGGATGTCCTGTTCAGTCCGCAACGGATGAGCCTGGGTGGATCCTCCTCGGTACGTGGTTACAAGGACCAGTTTCTGTCCGGCGACAGTGGCGGTTACTGGCGCAACGAATTGCGTCTGACGCGCCCGGTGACTCTGGACTGGCTGCGCCCTGTGTTCAGCGAGTATGGCGCGGCGGCCGGTTACGACCAGGGCGTGATCCGCAATGACCGCTACAACGGCGAAGCGCACGGTCGCCTGTCCAGCAACTCGTTTGAAGCCTTTACCCGTGGCCAGCACGTGGCGCTCAGCGTGACCTTTGCGCACTCCCTGGAACGCCCGGCTGACCAGATCGAGCGCGAAGCGCCGGTCTACCTGCGCATGGATTTCTTCCTCTAAACCCGTTTTTTCGAGACCGCCCACATGGACGTCCGCCAACTGGCTTTTCTTGCCCGTCAGCCTTCTGCTGCCCTGAAAGAACGTGAACACTTCTGGGGCCTGCCCAAGCGCGGCATTGCGCTGATCCTGGCCAATGCCATGTTCTGGCAGCCGATGTGGGCGCAGGCCGACGGGATTGTGGTCAGTGGGTCGGGGACCGGCCTGGCGCAGGCGGGCAATGGCGTGCCGATCGTCAATATCGCGACACCCAATGCCACGGGGCTGTCGCATAACCAGTTCCAGCAGTACAACGTCGACGCCCAGGGCCTGATCCTCAACAACATTGCCCAGCAGAACGGCGCAACCCAACTGGGTGGGATCATCGTCGGCAACCCGAACCTGAACAATGGGGTGGCGGCGCAGGTCATTCTCAACGAAGTGGTGGGCGCCAACGCCAGCCAGCTCAAGGGCTACACCGAAGTGGCCGGGCAGGCGGCGCGGGTGATCGTGGCCAACCCGTACGGGATCACCTGTAATGGCTGCGGCTTTCTCAACACTCCCCAGGTGACCCTGACCACCGGCAAGCCGGTGCTCGACAGCAACGGCGGTCTGGTGCGTTTCAATGTCCAGAACGGCAGCGTGGCCATCGAAGGGCTGGGGCTGAACGCCGATAACGTCGATCAGTTCGACATCATCACCCGCAGCGC
Organism: Pseudomonas lijiangensis; assembly: GCF_018968705.1. Taxonomy (NCBI): domain Bacteria; kingdom Pseudomonadati; phylum Pseudomonadota; class Gammaproteobacteria; order Pseudomonadales; family Pseudomonadaceae; genus Pseudomonas; species Pseudomonas lijiangensis. Next base: position 1,890,115 of record NZ_CP076668.1, read on the forward strand.
GAAGATCAACGCCGAGCTGCACGCGAAAAAGCTCAACATCATCGCCGGTCGCAACGACGTCGATGCCCAGACCCTGAGCGCCACGGCGCTGGCGGACGATGGCAGCGCGAAGCCGGAACTGGCCATCGACAGCTCGGCGCTGGGCGGCATGTACGTCGGGGCGGTGAAACTGGTGGGCACCGAGGCGGGTGTCGGGGTGAGGCTGGCGAGCAATGTGGCGGCCAGTGCCGGTGATATCCAGATCGATGCCAACGGTAAGCTGACCCTGAGCCAGGCGGTTGCCAGCGGGGCGGTGGCAGTGAAGGCCAATGCGGTCGAGGTCAAGGGCCCGCTGTATGCAGGCACCTCGCTGTCGGTCACCACACCGGGCGATCTTGCGATTCAGCAAAACGTCGCCGCACGCGACGTCGTCACACTGTCCAGCACCGGCCAGTTGACCAACACCGCGATCATCGAAGCGGGCATCAATCCCGACAACAGCCGCAACACCACCGGCGATGTCGTGCTGTCGGCAGGCAACCTGACCAACACCGGCAGCGTCGTGGCCAGCCGCGCCCTGCAGGCGACGGCCACCCAGACCCTGAACAACCAGGGCGGAACCCTGAGCGGGCAGGCCAGTACCCGGATCACGGCCACGACCCTTGATAACCGCCAGTCAGGACGCATCCTGAGCCAGGGCGGCAGCGTCGAGGTCACGGCCAGTGGCGTGTCGAACGGCCAGAAGGGCCTGATCTCCAGTGCGGGCACGCTGACGATCAATGCTGCCTCGCTGGATAACCAGCAGGGTGTTGTGCGCAGCACGGGCGCCTCGACCCTGACCGTCACCGACGCCGTGGTCAACCAGGGCGGCGAAGTGCTGAGCGAGGCGGGCCTGACCCTCACCAGCGGTCGCCTGGACAATAGCCGCAGCGGTCGCATCACCGGCAAAGGCGTCACCGTCACCACCGGCGCGTTCGACAACCACCTGGACGGTCGCCTGACCAGCACCGAGGCCCTGCGCCTCACCGCCGCACAGGTCAATAACAGCGAAGCGGGACGCATCGCCAGCGCCATGGCCCTGACCGCGGTGGTCACGGGTCTGGATCAGCACGCCGACGGTCGCCTGTACAGCAATGGCGACGTCAGCCTGGACCTGGGCAACGGCCACCTCAATAACCAGGACGGCTTGATCACCGCGCCTGGGCAGTTGCTGCTGAAAAAACTCGGCACAGTGAACAACCAGAGTGGCGAGATCTCCAGCGCCCAGGGCTTTACCCTGGCCGCCACGTCGCTGGACAACACCGACGGCAAGGTGCTCAGCGATCAGGCGCTGATCGTGCGCATCGATCAGGTGCTGACCAACCTGCGCGGGCGGGTGTCCGGCACGGGTCTTGAACTCTCGGCCGCCACCTTGAACAACACCCAAGGCGTCGTGCGCAGCACGGGTCTGCTGACCTTGAATGCGGGTGCGGTGACGAATACGGCAGGCAGTCTCACCAGCACGGGCGCCTCGACCCTGACCGTCACCGACGCCATGGTCAACCAGGGCGGCGAAGTGCTCAGCGACACGGGCCTGACCCTCACCAGCGGGCGTCTGGACAATAGCCGCAGCGGGCGCATTGCGGGCAAAGGCGTCACCGTCACCACCGGCGCCTTCGACAACCACCTGGACGGTCGCCTGACCAGCACCGAGGCCTTGCGCCTCACGGCAGCGCAGGTCAATAACAGCGAAGCAGGACGCATCGCCAGCGCCATGGCCCTGACCGCGGTGGTCACGGGGCTCGATCAGCACGCCGACGGTCGCCTGTACAGCAAGGGTGACGTCAGCCTGGACCTGGGCAACGGTCACCTCAATAACCAGGACGGCCTGATCACCGCGCCCGGCCAGTTGCTGCTGACCCGTCTGGGCACGGTCAATAACCAGCGCGGCGAAATCTCCGGCGCCCAGGGGTTTACCCTGGCGGCCACGTCGCTGGACAACACCGACGGCACGGTGCTCAGTGACGAGGCGTTGATCGTGCGCATCGACAAGGCGCTGACCAACCTGCGCGGGTTGGTGTCCGGCAAGGGCGTGGACCTCACGGCCGCGACCCTGAACAACGACAGCGGCGAGGTCAGCAGCGAGGCGGGCCTCACGCTGGACGTCACCGGCGACGTCAGCAACCGTCAGGGCCTGCTGAGCAGTGCGGCGGCCATTACTGTAGAGGCCCAGAGCCTGGACAACGCCGAAGGCCAGGTCATGGCTGACGAGGAACTGACGGTCATTCTGGCTCAAGCCCTCGACAACCAGGCCGGGACCCTGGGGGCCGGGCTGGGGCTGGACCTGCGGGCCGCGAGCCTGGACAACCGCCTGGCCGGTGCCGTGCTCACCGATGGCCAACTGGACATCACCCTGACCGGCACCCTGGATAACCGCACTGGCGGGCAGGTGCAGGCCAAGGGCATGCTCACCCTGACCAGCCAGGTCCTGAACAACCAGGGCGGCCGGGTGGTGGGGCAGGACCTGCTGACCGTGCACAGCGACAGCGCCCTCAACCGGGGCGGGGTGATCCGCGCCGACCAGCTGATGAAACTGTTCATCGGTGACCTGGATAATAGCCAGACCGGATTGACCGCTGCCCAGAAGGGCGCCATTACCAGCCAGGCCGGACTGGAATTCATCGGCCAGCGACTGGACAACCAGAACGGCCTGCTCAATGCCGTGGGCGTGATGACGTTGCAGGCCGACACGCTGCTCAACGGGTCGGGCCGCATTGCCAGCCAGAGTGACCTGATCGCCACGGTCGACACCGTGTCCCAGCAGGGCGGTGAACTGGTGGCCCAGGGCACCCTGACCCTGACCGGTCAGAGCCTGGATAACCGGGCCGGTGGCCTGGTAGGCGCCACAAAAGCGCTGAAACTCACCGTTGACGACATCGATAATCGGGCCGGTGAAGTGTCCAGCCAGGTGGGCGTGGAACTCATCGGTGATCGGCTCGACAACCGCGACGGCGGCAAGGTGCTGGCCGGGACCGCCCTGCACCTGCTCGTCGAGCGGGTGATCAACGAGAACAAGGGCCTGCTGTTCGGCCAGACCCTGACCCTGGACGGCCAGCGGCTGGACAACGCCGGGGGCACCCTGGCCAGCCAGTTGGCCCAGACCCTGACCCTGACCGGTGCCCTGAACAACCGCGCCGGCCTGCTCAGCAGCGAAGCGGCGCTGACGGTCAAGGCCGCGTCCCTGGACAACACCGGCGGCACGCTGTCCAGCGCCGGTGCGATCAAGGTCACCACCGACGACGCACTGATCAACCAGGGCGGTTCGATCACCACCGATGCGGCCCTGACGGTGGTCAGTGGCAGCCTGGACAACAGCCAGAAAGGCAAGCTGTCCGGCCAGGGCGCGACCAAAGTCACCACCGGTGCCTTTGACAACCGCCAGGGCGGGCAACTGACCAGCCGCGACACCCTGGAACTGATCGCCGGTCAGGTCATCAACCAGAGCGCGGGGCGCATCGCCAGTGCGCTGGCCCTGACCGCCAGCGTCACCAGCCTGGACCAGCAAGGCGGCGAGCTGTTCAGCAACACCACCCTGAGCCTGGACCTCAACAACGGGCAACTGAACAACCAGGGCGGCCTGATCAACAGCCCGGGCGCGCTGCTGCTGAAAAACCTCAAGGCGGTGGACAACCAGGGCGGCGAAATCTCCAGCGCCCAGGCCTTTACCCTCAAGGCCCAGTCGCTGGACAACAGCGGCGGCAAACTGCTGGGCAGCCAGGCCCTGACCCTGGACCTGGTCGAGTTTTTCCGTAACCTCAAGGGCACCGTGTCGGCCACCGGCCTGACCATCGACAGCGACAGCCTGACCAACGACGAAGGTCTGATCAGCAGCCGGGCGGATATGACCCTGACCGTCGACCAGGCCCTGAGCAACGTCAAGGGCACCGTGATTGCCGATGGCGATCTGGACGTCAGCGCCGCGACCGGTAACAACGCCCAGGGCGAGATCTCCAGCCAGAAAGCCCTGACCGCGGTGATCGGCAACCTGCAACAGCAGGGCGGGCAACTCTTCGCCCTGGGCTCGCTGAGCCTGACCGGCGACACCTTGAATAACCGCCTCAAAGGCTTTGTGGGGGCTGGCGATGCCCTGACCCTGACGGTGGAGGACATCGACAACCAGGGCGGTGAGATTTCCAGCCAGCAAGGCATCACCCTGACCGGCCAGACCCTGACCAACAGCGGCGGCCAGGTGCTGGCGCAACAGGCCCTGACCCTCGCCATCGCCAAGGCCACCACCAACCGCAACGACGGCGTCCTGTCCGGCAAGACCGGCCTGACCCTGACCGGCGCCTCACTGGACAACACCGGCGGGGTGATCAGTGGCCTGTCGGGGCTGGGCCTCGACCTCTCGGGCGCACTGGACAACACCCAGGGCCTGATCAGCAGCGAAGGCAAGCTGACAATCGAGGCGGGCAGCCTGACCAACACGGCGGGCAGCGTCTCCAGTGCCGGCACCCTGACCCTCGACATGGTCGGCACTCTCGGCAACCAGGGCGGCGAACTGGTCACCGATGATGCCCTGACCCTGACCAGCACCGGCCTCGACAACAGCCAGCAAGGCACCGTCAGCGCCAAGGGCCGGGTGACGATCGACACCGGCGACCTGGACAACAGCCAGAAAGGCCGCATCAGCAGTGGCGAGCGCCTGGACCTGACCGCCGCCCGACTGACCAACCACGGCGGCAGCATTGCCAGCCAGCAGGCACTGGTCGCGAGCGTCAGCAGCCTGGAACAACACAAGGGCAGCCTGACCAGCGCCACCGCCCTGAGCCTGGACGTGAACCAGGGCCTGCTGGATAACCAGGGCGGCCTGATCAACGCCCCCGGGACCCTGTTGCTGAAAAACCTCAAGACCGTGCTCAACCAGGGCGGTGAAATCTCCAGCGCCCAGGCCTTTACCCTCAATGCCCAGTCGCTGGATAACAGCGGCGGCACGCTGCTGAGCAACCAGCTGCTGACCCTGCGCATCGCCCAGGCCCTGAACAACGTCAAAGGCATGATCGCCGCCGCAGGCGTCGATGCCACGGCTGCCAGCCTGGACAACAGCGGCGGTACCCTGACCAGCCGCAACGCCCTGGACCTCACCGTCACCGGCCTGCTCACCAACCGCGACAAGGGCCTGATCAACGCCGCCGAAACATTGAAAATCACCTCCGGTGACCTCAACAACCGGGCCGGGCAACTGCTGGGCACCACCGCCCTGACCCTCGACAGCGCCGCCCTCGACACCGGCGTCAAAGGCCTGATCAACAGCCAGGGCACCCTGACCCTGACTGCCGACAGCTTGAGCGCCGACACCGGCGGTGAAGTCTCCGCGAAGGGCGATATGACCCTGGTCCTCAAGGCTTTGTCCCTCGATGCCAGCCGCCTGATCGGCCAGGCCGGGCTGAGCCTGGACCTCAACGGTGCGGACCTCAACAACCGCGCCGGCCTGATCACCGCCACAGGTCCCTTGACCGTCAAGCAGGTGCGGGACGTCAACAACCAGGGCGGTGAAATCTCCAGCGCCCAGAGCTTCACCCTGACCGCCCAGACCCTGGACAACAGCGGCGGCCAACTCATCAGCAGCAACCTGCTGACCCTCAACGCCGACAGCCTGCTCAACCAGAACGGACTGATTTCCGGCTGGCAAGGGCTGGACGTGACCGCCACGTCCCTGGACAACCGCAACCGCGGCACCCTGTCCAGCCGCAACGGGGCGGTGGACGTGGACCTGAGCGGCGCGTTGCTCAACAGCGGCGCGGGCGCACTGGTGAGCCAGACCGCCCTGACCGTGACCGCCGACAGCCTCGACAACCGTGGCGGCATCCTCTCCAGCGGCACCGCGCAGACCCTGACCGTCACCGGCTTGCTGAACAACAGCCAGAGCGGCCTGATCGACAGCGGTGCGGACCTGACACTCACCGCCAACGCCCTCGACAACAGCGCGGGCACGCTCATCAGCACCGGCAAGGCCACCCTCGACCTGATCGGCGCCCTGACCAACACCGGCGGCAAACTCGCCAGCGGCGGTGACTGGCTGCTCAAGCGCAGCAGCGCCGTGCACAACCAGGGCGGGCAACTGATCAGCCAGCGCCTGATGACTCTCACCACCGGGCTGCTGGACAACAGCACGACCGGCACCGTCGCCGCCAACGGCACCCTGCTGATCACCGCCACCGGCAAGGTCCTCAACCACACCGATGGCCTGATCTACAGCCAGAACGCGGGCGTGGAACTGGACGCCACAAGCCTGGACAACACCCGGGGCGCGGTACAAGGCCAGAGCACCCTCAAGGTCGAGACAAGCGAAGGCATCGACAACCTCAACGGTCGCCTGATCGCCCAGAACGGCGACCTGACGGTAGAAGCCGCCCGCCTCGACAACCGTGGCGGCCTGCTCTCCAGCCTCAAGGGGCTGTTCACCGCACAGATCAGCGGCGTGCTGAAAAACGGCTACGACCTCGCGGCCAACCGCCAGGGCGGCGTCATCCAGGCCCAGCGCCTGAGCCTGACCGCCCTGGGCGGCTTCGACAACTACGGCGGCCGCGTCTCGGCCAGCACCGGCGAAGCCCTGCTCACCACCGCCAACCTCGACAACCGCAACGGCGGTATTTATGCCAAAGGCCTGGTGCGGGTCATTGCCAAGGACCTGGACAACAGCGGCGACAACGACGGCCAGATCGCCGGGGGCCAGGTCGACCTCAGGCTGACCGGCGACCTGAACAACCGCCTGGGCATCATCGAAAGCGACAGCACCCTGGCCATCAAGGCCGCCAGCCTCGACAACCAGACCGGGCAGATACGCTCGCTCGGCACCCTTGACGCCGCCGACTTCCAGATCGGTACCCTGTTCGACAACCGCCGCGGCACCGTGGAAGTGGCCAACAGCAACCTGATCCTCAATGCTGCCAGCTTCCTCAACGCCAGCGGCAACCTGCTGCATGCCGGCACGGGCACCTTCGACCTCTCCACCGCCAACCTCATGCAGGCCAGCGGCAACCTCGTGACCCGCGGCGGCCTGACCGTCACGGCCGATAACTGGACCAACAGCAGCGTGATCCAGGCCGGTCACCTGACCGTCAACGTCGGCACCTTCAACCAGACCGCCAGCGGGCAACTGCTGGCGTCGAGTGCGTTTGTGGGCACGGGTGGAAGCTGGACGAATGAGGGAGTGATCGCCAGTGACGGGACGCTGAGCCTGAATCTGAGCGGGGGGTATGGGGGAGGTGGGCGTACCAGCAGCCTGGGCACCCTGGGCCTGACGGCCAGCCAGTTGGCACTCACCAGTACGGCGAGCCTCATGGGCGGCGCCCGGACCGAACTCAACATCACTGGTCTGGCCAGCAACTACGGGCGACTGACGTCGGCGGCCGATCTGATCGTCAATGCCGGGAGTGTGACCAACTACGGCACCTTGGGCGCGACGCAAAACCTCACCTTCACTACCGCGAGCCTGCTTAACAGCCAGGGGCTGATCTTCAGCGGCGGGGATATGCAGGCCAATGTGGGGAGTTTGACCAACCTCAAGGGCGACTTTTATGCGCTGAATAACTTGACCATCAAAGGGTATGGCGTTGAGCGGGCCAATCAGGTCTCGAATATATCGGGTTCAATGGAGAGTGGCGGCAACTTTGCGATCAGTGCGACGGCGTTTGAGAACCGCACGGAAGGTTCGGATAGCACGCAGGTTTCTACTGCGGGTCGGACTTTGGTAAAGGGGATTTTGGCCACTAAATGCCAAATTTGTAGTAATGGTAGTTATTTAGTGGATTACGTTATTAAAGAGTATTTTGAAGGTGGCCAAGATGCTGATGTTACGATTTCGTCACTGTTGGTTTCGGGTAGGAATTTTAATTTTAGTGGCGACGATTTTTTAAATAGTAAAAGTGCCATTAGTGCTGCTGGTGATATTGATATTAGTGCTGTTAATGTAAAAAATCTTGGTGCGGTTGGTGGGTCGATAGAGCGTACGCGGACATATGCTTCTAATGGTCCTGAAACATTGGAGTACGCGCTGTACTATAATCAACGCAATAATCCTGAGTTTCCTGGTTTTTATTATGTGGATGGTTCTGGTAGTCTTAGGTTGGGTGTTGTTTCTGAAGAAACCTTTTTTAGGCCCGGTAGGGAAACTGACCTTCGAAGCTTTAGGACTGTTGTGAAGGATGCGGTAACTTCTGTGGTTGTTGCTTATCTGCCTCGTAGTTATCCAGCGGTGCCTGTATCTTTGTACGATAGAAATAATCTTGTTGAAGTGCCTGAGTTAATCACGCGCTCAGGGCTTGTAAGTGATGTTGAAAAGGTTGTAGATGGCGGAAGTTCAGGCCGAAGCGCCGTCATTCAATCGGGTGGTAGTGTATCTATTACAGCCACCCAGAATTTGCAGAATAGCGTCATTCGCCAAGACTATGTAGCCGCTGGCGGCACCAGCAAAGTACAGGGCATCAGCCCCTCTGGTACTGGCACGGCGATCATTCGCGTCAACGCCCAACTGCCACCTGATCTGTCCCAACAACAAGTCAACCCACTGACCCTGCCAGGCTTCAGCCTGCCCACCGGCCAGAATGGCCTGTTCCGCCTGAGTGCCCAGACCGGCAGTAACGTCGCCGCCACCCAAACCAGCACTGCGCCCCAAAACTGGACGCTCGGCAGTGCCAGCGTATCTGTCGCCCAACGCGAGCAAACCGTTTCCGATACCCAGGCCAGAACACTTCAGTTCGGGACAGCCGGGCAGGTTTCGGCGGCCACTCGCCAACTGGCCGATGTGGTCCGACAGAACTCGGGCTTGAGCGCCAACGCTTCCGCCTTTGACTCCAGTGCCCCGGCCGATTCAGCGACCCGTCTGCAACTCACCGGTCATAGCGCCGGGTCCACAGGTCTGACGCAGGTTGCCGACGTGACCCAGGTTCAGGGCCAGAACGGCACCGTTCCCTTGCCCGGTCAGGGGGCGACAACCGTTCCCGTCATTACCCCTGTGGCTTCCAGCAACACCACGGCTCAGAACGGCACGACCACGCCGACGGTTGCGCCGATCAGCCAGGTCGCCCGGGTCCAGGCCTTACCCGGTAATACAGCGCCGCCGAATCCACATAAATACCTGATCGAAACCAACCCGGTCCTGACCGACCTGCGTCAGTTCATGAGTTCGGACTACCTGCTGGCCGGCCTGGGCTACGACCCGGAAGCCAGTGCCAAGCGCCTCGGTGATGGCCTGTACGAACAGCGTCTTGTCCAGCAAGCCATCGTGGCCCGTACCGGTCAGGCATTCCTGGCCGGGCAGACCTCCAACGAGGCCCAGCTCAAGTACCTGATGAACAACGCCATCGCCAGCAAGGAGCAACTGAACCTGGCGATCGGGGTGACATTGAGTCCACCCCAAGTGGCAGCCCTGACCCACGACATCGTGTGGCTCGAAGAACATGAGGTCAATGGCGAAAAAGTCCTGGTGCCCGTGCTCTACCTGGCCCAGGCCAACAACCGCCTTGGCCCGACCGGTGCGCTGATCGCGGGCAACGATGTCACGCTGACGGCGGGCCAAGAGCTCGATAACGTCGGGACATTACGCGCCACCAATAACCTGTCGGCAACGGCGGGCACGAATCTGGTCAACGTCGGCCTGATCGAGGCAGGCAATCGCCTTGACCTGCTGGCAGGCAACGACCTGATCAACAAGGCGGGCGGCATTCTGTATGGCCGCGATGTAACGCTGAGCGCTACCCGTGGCGATGTTGTCAACGAGCGTACCGTTATTCGCGATCAGCAAAGTGCTGGGGTGCTTCAGGACTTCGTTGAGAATGCCGCCCGTATCGAGTCTGCAAACGATCTTGTTATGAAGGCTGGCCGCGATGTGATGAATATCGGTGGCACCCTGCAGGCCGGTCGTGACCTCAGCTTGATTGCCGGTCGTGACCTGAATATCGGCGCGGCACAAACCGAAACAGAGCGTACATTCAGCCCGAACAATACCCAGTCCAGCATCACGCAACTGGGCTCCAGCGTCAGCGTCGGCCGTGACCTCATGGCCCTGTCGGGACGCGATATCAATGTTGTCGCCAGCGATATCGACGCCAAGCGCAACATCGCCATGGCCGCGACCGAGAACATGACCATCAGCTCGGCGGCAGACGAAACCCACTCTCTGTCCAGAAGCAAGAAGCTCACCGTCCAGACCGACCATGTCAAACAAGTCTCCGCCGACCTGAATGCCGGCGGCAGCATTGCCCTGAACGCCGGCCAGGACCTGGCCGTCATCTCCAGCCGAATCACCGCAGGCGAAAACGCCAACCTCTCGGCAGGCGAAAACCTCAGCATCCTGGCCGCGCAGGACAGTGACTACTACCTCTACGACAAGAAGAGCAAAGGCAGTTGGGGCAAAAAGAAAACCAAACGCGATGAAGTGACCGATATCCGCAATGTCGGCAGCGAAATCACATCCGGCGGCGACCTGACGCTGGAGAGCGGTGGCGACCAGTTGTATCAGGTGGCCAAGCTTACCAGTGGCAATGATCTGACCATTGACAGTGGTGGGGGCATCACCTTTGAAGGGGTGAAGGACCTGCATCAGGAGAGCCATACCAAGAGCAGTAGCAGCCTGGCCTGGACCTCAATGAAAGGGAAGGGCCGCACCGACGAAACCCTGCGCCAGACAGAAATGGTGGCCAAAGGTGAGCTTGCGATTCGTGCTGTTGAAGGCCTGAAGATCGATATCAAACAAGTTGACCAGCAAACCGTCAGCCAGACCATCGATGCCATGGTCCAGGCTGACCCGCAACTGGCCTGGTTGAAAGAGGCCGAAAAGCGTGGGGATGTGGACTGGCGGCAGGTGAAGGAGCTGCATGACTCCTTCAAATACAGCAATTCCAGTCTGGGTCAGGGCGCGATGTTGGCGATCATGATCATTGTGACCGTATTGACTGCTGGTGCAGCAAGTGCGCTGGCAGCATCTGCCGGGAGTTTTGTGGGGGCCGGATCCACAATGGCAGCAGCAACGGCTGCTACAACGGCCACTGCAACGACAGCGGCTACAGCGGCCACCGCAGCGGGTCTTGGCAATGTGATTGCCACCGCAGCCCTGACCTCTATGGCGGGTACAGCTGTGGTGGGCACCATCAATAACAAAGGCAACATAGGGGCAGCTTTAAAGGAGACATTCAGTAGTGACGGCTTGAAGAACGCCGCTATTGCTGGTCTGACGGCAGGTATCACCACTGGCGTTATTGATCCTAATTTTAAGGGTACTGCCAAACCGTTTAATAGTTTTACCAAAGGATTTGACCTGTCGACACTCAGTGGCATTGGTGGCTTTGCAGTCAATGCCGGTGCGCAGGGGGTGGCTTCGGGGTTGATCAATACGGCCATTAATGGTGGCAGCCTCGGTGACAATCTGGCCAGCGGTCTTGTTTCGCAGGCAGGGAACGTGGTGGCAGCGGTCGGTTTCTATCAGATCGGTAGTATCGCGGACGAAAATTATTGGAAAGCCTTCGGTAAGAAAGATACGCAAGGGATGGCTTTCTGGGCTGAGGGTGGCATGGGGCGTACCGCATTGCATGCCTTGATGGGAGGTGCTGTCTCTTCGGCAACCGGTAGTGACTTCATGACCGGAGCCGTTGCTGCAGGTGCCAGTCAAGCAATGGCTGGAGTGCTGAATGATGTACTGAGCAAACACCCAGAGTTCCGTGAGGCCGCGTCAAAGCTTGTGGGCTTGACTGCCGCAGGTGTGGCCGGAGGTGATGTCGATAAAGCTGTGTGGGTTGCCGGAATGGCAGACCAATACAACCGCCAGTTGCACCCACTCGAAGAAAAATGGCTTAAAGAAAATGCTAAAGAGTTTGCTGACAAGGTAGGCATCACTGAGCAAGAGGCTATGGAGCGCCTGAGTCAGCAAGCCTTGAAAGATGTGGATTATCTATGGCGGGCTCGACTTGCTGATGGGGATGACAGTGCCGCGAAAGCGTTTCTTTCATCCTCAGAGAAAACCTTCGTCAATGACTTGGGGGAAGCTCAAGCGCTTTTCACCACGAATGGTCAGCAACTGTTCAGGCCGGAAATGTTCGCGGATACGGCTGATCGCACGTTTTACCGACAGTTCGTACAGAGCGGCATCAGCCGTGAGTTGAGCTCTGGTCTGATCAAGGAGATCAAGGATTCCGGCATTGACTTGAAGGACGGATCAATCGATCTGCTGAAAGCAGCCGTCGATAATCCATCTGCTGTTGTGAGTGGGTTATGGGAAGGGATTAAAGGACTCCCTCAAAGTGTCGTCGATGGCTTCAGGGAAAGTGGAAATGCCATTGGCGAAGGTGCTGCCGTTGCACTCAATGAAGACCTAAGCGACAAGCTCAATGCTCTTTATGATACCGATGTATCGGCTGCCCAGCAGGCCTTGTTACTGATCCGTACTGTCAGCGTAGTAACCGGGGCCGGAGCTGTTGGCAAAACCGGCGTCAAGCTCACCGGAGATGTTGCAAAAGCCGTTGGTTCCAAGCTGGACGAGATGCTCGAGAAGGCTGTCGTCAAAAACGATACGGGTAAAGGCGCACCTGATCTTGCGAATAACAACTTCGGTTCAGAAGGCCCTTGCTGCTTTGCTGCCGGAACGATGGTTTCCACCCCTGACGGTGATCGAGCAATCGATACGCTCAAGGTCGGCGATATTGTCTGGAGCAAACCCGAGAAAGGCGGCAAGCCGTTTGCAGCAGCGATCCTTGCAACGCATGTGCGTACCGATCAGCCGATCTACCGCCTCAAACTTAAAAGCGTGCGTCAGGACGGTGAGGCCGAGAATGAAACCCTGCTGGTTACACCGGGCCACCCGTTCTACGTACCTGCCCAGCGTGACTTCGTACCGGTCATCGACCTGAAACCAGGCGACAGGTTGCAGTCCCTGGAGGATGGTGCCAGCGAGAACACCTCATCCGAGGTTGAGTCGCTGGAGCTTTACTTGCCCGAGGGCAAAACGTATAACCTTACGGTCGATGTCGGGCATACGTTCTACGTCGGTAAGCTGAAGACCTGGGTGCATAACACCGGGCCTTGCGTCTTGCCGGAGGGGTATTTTGGGAGCAACGGTGGAACTGTTAGCTCCGGCGCTGAAAATGCGGCCTTGTATCCAAAGCTAAAAGAGCAACTGATACAAGAAAACCTGAGCAAAATTGCTGCTCAGGACTCGAGATTAGCGGCGGCCGTAAGCGGTAGTGGAACGAAAAATCCAAACTTTTCTATAGGTCAAGGTACATCTTACGAAGCTAATGAGTTGGGCAAAACCTGGGTTGGAGATGGTGCGAAAAAAACAAGTGATGGGCTTGGTCTGATTAGCGCAGACGGTACCCGAGTATATAGACCGCCAACACCTAAAGATTCATCTTTTGCAACGACAGGCGTGCAGGCAAACTTTGAAATGTACAAAATTAATTCTATAACAGGCCAGCGTGTAAAAGTAAGTAATGGTCATTTGAATGTGGCTGATTAGGAGGGATGATGCGTGCTGTTGTAAAGGGGATTTCTAATGATATTTTTGATGTTGAAAATTACTGCCCTGAGAATATAGAGAGTTTTTCTTTGAGCCTTCGTATTCGAATTGGGCTTGATTGCACGCAAGGAGCAGATGACTTTGAGCTTTTAATCTGTACTCCGAAGTGGCTAGAGGAGACAGTATGGACGGAGCGTTGGGGGAGAGGTCTATTAATTGTCCGAGAATATAATTTTTCGACTATTAATGAATTGATTCATGAATATGTGAATCGTTGTGAGGGAGACAGCTGGGAGGCTATCGTTATACAGCTAGGAAAGGTGTTTTTTTGGGAGTTTGATGATTACCAAGCCTAGGAAGAAACGCTAATGGTAATACCGTCTATCCGCTTTAGTAGCCGCCCAACGTGACTTCGTACCGCTAATCGACCTGAAACCAGGCGACAGGCTGCAGTCCCTGGAAGATGGCGCCAGCGAGAACACCTCATCTGAGGTTGAGCCGCTGGAGCTTTAATTTTCCTCGGCAAAACGTATAACCTTACAGTTGATGTAGGGCGTTGCATAAAGAGCGTGAATATGAGCTGCAAGAGCGAGCACGCGCTATTCAGCTTCAGTCCTTGCAGGAGGGTGGCTGGTCTCTGGAGGATTACAACAAAGCCCTTTACGACGATTACTTTGCCAGTAAGGGGCTTGATAAGGGCGAGATAACTTTTGACGGATACGACCCTGCAAAAACGTTGGGCTACATGCTTTCCGAGAGGGGCATCGGCGCTGCTAACGCTCTCATCAAATGGCCAGGTGAGGTCCTTGGCGGTATAGTCAGTACCGTCACTCATCCTTTGGATACTTTGGCGGGAGCTGCGCAGAGCGTTTGGTCCGCTGCGGGTTCAGTAGCCGGATGGGCGACCAGTCCCATACCTGCTCAAGGGCTTGAGCGTGTGGGAGACCAATTACTCGCGCAGTCCGAGCAGCAAGCTGGCGAACTCATTTTCGACACTGTAAGTGGCTTGATTACCACGACGATTGGTGGGGTTGCGGTCAAGTGGGTTGGTGGTAAGTGGGTTCGGGCGGGGGACGTAAATAGTGGAAATGTTAGTAGCAACCTCGGACTAGCTGATTATCTGTTACCTGATGCCGATTTTGTTGGTCGTGGCGTTGTTCGACCTGACCTGAAAGATCACCTTGTAGATGCAACCCGCTCAGGAAAGCAGATATCAGGAGGCCATGATCTGGAAAATTTTATGCAAGCATTGACAGAGCATTCGGGTACGTCATCAAGGTTTGAAGTCGCTCCAGGGATCTATAAAGTAGAATATCGATTGCCAAATGCTACGAAAGATGCAGTCAAGACAGTATATGATCCAAAAGTTTATCCAGATATGGCGAATATGGCTAATGAGGCCGCTCATAAAGCGTTGATTCAGTATCAATTAACAGGTGGTTCGGTGCAGGAGGTCGTTGTGGGGAAGGTTAGATTTCAAGTTCCAATTAATATTAGAGGCGAGCAGGTGTATGTTCCTACGGCTTTTCCTATCGGTGTTGTGAAATGAAGTGGGGTGAGCTTCCAGGAGATGATAGGGATCTATTGTTTTGGGTGCTTTGGTTTGCTATTGGGCATTATTCTGACTTTGGTCTAAATGAGCTTTTAAAGAGGTTTTTTACAACGCATGTAGGACTTGCAGGAGATCCAGGTTGGGAGTTTGAGTATTTGAAAGATGATGCGGGTTGTGAATCTTATGATTTTTTAGCTGATAGTGATTTTAGTGGGATAGAACCAGGGTTTCGAAACTATGAATTTGAAGTGGTTCGCGAGGCTATAAAAGAGTCCTTGCTTGCCCTTGCTGATAAAAGTCCTAATAAAGCTGATGAGGTAGCTAGTCTAATAGCTAATTATAGGCTTTGAGTTTTTTAATAAAATGTAGCGGCTGATTTGATTTAGGGGACGTTTTCGGTTGTGGTCGATGAGGTGTCAACGAGCGAGGAAGACGCCGTAATGGAAGATAGAGTGACTTATAATGAGGTAAGGGCTTGGTTTTTGGGTAAGTATTATAGCTATTGCAAAGTCAAGCTCAGCCACAAAAGTTCATGGGCTGAAAGTGAAAGCTAAGTAGTTCGGTTAAAGTGGTTACGTTAAGCCCCCCCCCCGAGTATAGTGAAATCTGTAAACTTGGCTCTGGAGTGTTCCATAGCGCTGATGGCACCAAGGAATTCTGCATGTAAATTTTGGAGTTGAAGATCCTATGAGTGGAGAATATATTTCTAACAATCATGCTCCCTGTGCAGACTAGGTATGGATATGTCTATTGTTCGGAGGGGGACTGTTGTCAATGGCGAATATTCTGGCTGGAAAATTATTGTTACGGACGACCGTGATGGCGACACTGGTGGGTATTATCTTTACTTGAAGAAAAGTGATCTTGAAAGGTTTGATTGCTGGTTCGACCATGAGGCTGGGCTTCAAGCCCAGCTAGAAGATTTTGAAGTGGAATGGGGGGGGTGTATAGAGTTCTTTTAGTTGGTTTTGATTTGTGAGAGTGAGTATGAACTACTTTGAGATTCCCTCGCTTTCAAGTATTTACCTGGAAGAAAGCTACGTTTTATCGGTTGACGAGAGAGAGGGGGAACTAGCTTTTGAGTTGGATGCTGTTCTTACTGAAAATCATCCGAAATATAAGAGGCCGCAAAAAGGGGAGGTATATTGTTACAGAAAGGTCTCGCTGCATTTTCTAAATGTGGAATCCCTCGAATGGGTTGATCGGAGGTTCATGGCATATGCAGATGCTTCGGGTGAGTTCGATATGGCAATATAGACAGCCTTTTTGGGTGTGATGATGGCTATGAGCTGATAGGGGACTGGGGGAGAGTAGTTGTCAAAGGACAGGCTGTAGCAGTAATTGTCGAAGATTATTTTTTGAAAAAAGCGACAGTCAGTTTTCCGTTGAACATGGGTAAGCCAAGGGTTTTATTATGGCTCGTGTAGGAAGGAGGAGGTATCCTTACGAACTGGAAGATGGGAGTTTCTGATATCGTTATGCTGGATGGTGGAGAACAATCTTTTTCCTGTGGCTAAGGATATTAAGGCTCTAGGCTCTAGGTAATGGTTCTATCTAAGGCTATTTGTGTAATGAAGGTGTAAAATTATTTTGAAGGGGTATTATTTTGTGCTTTCATGATTTTCTAATAAATTTGCTTGAAAGGGTGCTCTTTAGTGTTCTCATAATTTCCTGAACGAATTTTTCGTATATTCATAAAATAGCAATATTATATATTTCCTTTTTTTAAGGCTTTCCCCCATGCAAACCCTCAAACTCTTACTTCCCTTCTGCCTGACAACCCTCCTGTCAGCCTGCAACACCACCTCCTACGACAAAGCCACCATCTACTACGACCGAGCACAATTCCCTTCCCAAATCGTCAAAGACGTCCCAGACCTGAACACTCCGATCACCCAGCACGGGCGTTGTTCGGTCATCGTCTCCACGCCCGGCTCCACCACTGGCCCATATTACTTCTGCACCTACGCCCTGACCGCAACCGGGCTTTATGTGCAAGGTTGGGATGCCAAACAGATGAAGTACACGGAAATTGCCCGTGTCGATCTGGCTGCACTCAGGACGGTGTCGCTGTATTCGTTTCTCAAGAACAAGCAGGTGCAGTTGACTGAAGAGCGACG
This sequence comes from Pseudomonas lijiangensis, assembly GCF_018968705.1. NCBI lineage: Bacteria > Pseudomonadati > Pseudomonadota > Gammaproteobacteria > Pseudomonadales > Pseudomonadaceae > Pseudomonas > Pseudomonas lijiangensis. The sequence goes on from NZ_CP076668.1 coordinate 1,907,255, forward strand.
CCAGCTTGCCTTGAGCGCCATGATTGATGAGGGCGGTTATATCGATGGTGAGGCCACTGTGCGTCTGTTCGAGGCGATCAGAAGCAAGGGCGTGAAAGTGGTCGAGAACGACGGTGCAGTGAAACCTCCAGCGCCTGCCGGGCCGGTCTATGTGCCGCTCATTATTCCTCAAGTAAAACGCTAACGATCCATCAGATAAAAAAGGGACGATATCAATACGTCCCTTTTATCGAACCCCGATCATTTCCCCACCTTCTTCGACGAATACCCACCCGACGGATCAAAGCACTGGCTGTCATAGCGCGGGCTCTTGCACTGCGATACCGCCGTCGGTGGCGGTGGTCTGTCTCGCTGGTATTGTTTGTAGCTTTCTGTCTCGTAGACATTCACCTTCGCCCGGCCACTGATTTTCAGGTATTCGGTGGCTTTGAGGTTGACCTTGTGGGCGTGGTCTACGGGTTCGCCCTGGCGCAGCATTTTGGGAGGGCCTTGTCTTTGTAGCGAGGTGTTTGCGTCGCCTTCAGCGCACGGGATGGATGCGAAGCTCACATGGCCTTCAGGTGAGGTGCATTTGAAGATTTCGCTGTGGGCGGTGCCGGTGAAGTTCAGCGCTGCGGCTGCCAGCGCCAGTGAAGGCCATTTCATGAAGTCTCTCCGTCGATGGCGCAAGGCTAGCATTTGCCCAGGCTTGCGGCTACCGCTGGTCTGTTGTGTCGCACTCTTGGGGGCTGAGGTTTTCTGACGTGCAGGTAGCAGACTCAAACCGAACTGACTGGAGGTACGCAATGGCAGGCGATAAATCGAAGACTGGCAACCCTGACGACCCGGATTTCAACACGGAATCCCCCGATGTCGAGGATCCGCAAATGGACCCTGTGAAGCCTGCGAAGACACCGGCGAAAGAGAGGGGCACCCAGGATGATTACCCGCCTTACAATCCGGAAAAGTAAGGGCCCGGCAGAAAGTCATTTGTTGGCATTCAGATACTCCAGCAGGTCTTCCATGCGCTGATCGTTGCCCATCCACCAGAGTTTCATGCGGGTGCCGGGTACTATTTCGCTTGGGTCCTTGACGAAGGCGCTGATTTTTTCGCGGGTCCAGACGATGCCGGAAGCCTGCATCTCGGGGGTGTACTTGTAGTCTGGATATTGGGCGGCCGGGCGATCGATGATGCCGTTGAGAGGCGGGCCGAATGCGCTGCGGGCCGAGGGGCCGATCTTGTGGCAGCCGGAGCAGAGTCGGGTAAAGACCGCCTTGCCTGCTTCTGCATCGCCGGCAGCCTGGGCGGTTGTCTGGATCAGCAGGGCCAGTATCAGTAGCGCGGTTTTTTTCATGTACGTCCCATGGGCATTTTTCAAACGCCGAAAACCACGAAGCCCCTGAGATTCTGTGAATTCAGGGGCTTCGCGTTTTTCTAATTTGGCGGTGAAGGAGAGATTCGAACTCTCGATACAATTTCTTGTATACACACTTTCCAGGCGTGCTCCTTAAGCCACTCGGACACTTCACCGTATCTCTTCAGACTGTTGTGTCTGTCGAGGCGCGCTAATGTATTCGAAACGTTTTATTAACGCAAACTTTTTTTCAGAATTTTCATGCGCTTAAGCAAAAAGTTCAGCTTTGTGGCGCGTTCCCGGCTTCCTTGCCGGGCTCGGGGCCGATGGGGCGGATGTGTTGCGGGCGGGTCAGGCGCTGAAGCCGCCGTCGATGGTCAGGCTGGCGCCAGTTATATAGCCGGTTTCTGGACCGGCGAGGTAAGCCACGAAACTGGCGATTTCTTCACTCTTGCCATAACGCGGGATGGCCATGAAACCCATCAGGCTTTCGGCGAACTCGCCATGGGCCGGGTTCATGTCGGTATCCACGGGGCCTGGCTGCACGTTATTGACGGTGATGCCCTGTGGACCGAGGTCCCGGGCCAGGCCTTTGGTCAGGCCGACCAGTGCCGATTTGCTCATGGCGTAGGGCGCGCCGCCAGCGAAGGGCATGCGGTCGGCATTGGTGCTGCCAATGTTGATGATGCGGCCACCTTCGTTCATATGGCGGGCGGCTTCCTGAGTGGCGATGAACACGCCGCGCACGTTGATGGCCAGGATTCTGTCGAAGTCTTCCAGGCTGAATTCATCCAGTGAGCCTACGGCCAGCACGCCAGCATTGTTGACCAGAATATCCAGGCCCCCGAAGGTTTCGGCGGTGGTCTGTACGGCATGGCGAATGGCGTTGGCATCGGCGCTGTCAGCGCGGATGGCCAGTGCCTTGCTGCCGTTGGCATTGATGCTGTCCTGCAGGTCGAGTGCATTGACTTCGGAGTTGACGTAAGTGAAGGCAACGGCCGCACCTTCCTTGGCCAGGCGTCTGACAATGGCGGCACCGATACCGCGTGAGCCGCCTTGAACGAGGGCGACCTTACCGGCGAGGCTTGCGTGCTGATTCATGATGTTCTCCTGAGCGAGTGCAACGTGGGAGATAGAGTGGAGGTTTCAGCGTAGTAGAGGCCTGCACAGTCGTCCTGCATACTGCTGAGCTGCGCTGACTAAAAAACGCCAACAGGAGTAATGCTGATCAGTTCAGGTATAAACAAAACGTGTGGGAGGCAGCTTGCTGGCGAAAAGGTCTGAAAACCGACAGATATTCTGTGCCTGTAGGTGAAGTCGCCAGCAAGCTGCCTCCCACAAATTGATTCTTGACCTTGACTGATCGGCATTAGCCCACAGGAGTGCTTCACTTTATGGATATCAATGCCAACAGCGCTCTGGTCCTGATCGACATGCAACAGGGCATCAATCATCCGAAACTGGGGCGTCGTAACAATCCGCAGGCTGAAACCCGGATAGTGGAGTTATTGCAGGCGTGGCGACAGAGCGGACGGCCAGTCATTCATGTCAGGCATTTTTCCCGCTCACCCGATTCTGTGTTCTGGCCGGAGCAGTCCGGCGTGGACTATCAACCCGCGTTCGTGCCGCAAGCCGCCGAGCGCGAGTTGCGCAAACAGGTGCCGGATGCGTTTTGCGGGACGCTGCTGGAAGCCTGGTTACGCGAGGCTTCGATTTCTCAGGTGGTCATTGTGGGAGTCGTGACCAACAACTCGGTGGAGTCCACGGCCCGCACCGGCGGCAATCTGGGTTTTGAGGTCATCGTGGTACATGACGCCTGCTTTACCTTTGACGGGAAGGACTTTTTCGGAACGCCGCGCAGTGCCGAAGAGGTGCATGCCATGTCGCTGGGCAATCTGCATGGCGAATATGCAACCGTGCTTGCAGCGGCAGAGGTCTTGCGAGGCCTGTAGCCCTATGGATTTTGCAAGAAAACCACATACCCCCTGAACCACTCATTGTCCTGCAGATACCCCGGCGCTTGCCATTCGCCGCCCTGAATAAGGCCGATCTTGAAGGGCAGGCCGAGGCGGTTCATGCGGGGCAGGTAGGCGGCGTAGTCGGGAATGCTGTGGCGGCCCTGATAGGTTTGCACCACCACTTCATCGATCACGCCCTTGAGGTTGCCGATGGCACTGGCGTCGGCGTTGCTGCTCCAGTCCATCAGGCCTGTGATGCTCAGGCGGTATTGGGGCGGCAGACGACGGCGCAGGTCCCGCAGGAAGTCGACGTATTCATTCAGGTAGCGGGTGCGGGCATCGAAATCGATCTGGATGCCGACCAGCGTATTGCCTGCCTGTCGCCAGCGCTCGACCTGGCCGAGCAACTGGCGGTAGACCGGTTCCGGCCAGCGCAGAGTGTGGGCGCGATACACCACCCAGAGTTGTTCCTGAGGCAACCGGGTCACGGCCATGCCCTGGGCGATGAAGTCCACTCGCTGTTGCGGGTCCCGGCGCGAGGTGCTGATCTGGCCTTGCAACACATACAGCGTCCTGGCCTGCGCCAGCACCGGTTGCGAGTTGACGCCGCCCCATAACCAGAAGGCATCGTAATCGGAGGCGTCCACCGCTGCCCAGGCATGAAGCGGACCCAGCAGCCAGAGCAGCGGCAGATAACGCCAGACACTCATCGCGCTTTACCAGTAATACTGCAGCGATTTGCTCCAGCGGGTATCGGCGAACTCACCCTTCAACTGTTTGAACCAGGCCTTGCGTACGGCGGGAGCCACGTCCTTACCGTTGCAACTGTTGTAGCCCGAAGGTGCGTAGCAGTTGATCGCGCGAAACAGCGCATAGGCCTTGTCGTCACGAGCCGCCTTGGGGTTGGCGATGACCAGCTTGTAACCTTCGAGTCGGGAGAAGACCTCGCCGGCAAATCCTGGCGCAGTGCCGCCCAGGCTGTCGGCGTGACGCTTCTGGTCAAGTGGCATGCTGTCCAGCTGGTTGCGCAGCATGAACTCGCCCAGGCAGTTGAGGCCTTGCGGGTTCTTGTTGTCAGCCTGCAAGACCGCGGCTGTCTGGGCGATGCTCGGGCAGGTGTAGCCGGACTGGGCCTTGTCGCCTTGCCAGTGGAAAAGGGCGAGTTCCGGTCCCTTTTCGTACACATAACCCAGGCTGTAACCCAGCTTCTCGTCGGGAAGCGTGGCCGGCAGTCGCTTGAAGTCTTCGGCAAAGTCGGCGTAGCGGCTGCGCAGCAGGTCTTTGTAGAGCAGGACGAACAGCGCGGTGTTGCGTTCGGTGGCATCCGGGCCTTGAGTGATCTGCTGGCGCAGCAGATCCGCGTCGGCCACATGCCTGAGCAGGGTGTAGCGAACCTGTTGCGACTGAATCGGCGAGTCTGCCGCAAAGACACGGGCCAGTTGCTCATCCCGCTCGTAACTCATGGCCAGGGCCAGTTCCAGTTGTTCCCGTTGCAGCGGTTGTTTGGCCAGTGGCAACAGGTGTTCCCACAAGGCCTGGGCGGCTTTCCAGTCCTGTCTGGCTTGCAGTGCAAGGCCGCGCAGCATCTGCTGGCTGAAGCTCAAATAGTCGAGAGTGGCCGGTGGCTCATCTGGCAGCAGCGTCAGGGCTTTTGCCGGGTTGTCTTGGACATAGAAGGCAAATGCAGCCTGCAAGTACTCATACAAGGCTGGCTGTTCGGCAAAGATCGCTTTCTGCGCCTGCAGATCGGCTTCGGTCAATTGAGGCGTCGACTTTTCCCGCATCCACATCAGGTCATTGATGGCCATCAGCAAGGGCGTTTGTACGGCTTGCCGGTTGACGGTCAGCAGCTTGGTATCCACCTCGCTGACCAGATCATCCAGGGAAACATTGCGCTGCGTATCGCTGGTTTTTGTCAGTTGCAGGGCGAAGTCCCTGGCGAGTTTGTCGGCGTCATTGGCCAGCCAGTGCACGCGCCGCAGCAAGCCTTGGGCCGATGCGGCGTACTCGCCCTGGGGGTAGACCTGCAAGTAGTGCTCGAAGCTGCTTTCAGCCTGTTGCAGCCGAGCCTTGTCCAGTTGTTCCGTGGAGCGTTCGCCATACTCGTTGAAGGCGTTTTGCTGGGCATCGTTCAGCGCGGTGCGTGCGCTCATGTACAGCGCGGTCTGCTTGAGCCAGGGCTGTGTGCTGTCGGCAAGGGCCGCAAAGCCTTTTGCCGCCTCGGCGAAACGACCGCTGTAAAAGTCGCTGGCGGCTTGCAGATAAGTGGCGAACGCCTTGCCGGTGGCAGACTTCAGATCGCCGGGGAGCATGCCGGCCTGTTGGCTGGCGTCCCAGCCGCACACGGTCAGCAATTGCAGGCGCGCATTGGCCAGTGCGCGGCGCTCGGTGTCGCTCAGTTCCTGGCTGGCAATCAACTGCTCGACAAAGGCAGTGGCGCTGGTCTGGCCATTGCTGCGGCAGCGACTGCCTTCGCCTTGCAGAAACGCATCGCCAGCGCTTTCGCCGATGTCGTGCTTGATGCCCAGTTTGTCGAGCAGCGGGCTCAAGGTCGCGTTGACAGGTTGCTCTGCAGATTCAGCTTCGTCCTGAGTTTTCATTGCCCCCAGACGATAAAGAGGAAAGGGCACCGGGCCATAACCTTGGGCGAGATCGTCGTTGTTCAGTGCATGGGGTTGCAGTGCCAGCGCACCCTGATCGGCCAGCAAAAGGCGCAGATTGACCTGGCTGTCGTTACCGGGACTGAGAAAGGCCAGGTTGCTGCAGATGTCCAGACGTTCCTTGAGGATCGTCCAGTTCGGGTAACAGGAGTCATCACCGCTGGCCTGGGCCTGAGTGCAGAAAACAGAACCTACAGCAAGGGCCAGAGCAGTCAATAGCCGGGTGCGCATGGGGGGAGTCCTTGAGCCATGAGAGTGAGCGTTGGCAATCATACAGGCCAGGATGCCGCTGTGTTTGCGGTCTTTTCGTGACTGAAGTCGCGCTCATCAAACAAAACGTAAAACAATGAATTGAGAGGCCTTTCTGTAGGAGCGAATTTATTCGCGAGAGACCCGTGAAGCTGAAGAAAATCCATCGCCCCCAATGACGTCCCGCGAATAAGCGGAGCGCCGCCCGATTCCTACACAGCCCTGACGCGATCACACCATCCGCTTGAGCGTATTGTCCTTGCGCACGAAGTGATGCCAGATCGCAGCCGCTGCATGCAGGCCGATCACGTAGTAGAAGATCGACGCCAGCAGCTTGTGCAGGTCTTCGAACTGTTCGGCGACGCGCCCTGAGGTGGGGAAGGGCCAGGGGATCTGCAGTTCTGTCAGGGGTATCGGCAAGGCGCCTTTTTCAACCATCACCGTGAGCACGCCGAGCACCGGCTGGGCGAACAGGAATGCATACAGGGCATAGTGCGACACGGTCGACACCAGGCGCAGGGCACCCTCAAGAGGTGGAGTTATTTCCGGTGGTCGATTGCGACGACGTTCTGCCAGACGAAAGAAGGCCAGGGCCAATATCACGATGCCGACCCAGAAGTGGCTTTGCACGACGAAGGTCCGGTATTCCGATCCCTTGCCGAACTGGGTACGGCTGAGAATCAAGGCATAAGCCAGCACAATCAGGGCGGCTATGATCCAGTGCAGCCACTTGGCCTGTGAGGTATAGCGTTCAGACGACGGTAAATCCACGGTTGTGACCCTTGTCATGTTGTTCGCAAGCCAGCTTCCTGACACTTTTACAATCACTCCTGAGTAAAGCAAACCTCATGCCTTGAAGTTCAGGGTTTCTCGAGGGGATAACTGAACGTTCCACCGCTCTGTTCACAGTCATTTCTGGCCTGTGCCTGTTCCTTTATTTCGTAGTACCAGGTGACGACCTGTGCGCCATCCGGAACCTGAGCCGTGCCATCACCCGGCTCCTTGCTGGTCGAGCGCTCATTGGCCAGGGACTCCGTGGTCGCGGTTGCCCTGCACGACGCCACTGCGCCCTCGGGGCAGGTATCGACCTTGCGTTTTTCCTTGGGCGATGAGCCTTTGTCTTCGTTGCTGCATGACCAGTCAATGGCACCTTCGGGCATGCCTTTATATTCATAGCAGATGTGCGGCTGGACCACCGGAACTTGCGCGCTGGCAGGGCGTGTCACCACATCGCACGCTTGCCCCAGCGCCATCTCGCACAGCAGGCAGCCTGCCAGCGCCATAGCGGGTTTCACGCAGAGTCGCAGAGTCATTGTTGTTATCTCTCTTCACGTCTCAGGAACTGTCGATAGTGCGAATCACAAAGCCTGCATGAAGTTCATTCCGTGATGACGAGCGGCAGGCGGGCACGAGTTTGACAAATGACGGAACCTGCGCATTCGCCTGGCTTCATATGACTTGAATGTCGTGAAGGAGCGAGCCTTGACCAGTGCCAATCCCCCCTTGGGCAACATCACGCCGGTGTCAGCGAACATTTCATTGAATGTGCTGACCATGAACATGCATATGGGCTTCGGCATCTTCAACCGTCGTTTCATTCTGCCGGAGCTGCGCGAGGCGGTACGGAGTGTGTCCGCCGATATCGTGTTCCTGCAGGAAGTCCATGGCGAGCACCAGAGTCATGCCCGGCGGATCAAGGACTGGCCGACGATTTCGCAGTACGAGTTTCTGGCCGACAGCATGTGGAAGGACTTTGCCTATGGGCGCAACGCGGTGTACCCGGAAGGGGATCACGGCAACGCGCTGCTGTCCAAATACCCCATCGTCCAGCACGAAAACCTCGATATCTCCATTCACGGCACTGAAGAACGCGGGTTATTGCACTGCATCCTCGAGGTTCCGCATTACGGGCATGTTCATGCGGTCTGTGTGCACTTGGGGCTTTTTGAAAGTCACCGGCGACAACAGCTCAAGCTGCTGGCCGAATTGATGGAACGCTTGCCGGTCGGTGTGCCGGTGATTGTCGCCGGGGATTTCAACGATTGGCGTCAGCGCGCCGATGCGTTGTTGCAAGGTACCGGGCTGCATGAGGTCTTCGTCGAGCGTTTCGGCGCGCCGGCCAAGAGCTTTCCGGCCCGCTGGCCTCTGTTGAGGCTGGATCGGATTTACGTACGCAACGCGACCACACACAGGCCCAGAGTGCTGTCCAACCGGCCCTGGTCCCATCTTTCCGATCATGCACCCTTGGCGGTGGAGGTAACGTTATGAGCAACAATGCCAGGGAGCAGCAGGAGCAATGGCGCGACGGTAATTGCGTGGAGCTGTTGATCAACGGCGAGGATTTCTTTTCCCGGGTCTTCGAATGCATTCGTGCAGCCCGCAAGGAAGTGCTGGTCGAGACCTTTATCATTTTCGAGGACCGCATCGGCAAAGGCTTGCAAGAGGCTCTGATCGAGGCGGCGAACAATGGTGCGCGGGTCGTCGTCACAGTGGACGACTATGGCACTTCGGACCTGAGTTCCGGCTTTGTCAAAGCCATGATCGAGGCGGGTATCCAGATCCAGTTGTTCGATCCGCGCCCGCGCTTCATGGGGATGCGCACCAATCTGTTCCGGCGCCTGCATCGCAAGGTGGTGGTGATCGACGGTGAACTGGGGTTCATTGGCGGTATCAATTACAGCGTCGATCACATGACCGATACCGGGCTCACCGCCAAGCAGGACTATGCCGTGCTGGTCCGAGGCCCGATCCTCGCCGATATCCATCGCAGCGCGCTGCGCATGCTCAACCCGACGGTGCGCGCCACGCTGAAGCAGATTCCTCTGAAACTGAAATACGCCGGCAATGCCCGGATGATGCTGGCCGAACGCGACAACGGCAATCACACCACCGATATCGAAGAGCAGTACCTCAAGGCGATTCGGGGCGCGACCCAGCGAATCACCATTGCCAATGCCTACTTTTTCCCCAGCTATCGCTTCTTGCGCGAACTGCGCAATGCGTCACGGCGTGGGGTAAAGGTCACGCTGATTCTGCAGGGGCAGCCCGACATGCCGTTCGTGCGGGTCTGTTCACGGCTGACGTATACCTACCTGCTGCGTGATGGCGTGGTGATTCACGAATACAAGCAACGGGCATTGCACGGCAAGGTCGCGCTGATCGATCGGGAGTGGTCCACCATCGGCTCCAGCAATCTGGACCCGCTCAGTCTGGCGCTGAATCTTGAGGCCAACCTGTTCATTCGTGACCAGGACCTCAACCAGCGCCTGCATGAGCATCTGTGCGAACTCGCTGCTGCACATAGCACCCAGATCAATCTCAAGGGCGCGGCCCGTGGTCAGTGGTGGCGTGCGCCGATGATTTTTCTGTGCTTCCACTTCCTGCGGCATTTTCCGGCCATCGCCGGGTTGTTTCCGGTCCACGGCATGCGCCTCAAGCCCATCAGGGCAGGGGATGTGATGCCCGAGGCGCGTGTCATCGAGCAGCAGGCTCATCAGGATTTACGAGACAGGGAGCAATCGTCATGACTCAGGTCGCCCAGGCATCAGCCGATAATGGTCACGGGACCCGCTGGAAGTGGGCCAAGCGTGGCTTGAACCTGTTTTTCTTCATCGCCGTGCCGGTGTTGCTGTTCATGCTTGTCAAGAACCTCGACTGGCAGGAAGTCAGCCATGCCTTGCAGTCCTACAAACTCAGTACCCTGAGTATTGCGGTACTGGTAGCGCTGGTCAGTTACCTGACGTATTGCGGGTTCGACATCCTGGCGCGTTATTACACGGGCCATAAGCTGTCGATACAGCAGATCGTACCGGTGACGTTCGTCTGTTACGCCTTCAACCTCAACCTGAGTTCCTGGGTGGGCGGGATTGCCTTGCGCTATCGCCTGTATTCCCGGCTGGGGCTGGATGTGCCGACTATTACCCGGATTCTGAGCTTCAGTCTGATCACCAACTGGCTGGGCTACATGCTGCTGGCGGGAGCCGTGTTCTCGATGGGCTTTCCAAAGCTGCCCAAGGCCTGGGAGGTCGGTACGACGTCCTTGCAACTGATCGGCGTGGGTTTGCTGGTGCTGTGCTTTTCCTACCTGCTGGCGTGCCGCTTTTCCAAACGGCGCTCCTGGAAGCTGCGGGGGCAGGAAATCGTTCTGCCTTCCCTCGGGCAGGCGTTGATGCAGGCCGGCCTCGGGGCCTTGAACTGGTCGTTGATGGCGATGGTGATTTACACCCTGCTGCCGGATAACGCGTTCTATCCGGCGATATTGGGTGTGCTGTTGATCAGCAGTATTGCAGGTGTCATTACCCACATTCCGGCAGGGCTCGGGGTGCTGGAAACCGTGTTCATCACCTTGCTGGCCCAGGAGTTTTCCAAAGGCAGCCTGCTGGCGGGACTGATCGGCTACCGGGCCATTTATTTCCTGTTGCCTCTGCTGATTGCCCTGCTGGTGTATGTGGTGCTGGAGAAAAAAGCGAAGAAGCTCAGCGCAAAGAACCAGAAGCGGATGTGAAGGCGCACATGTCATGAAGTGGGAGGGGCCTTGGCCGCGACAGAATGTTTCAGGCGCTGAAGATGTATTGCCTGTAAGCAAGCCGTCGCGGCCAAGGCCCCTCCCACAGGGTTTGTAGTAACGGCTGTCTATCAGTGCCCCACGCCCTGACGCGCAAACATTTTCACCGCATCGACCGCATGGCTGGTGCCTTCGCTGATCTGGACGATCACCGAGCCGGCCTGATCGGCCAGGTCGACACCCTTGACGGCGTTGTTGCGGGTGTTCTCCATGCTGTCGATGGCCTGGCGGGTTTCGTTCTGGATCACGCCGATCATCTCCGAGATTTCGGCCGTGGAGCGGCTGGTGCGTCCGGCCAGTTGGCGAACTTCATCGGCCACCACCGCAAAACCGCGACCCTGATCACCGGCCCGTGCCGCTTCGATGGCCGCGTTCAGCGCCAGCAGGTTGGTCTGCTCGGCAATGCTGCGAATGGTGTTGACGATGGTGGTGATCTGCTCCGAACGTTCGCCCAACTGGGTGACGATGCGTGACGAGTCCTCGATGTTCACCGAGATCTGGCGCATTTCGGTCGCGGCCTGCTGAATCACCTGGGTGCCTTGTTCGGTGACTTTCCGGGTCTGTACCGAGATGTGATAGGCCTGCGCGGCACTGTCGCTATCACGTTCATGCTTTTCGACCCGGGCGGTGATGTCCGAAGCGAATTTTATGATTTTCCACAGCTTCCCGTCCGTGTCGTATACCGGGTTGTAACTGGCTTCCAGCCACACAATCTGCCCATGGCGGTTGACACGTTTGAACTGGCCGCTGAAAAACTCGCCCTTGTTCAGGCGTCTCCAGAAGTCGGCATATTCGCTGCTGCTGGTGATGTCCGGTGGGCACAACAGCTTGTGGCTCTTGCCGATCAAGTCTTTTTCGCTGTAACCCATCAGGCTCGTCAGGTTGCTGTTGGCGCAGAGGATCCGGCCTTCCAGATCGAACTCGATCACAGCCATGGCACGGTCGAGGGCCTGCAGCTTGTTTTTCGCTTCGCTGTCGGCCTGGACCTTGGCGGTGATGTCCAGCGCGTACTTGACGATTTTCACGGTCTTGCCCGATTCATCCTTGATCGGGTTGTAACTGGCTTCAAGCCATACGGTCTCGCCATTGCCGGCTACACGACGGAAAGTCGCGGAGACAAACTCTCCGGCTCTCAGGCGATTCCACAACTGGCTGTATTCCGGACTGCGAGCGTATTCGGGCGGGCAGAATTTGCGGTGCTCCTTGCCCAGCACGTCTTCGCGACGGTAATGCATGGTTTTCAGGAAGTTGTCATTGACTGTCAGCACGACACCATTGAGATCGAACTCAATGATGGCCATCGAACGATCAAGTGCTTTTAATAACCAGGCTTGTTGGTCAATGGTTTGCTGGAGGGCAATTAATTCTTTTTTTTTTGAATTAAATAGCATGGCGGCGTGGCTCAGGAGGAAGTTGCAATGAGGGTTCCCGTCCTTCGGCCTGCGGTGCGTAGGGCACTCGTGCGTATCCTTCTGCGATGATGGCACTATAGGTGGCACTTCGGGCGTTTGTACAACGGATTATGAAAAAAACATTCAGATGATAATGATGATCAACTTTGTAGCTAATACGAGTATTGTTTTGTGTTGGATCACTGAAAAGTTTGATTCAAACGAATGTGTCCCTGATTTCCGTGGCACCCATAAAAAACTGGCAGCCTCTTTATAAAGGCTGCGCCGAGAAAGATTGTTTCAGTCCTCGAACCCTGCCTGTTCATGAATTTCATCCACCTTCAATTCCAGGCGATAGGCCACGGCAATGAACAGTGCCTGACAAAGGCACAGTGTGGCGCTCAAGGAGCGGAAGGCGAACGAACTGCCTTCATTGACCAGCAGCACCGAATTGGCTCGTTTGGCCAGTGGCGAGAGGTTGCTGTCGGTGATGATCAGCGTCTTGGCCTGATTGTGCTGGGCAATGCGCAGGCAATGCTGGGTTTCCTTGCCGTAGGGCGTGAAGCTGATGGCAATGACCAGATCATTGGCCCGCACACTGCGCATCTGCTCCCGATAACTGCCGCCAAGGCCGGAAATAAGATGGATGCGCTTGTTGGTGTGTTGCAGGTTATAGACCAGATAATCGGCCACGGCGAAGGAGCGGCGCACGCCCACCACGTAGATATTGTCGGCGTTGACCACCAGATCCACGGCTTTCTCGAATTCGTCGTCGTCCAGGTCCGCGCCCAGTCGCTCCAGGCCCGACAAGGTGGCATTCACGCATTCACGAGCCAGATCGCCGCCGCGGGCTTTCTGGGATTTGTTGGCGATCATGTTGCGGATGCGTTGCTGGTAGTTCTGTACCGGCGTCGTCTTGTGGGTATAGGCCTCGCGGAACAGCGCCTGCATTTCACTGAAACCGCTGAAGCCGAAGCGCTGGGAAAAGCGCACGATGGCTGAAGGGTGAACTTCGCATTCCCGGGCGATATCGCTGATGCGATCGACCATGATCCGGTCGCTCTGCTGGCTCATGTAGCTGGCGATACGTTTGAGCTGACGTGGCAGGCCGTCATATTCATTGGTGATCAGCCGCAGCAGGCCCTCGGCACTGGTCGGTGGCGTATCGAGGCCTGTGTCCGGCAGGGACGGCTGCTCGGTGCTGTTCATATCTCAATCCTTTTTGCTTGTTCTTTAGGGCGCCACACGCTGTACGAAAATGGTCGAGTGTCGTTGATCGCGCATTGATCTGGCCGCTTTCGTACATAGCCATGAACTATATCTCACCTGTCAGCCAAGTGTGACAGCACTCCGCGCATCGCCATTGGAAAAAATATTCTACTTGAAAAAATTATAGAATAATTATTGATTGATCCTGCGGGACGTTTTAGGCTCTGTCCTACCAAAAGCATTTTGCGCATCAATGGCGTGACATGCAGGCTGATAAAAATAACAGGAGCCACCATGGGCCAGACTCGCTTTGTCAGTGGGCGTCAGTTGGATCTGATCTGCCTCGGACGCCTTGGCGTCGACCTCTACGCGCAGCAGGTTGGAGCGCGGCTGGAAGATGTCTCAAGCTTTGCCAAATACCTGGGCGGTTCGTCGGCGAACATCGCCTTCGGCACGGCTCGACTGGGCCTCAAATCGGCCATGCTCACCCGTGTTGGCGACGATCACATGGGGCGTTTCCTGGTTGAATCACTTGCGCGTGAAGGCTGTGATGTCAGCGCAATCAAGCGTGATCCCGAGCGTCTGACGGCCATGGTGCTGCTTGGGTTGAAAGATCGTGAAACATTTCCGTTGGTGTTCTACCGCGAAAACTGCGCCGATATGGCCTTGCGCGCCGAAGACATCGACGAAGCCCAGATTGCTTCAAGCAAGGCCCTGCTGATTACCGGCACGCATTTCTCCACCGAGCAGGTTTTCAAGGCCAGCAGTCAGGCACTGGATTACGCCGAAAAGCACAACGTCAGACGGGTTCTGGATATCGATTACCGGCCAGTCCTGTGGGGCCTGGCCGGCAAGGCCGATGGCGAAACCCGGTTTGTCGCCGATCAGCATGTCAGCCAGCATGTGCAGCGCATTCTGCCGCGTTTTGACCTGATCGTCGGCACCGAAGAAGAGTTTCTGATCGCGGGCGGGACCGAGGACTTGCTCGCTGCCTTGCGGGTGGTGCGTGGGCTGACGGCTGCGACTCTGGTGGTCAAGCTCGGGCCGCAGGGCTGTACCGTGATTCACGGTGCGATTCCGGCCCGCCTCGAAGACGGTGCCATTTATCCGGGCGTGCGGGTCGAAGTGCTCAATGTGCTGGGGGCCGGTGACGCTTTCATGTCTGGTTTCCTCAGCGGCTGGCTCAAGGATGCCAGTGACGAGCGCTGCTGCCAGTTGGCCAATGCCTGCGGCGGTCTGGTGGTGTCGCGCCATGCCTGCGCACCCGCCATGCCGACTCCGGCGGAACTGGATTATCTGTTCAACAGCCCGGTGCCGATCACCCGGCCGGATCGCGATGTTGTCCTGCAACGCCTGCATCAGGTCAGCGTGCCTCGCAAAGAGTGGAAGCAGTTGTTCATCTTTGCCTTCGATCATCGCGGGCAACTGGTGGAGCTGGCCCAGCAGGCCGGACGCGACCTTGGCAGCATCAGCGATCTCAAGCAACTCTTTATAACGGCTGTCGAGCGTGTCGAAGCTGATCTGCACAAGCGCGGTATCGAGGCTGATGTCGGTCTGCTTGCCGATCAGCGATTCGGTCAGGACTCACTCAACGCTGCCACCGGTCGCGACTGGTGGGTTGCCCGACCAGTGGAAGTGCAGGGCTCAAGGCCGTTGGCGTTCGAGCATGGCCGCTCCATTGGCAGCAATCTGTTGAGCTGGCCTCAGGAGCAGATCATCAAGTGTCTGGTGCAGTATCACCCTGACGACGAGCCGCTTCTGCGTCTTGAGCAGGAAGCCCAGATCAAAGGCTTGTACGAGGCCTCGCAAGTCAGTGGTCATGAGTTGCTGCTGGAAATCATCCCGCCCAAGGACCACCCGTCGACTCATCCCGACGTCATGTACCGTGCCCTCAAGCGCTTGTACAACCTGGGCATCTATCCTGCGTGGTGGAAGATCGAAGCGCAGAGTACCGAGGTCTGGCAGCAACTGGATGCCTTGATTCAGGAGCGCGATCCGTATTGCCGTGGCGTGGTGCTGCTGGGCCTCAATGCCCCGGTGGAAGAACTGGCCGTCGGCTTTGCCCAGGCGCGTCACAGCACCTCCTGCAAGGGGTTTGCCGTTGGCCGGACGATTTTCAGGGAGCCGAGTCGCGCCTGGATGGCCGGGGAAATCGACGACGCTACTCTGATAAATCAGGTGCAGAGTACGTTTATCTGGTTGATCGAGTCCTGGCGCGAAGCCCGCGCCTGACCCCATCCTCATTGACGCAGTGATAACAACAAGAAAGGTGCAGCCATGCCTGTTTCCGCATCCAACATCCGCATCGGCATCAATCCGATTTCCTGGAGCAACGACGACCTGCCGGCGCTGGGCGGCGAAACGCCGTTGAGCACTGCCCTGAGCGAGGGCAAGGAAATCGGCTACGAAGGTTTTGAACTCAACGGAAAGTTTCCCAAGGACGCCAAAGGGGTCGGTGATGTGCTGCGTCCTTATGGGCTGGCGCTGGTGTCGGGCTGGTATTCCAGCCGACTGGCACAGCGTTCGGTGGCCGAGGAAATCGAAGCCATTGCCTCCCATGTAGAACTGCTGGCGCAGAACGGTGCTTCGGTGCTGGTGTATGGCGAAGTGGCCGACTCCATTCAGGGGCAACGCATTCCTCTGGTCGAACGGCCCCGTTTCCACACCGATGCCGCCTGGCGTGAATATGCCGACAAGCTCACCGAACTGGCGCGTTTCACCCTTTCCCGGGGCGTGCGTCTTGCCTATCACCACCACATGGGCGCCTACGTCGAGTCGCCTCAGGACATTGATCGCCTGATGGAACTGACCGGTCCCGAAGTGGGCCTGCTGTTCGATTCGGGCCACTGCTACATGGGCGGTGGCGAACCCTTGCAGGTACTGAGCAAGCACATTGACCGCGTCTGTCATGTGCATTTCAAGGATGTGCGCAAGCCGGTCGTGCAACTGGCGCGCAACAATCTATGGAGTTTCCCGGACTGCATCGTCAACGGCACCTTTACCGTGCCCGGCGATGGCGATATTGATTTCTCGGCGCTGCTCAAGGTGCTGCTGCAGGCTGGTTATCAGGGCTGGCTGGTTGTCGAAGCCGAACAGGACCCTGCCGTCGCGCCCAGTTATGTCTACGCCAAAAAAGGCTATGACACGCTGCGCCAACTGTTGATGGATGCTCGATAACGGAGGACTGAACAATGAATCTGTTGACTAAAAGCAAGGCACAGGGGCGCGACATCGTCGAGTTGCAGGAGGGTGCGCTGGAATATGTAGGCTTCGCCGCGTATCGCCTGGAAACCGGCGAGCGTTTGTCCCTCAATGCCGAAGACAACGAATTGTGCGTGGTGCTGCTCACCGGCCATGCCAGTGTGAGCGGCGAAGCATTGGGGCAGGGCGCGTTCAGTTGGGAAAACATCGGCGACCGGCACTCGGTCTTTGAAGAGAAGTCGCCGTTTGCCGTGTACCTGCCGCCCCACAGCCAGGCACATTTCACGGCACTGGGGCCTGCGCAACTGGCGGTCTGCAAGGCCCCCGGCGACAGTTCCAAGCGTGCCCCGGCGCGCCTTATCACGCCGGACAGCATGAAGCGCAGCGTGCGCGGCAAAAACGCCAATACCCGTTATGTCTGCGACATCCTGCCGGATACGGAGCAGGCCCATTCGCTGCTGGTGGTGGAAGTGCGCACGCCATCCGGGCATTCCTCCAGCTATCCGCCCCACAAGCACGACATGGATAACCTGCCCCACGAGAGCTATCTCGAAGAAACCTATTACCACCAGGTCAACCCGCCACAGGGCTTCGTCTTCCAGCGGGTGTACACCGACGATCGCAGCATCGATCAGGCCATGGCCGTGGAAAACAACGATCTGGTGACCGTGCCCAAGGGCTATCACCCGGTCAGCGTGCCCTACGGCTACGAGTCTTATTACCTGAACGTGATGGCAGGCCCCAAGCGTGCCTGGCAGTTCAATAACGACCCGCAGCACAGCTGGTTGCTGGATCTTTAACCTCTTTCGATTTGGAGTCAGTCAGATGAGCGAGTCCCCGGTTATCGGCCATTACATCAACGGCCAGTTCAATAACGGTGATGGCGAGCGTTACAGCGATGTGTTCAATCCGGTCAGCGGCAAGGTTCAGGCGCGGGTTGCCCTGGCCAGCCTCAAGACCATCGACGAAGCGGTCGCCTCGGCCCAGGCAGCGTTTCCAGCCTGGGCCGATCAGTCGTCCCTGCGTCGTGCGCGGGTCATGTTCAAGTTCAAGGAGCTGCTGGACAGGCATCACGAAGAGCTGGCGCAGATCATTTGTCGCGAGCACGGCAAGGTGCTGTCCGATGCCCGTGGCGAGGTGGTACGTGGTATTGAAATCGTCGAGTTTGCCTGCGGTGCGCCGAGCCTGCTGAAAAGCGATTTCAGCGACAACATCGGCGGTGGCATCGACAACTGGAACTTGCGTCAGCCGCTGGGCGTCTGTGCCGGGGTTACGCCGTTCAACTTCCCGGTGATGGTGCCGCTGTGGATGATTCCCCTGGCACTGGTCACCGGCAACTGCTTCATCCTCAAGCCTTCGGAACGTGACCCTTCGGCGAGCCTGCTGATGGCGCGTCTGCTCAAGGAAGCCGGTTTGCCGGATGGCGTGTTCAGTGTTGTTCAGGGCGACAAGGTCGCCGTGGATGGCCTGCTGCAACATCCGGGCATCGAAGCGATTTCCTTTGTCGGCTCGACCCCGATTGCCGAATACATCCACCAGCAAGGCACTGCCCACGGCAAGCGTGTGCAGGCATTGGGTGGTGCCAAGAACCATATGATCGTGATGCCCGATGCCGACCTGGATCAGGCCGCCGATGCCTTGATCGGCGCAGCCTATGGCTCGGCGGGCGAGCGCTGCATGGCGATTTCCATTGCGGTGGTGGTGGGCGATGTCGGCCAGCAACTGATCGAAAAACTGCTGCCACGCATCGACCAGCTCAAGGTGGGTGATGGCATGCAGGCCGATTCGGACATGGGCCCGCTGGTCACTGCCGTGCACAAGGCCAAGGTCGAGGGTTATATCGACCAGGGCATCAAAGAGGGTGCGAAGCTGGTGGTCGACGGTCGCAACTTCAAGGTGCCGGGCGCCGAGCAGGGCTTCTTCGTCGGGGCGACGCTGTTCGATAACGTCACGCCCGAGATGCAGATCTACAAGGAAGAAATCTTCGGCCCGGTGCTGGGCATCGTTCATGTGCCGGATTTCGCCAGTGCCGTGGCGCTGATCAATGCCCATGAGTTCGGCAACGGCGTGTCGTGCTTCACCAGCGATGGTGGCGTGGCCCGTGCCTTTGCCCGCTCGATCAAGGTCGGCATGGTGGGCATCAACGTGCCGATTCCGGTGCCCATGGCCTGGCATTCCTTCGGTGGCTGGAAGCGTTCGCTGTTCGGCGATCACCATGCCTACGGCGAAGAGGGCCTGCGCTTCTACAGCCGCTACAAGAGTGTCATGCAACGCTGGCCGGACAGCATCGCCAAAGGTCCTGAATTCAGCATGCCAACCGCCAAGTAACCTTCAGACAATGGACTGTGGAGAACAATAACAATGAGTCAGCCTCTGCGCTTTGCCCTAAATCGTATGGTCGCCCCACGCCTGTCCCTGCCGGACTTTGTAGATCTGGCAGTGAAGCTTGGCGCCGACGCCATCGAAATTCGCAACGACCTCAAGGGTATCGAGATCGAAGACGGTACGTCGCCACAGACCGTCCGCGAGCTATGCGCTGCCAAGGGGGTTCGTGTGCTGTCGATCAATGCCTTGTACCCGTTCGATGTGTGGAATGACGAGCGTCGGGCTCAGGCCACGAAGCTGGCGCAATATGCCCGCGATTGCGGTGCCGAAGCGCTGGTGATGTGCCCGCTCAACGAACGTGCCGATGCGCGTAATGCCGCGCAGCGTGCCACGGGCTTGCGCACGGCCTTGACCGAGCTGGCTCCGATTCTGCGTGAGCACGGAATTCTCGGTTTCGTCGAGCCACTGGGTTTTGAAGAATGCGCGTTGCGCTTCAAGCGTCAGGCGGTGGATGCGATCAGAGGCGTTGGCGGGCTGGATGTGTATCGGCTGGTGCATGACACCTTCCATCACCATCTGGCGGGTGAGGTGGAGCTGTTCCCCGAACTCACCGGGCTGGTGCACATCTCCGGTGTCGAAGATACCCAGGCACCCCTCAACAGTATTCGTGACGGGCATCGGGTGCTGGTGGGCGAAGCGGACATTCTGGGTAATGCCAGTCAGATCGAACGGTTATTGGCCAGTGGCTACAACGGGCATCTGTCCTTCGAGCCCTTTGCCGAAAGCGTGCATGCCCTGGACAACATTCCCGAGGCTATCGAACAGAGCATGAGTCATTTGTCCCAGTGCTGCCTTCGCGGATAAATCCGCTTACAGACCGTGTGAAAACGTAGCGAGCGAAGGTCAGGCAAGGCGAAAACAGGCGAGGAAGCGGAGTTTACGTTTTGTAAATGAGCATTCCGAGCCTGTTTTCAACGCAGCATGACCGAGCACAGTAGTTTTCACACAGTCTGCACAGATGCGAAGAGACAACTCACAAAAACAAGGTGCAAGCATGAGTACAACCCGATTGACCATGGCCCAGGCGCTGGTGAAGTTTCTGGATAACCAGTATGTCGAAGTCGATGGCGTGCAGAGCAAGTTCGTTGCCGGGGTTTTCACCATCTTCGGCCATGGCAACGTGCTGGGGATCGGTCAGGCGCTGGAGCAGGACAGTGGCGATCTCGTGGTTCACCAGGGCCGTAACGAACAGGGCATGTGCCACGCCGCCATCGGTTTTGCCAAGCAGCATCTGCGGCGCAGGATCTACGCCTGCACGTCTTCGGTGGGGCCGGGTGCCGCCAACATGCTGACCGCTGCCGCGACCGCTTCGGCCAACCGTATTCCCTTGCTGTTGCTGCCCGGCGATGTCTACGCCAGCCGCCAGCCCGATCCGGTGTTGCAACAGATCGAGCAGTTCCATGACCTGAGCATCAGCACCAACGATGCTTTCAAGGCCGTCAGCAAATACTGGGATCGCATCAACCGTCCCGAACAACTGATGAGCGCTGCCCTCAGCGCCATGCGGGTGCTGACCGATCCGGCTGAAACCGGCGCCGTGACCCTGGCCCTGCCTCAGGATGTACAGGCCGAAGCCTACGATTACCCCGACAGCTTCCTGCAAAAACGTGTGCATCGCATCGACCGTCGCCCGCCAACCCGTGCCATGCTCGATGACGCGCTGGCGTTGCTCAAGGGCAAGCGCAAGCCGCTGCTGATTTGTGGCGGCGGGGTGCGTTATTCCGGTGCAGCCCAGGCCTTGCAGGATTTTGCAGAGCGTTTCGAGATTCCGTTCGCGGAAACCCAGGCCGGCAAGAGCGCCATTGTCTCGGCTCATCCCCTGAACATGGGTGGCATTGGGGAGACGGGCACGCTGGCGGCCAATCAGCTTGCCAAAGAAGCAGACCTGATCATTGGCGTCGGCACGCGCTACAGCGACTTCACCACCGCCTCGAAATGGCTGTTCCAGAATCCGGATGTGCAGTTTCTCAATCTCAACGTCGGTGCTTTCGACGTACAGAAGCTCGATGGTGTGCAGGTGCTGGCCGATGCCCGGGAAGCCTTGCAGGAACTGCTTCAGGGTTTGCAGACCAGCGACTATCGCGCGGCCTGGGGAGATGCTCCCGGGCGGGCGAAGCAGGAGCTGGAGGCCGAAGTCGATCGTATCTATGCCGCCGAATATCAGGCCATCGATTTCACGCCGGAAATCAATGACCACATGGACCCGGCCGTATTGCGCGAATTCATCGAAGTGACCGGTTCCTGCCTGACCCAGAGCGCTGTGCTGGGAGTGCTCAACCAGAGCCTGCCAGAAGACGCGGTCATCGTCGCCGCCGCTGGCAGTCTGCCCGGCGACCTGCAGCGTGCCTGGCGCAGTACCGGCGTCGATACCTACCACGTCGAGTATGGCTATTCCTGCATGGGCTACGAGGTCAATGCCGCACTGGGCGTCAAGCTGGCTGCGCCGCAGCGGGAAGTCTTCGCACTGGTAGGAGACGGCTCCTACATGATGCTGCACTCGGAACTGGCGACCTCGGTTCAGGAGCGACGCAAGATCAACGTCGTGCTGCTGGACAACATGACCTTCGGTTGCATCAACAACCTGCAAATGGGCAACGGCATGAACAGCTTCGGCACCGAGTTCCGTTTTCGTAACCCGGAAACCGGCCTGCTCGATGGCGACTTCGTGCCGGTGGACTTCGCCATGAGCGCAGCGGCCTATGGCTGCAAGACCTACAGGGTCAACACCCTTGAGCAACTGCGCGAGGCGCTGGCAGATGCGCAACGGCAGACCGTTTCGACGCTCATCGATATCAAAGTCCTGCCCAAGACCATGATCCACAACTACCTGTCCTGGTGGCGGGTGGGTGTTGCCGAGGTCTCCACCACCGGCACCACGGCCCAGGTGTACGAAAAGCTCAACAAGGAACTGGCCAAGGCCCGTCAATATTGATTGCGGTTATTCATTCGGAATGAATTCAACAGGAGCACTGCAATGGCTTTGAAATTAGGCGTAATCGGTACTGGCGCAATCGGTCGTGATCATATCCGGCGCTGCAGCAAGACCCTTCTCGGCAGTCAGGTGGTGGCCGTCACCGACATCAATCTCGAACAGGCGGCCACTGTGGTTCGTGAGCTGGATATCACGGCTGAAGTCTATGCCGATGGTCACGCCCTGATCGCCGCACCGGATGTGGAGGCGGTGCTGGTGACTTCATGGGGACCGACCCATGAAGAGTTCGTGCTGGCAGCGATTGCCGCAGGCAAACCGGTGTTCTGCGAGAAGCCTCTGGCGGTCACTGCCGAAGGTTGCCGTCGTATCGTCGATGCTGAAGTCGCGTTCGGCAAACGTCTGGTGCAGGTTGGGTTCATGCGTCCTTATGACGAAGGTTATCGTGCCCTGAAGTCGGTGATCGACAGTGGCAGGATCGGCGAGCCATTGATGCTGCACTGCGCTCACCGCAACCCGACCGTAGGCGAGAACTACAAGACCGACATGGCGATCACCGACACCCTGATCCACGAGATCGATGTGCTGCGCTGGCTGCTCGACGATGACTATGTTTCGGTGCAAGTGGTCTTCCCGCGCAAATCCTCCAAAGCGCTGGCGCATCTCAAGGATCCGCAGATCGTACTGCTGGAAACCGCCAAGGGAACCCGCATCGACGTCGAGGTCTTCGTCAATTGCCAGTACGGTTATGACATCCAGTGCGAAGTGGTCGGCGAGACCGGTATCGCCAGGCTGCCCGAGCCGTCGCAAGTCCAGTTGCGCAGCGAGGCCAAGCTGTCGAATGCCATCCTGATGGACTGGAAGGACCGTTTTATCGCGGCCTATGATGTCGAATTGCAGGCTTTCATCGATGGTGTGAATGCCGGTAAAGTCGGTGGTCCTTCAGCCTGGGATGGCTACGCGGCTGCGGTAACCGCCGATGCCTGTGTCGAGGCGCAGCGCAGTGGCGCGATCGTGCCGGTCAGCCTGGCCAGTCGTCCCGGGTTCTACGGCTGAAAGAGAGTTGTCAGCGACAGCAACGACAGGAGGACTTCATGCGAATAGGATTGGTGGGCTACGGAAAGGGCGGGCGTTACTTTCATGCCACGCTGCTTTCAAGTTTGCCCGATGCAACATTTGTGGGGGTCGTGACCCGCTCACCCGAGCGGCGGCAGGAAGTGGCCAACGATCACCCCGATGTCGCGACCTTCGATAGCCTGGCCGATCTGGTCGCATCCGGTGTCGATGCTGTCGTGATCTCCACGCCGCTGGCTTCCCGTCGCGCCCTGATACTCGAAGCCATCGAGCTGGGCGTGAACGTGGTCAGCGACAAGCCCTTTTCCGACAACGCCGCCCAGGCCCGTGAGTTTGTAGACGCGGCGAAGCGGCGGGGCGTGCAACTGAGCGTTTATCAGAACCGGCGTTGGGATTCGGACTTCCTGACCTTGCGCAAGCTGATCGACAACGACGTGCTGGGCTCCATCAGCCGTTTTGAATCCAGCATCGAACGCTATTCCCCCAGGTCGGTGGGCAAGACCAGTGGTGGCGGCCTGTTGCGTGATCTTGGCAGCCATCTGGTGGATCAGGCTCTGGTGCTGTTCGGCCCGGTCAGCCGGGTGTATGCCGAGTTGCAGTCCAGCACGCCCGATGCGCCGGACCATGCCTTCTTCATTTCCCTGACCCATGCCAGTGGTGTCGTCTCGCATTTGTCCGGTAGTTGTCTGCAAAACACGCCGAGGCCGCGCTTCAGGGTCAGTGGAACCCAGGGTTGCTACAGTGTCGAAGGCCTGGATGGTCAGGAAGAGGCCGCTCTGGCTGGTCTGACGCCCATGTCTGAAGGCGAGCGCTGGGGTGTCGAGGAGCACAGGCGCTGGGGCTGGTTCGAGCACGGCGACCACCGGGAGCGGGTTCCCTCGGAGCAGGGGTGCTGGCTGGAGTTCTATAAACAGTTGCAGGATTCCATCGACTCGGGCGGGCAGAATCCTGTGGATGCGAACGATGCAGTCGCGACTGCCGTGGTACTGGACGCTGCACGACTGAGTGCGCAGGAGGGACGAGTGATCGCCTTGTAAACAGCGCGTTTTTTTCAGGGTTACACGCAAGCCCCGGTTCTCTGGAGAGAGCCGGGGCTTGCTGCTATCGACATTCCGGGAGAGAGAAATAAAAAAGAATAAAATTCTAAAATGAGTTGAATTGGAAAATATTTTCCAATAAAGTCGTTTTCAGGTTGCCGACTATCGAATCACCTGTGCTGTCGGACTTGTCTGAAGGTCGCAGGTAACAAGCAAACAAAAACAAGACAAAGATAGGTACCGTCGATGAAAACCCCTACCCGCGGCCAACAGGCCATGCGTTCTGCCCCCTCGTCATTCTGGATCTCTGTCATGGAGCGATTCCTTACGCTCGTCGCACGCGGTATGTGTGTGCAGCACCAGGATGCGCAACTGTTCTGCATACCCGGCGCTACGGGTATTCGTCTGCCGAAATAAACCGCTCTTCGCTACGTCGTTACCAAGTCTGAACAACAACAAGAATTTGGAGACAGACCTTCATGAAGACCAAGATTCGTTTCACCTCCCTGGCTCTGGCCCTGCTTCTGGGCAGCGGCACTGCACTGGCCGACATCAGGATAGGCGTAGCCATGTCGCAGTTCGATGACACCTGGCTGACTTATCTGCGCGAAGACATGAAAGACCATGCCAAGACCCTGCCCGATGGTGTCGACCTGCAGTTCGTCGATGCCCGTGCGGATGTGAACAAGCAGATCGATCAGGTACAGGAGCTCATCGGCAAGAAAGTCGACGCACTGATCGTCAACCCCGTGGACACCGCAGCGACCGCCCGTATCACCAAGTTCGCCACGGCAGCCAAGATCCCGCTGGTGTACGTCAATCGTCGTCCCGACGATCCCAGGCTGCCCGAAGGCGTTGCCACCGTCACCTCCGATGACATGGAGGCTGGCCGCATGCAGATGCAATACATCGCCGAAAAACTGGGTGGCAAGGGCAGCGTCATGATCCTGCTGGGGGATCTGGCCAACAACTCGACGCAGAACCGCACCAAAGGCATCAAAGAGGTGCTGGGCAAATACCCCGACATCAAGATTGACCAGGAACAGACCGGTATCTGGTTACGCCAGAAAGGCATGGACCTGACCAACGACTGGATCACTCAGGGCAGAGCCTTCAATGCGGTGCTGGCCAACAACGACGAGATGGCGATTGGCGCTTCCATGGCCCTCAAGCAGGCAGGTACCAAACCCGGCAGCGTGCTGGTTGCCGGAGTGGACGGCACGCCTGATGGTCTCAATGCCGTGAAGCGTGGCGACCTGGCGGTATCGGTCTTTCAGGATGCTCACGGTCAGGCCACAGGCGCAATCGATGCCGCTGTGAAGCTGGCCAAAAAGGAAAAGGTCGAGCCACAGGCCATCCTGATTCCGTATCGCCTGATCACGCCTGAAAACGTCGACGAATTCACTAAAAAGAAACAGTGAAGAGGCCAGGGGAGGGCGCAAGCCTGCCCTCCCACAGCTTGCTGCCCGAGGAGTTTCGATCATGTTCGGTTCCGCTACCGCCACCCGCCATACCCAGCGCGAGACGCCGTCCGCTGCCCGTGTCGATGACCCTGCTGCCACTGACGCTTCATCTCCCTATCTGCTGGAAATCAGCAATATCAGCAAGGGCTTTCCGGGCGTCATCGCCCTCAACGATGTACAGCTACGGGTACGGCCCGGCACTGTGCTGGCCCTGATGGGCGAGAATGGCGCAGGCAAGTCGACCCTGATGAAAATCATCGCCGGGATCTATCAACCCGATACCGGTGAGATACGCCTGCGGGGCAATCCCGTGCGCTTCGATACGCCTCTGTCTGCCTTGCAGGCGGGTATTGCCATGATCCATCAGGAGCTGAACCTGATGCCGTTCATGAGCATTGCCGAGAACATCTGGATCGGCCGCGAACAACTCAACAGCCTGCACATGGTCGATCACCGGGAAATGTACCGCTGCACGGCCGAACTGCTGGAGCGCTTGCGCATAAGGCTCGATCCGCAGGAGCTGGTAGGCAACCTGAGCATTGCCGAGCGCCAGATGGTGGAGATTGCCAAGGCAGTGTCCTATGACTCCGACATTCTCATCATGGACGAGCCCACCTCTGCCATTACCGAAACGGAAGTCGCCCACCTGTTTTCGATCATTGCTGACCTGCGCGCCCAGGGCAAAGGCATCATCTATATCACCCACAAGATGAGCGAAGTGTTCGAGATCGCCGATGAAGTGGCGGTGTTTCGCGATGGCGCCTACATCGGTCTGCAGCGTGCGGAAAGCATGGACGGCGACAGCCTGATCTCGATGATGGTCGGACGTGAGCTGACCCAGCTCTTTCCCGAGCGGCAAAACCCCATTGGCGACCTGCTGCTGTCGGTGCGTGATCTGAGCCTGGACGGGGTATTCCAGGGCGTGTCCTTCGACCTGCATGCCGGCGAGATTCTTGGCATTGCGGGGTTGATGGGGTCGGGCAGGACCAATGTGGCTGAAACACTGTTCGGTATCACGCCCGGTCAGGGCGGCGAAATACAACTCGATGGCGTACCGGTGCATATTGCCGATCCGCATCAGGCCATCGAAAAGGGCTTCGCGTTACTGACCGAGGATCGCAAGTTGACGGGGCTGTTCCCCTGCCTGTCGGTCATGGAGAACATGGAGATGGCCGTTCTGGCCAACTACGTCGGCAATGGTTTCGTCCAGCAGAAAGCCCTGCGGGCGCTGTGCGAAGACATGTGCAAGAAGCTGCGTGTCAAGACGCCTTCCCTTGAGCAATGCATCGATACGCTTTCTGGCGGCAATCAGCAGAAGGCATTGCTGGCCCGCTGGCTGATGACCAACCCCAGAATCCTGATTCTCGATGAGCCGACCCGTGGCATCGATGTGGGGGCCAAGGCAGAAATCTATCGCCTGATTTCCTTGCTGGCCAGCGAAGGTATGGCCGTGATCATGATTTCCTCCGAGTTGCCCGAAGTGCTGGGCATGAGTGACCGGGTCATGGTCATGCACGAAGGTGAAATGATGGGCATCCTCGATCGCAGTGAGGCCACCCAGGAAAAGGTCATGCACTTGGCTTCCGGCCATTCGGTTCACTGAGTTGCCCGTCCGGACGGGCGGCAGAAGAACAAGAGGGAAATGGAAATGAGCAACGCAATTTTGCAGAACAAACCGGCCCTGGCGCCGAACAAGAGCAAACGGCGGCTGCCTACCGAGCTGAGTATTTTTCTGGTGCTGATCGGTATCGGGCTGGTCTTCGAGTTGTTGGGCTGGATCGTGCGCGACCAGAGCTTCCTGCTCAACTCCCAGCGGCTGGTGTTGATGATCCTGCAAGTCTCGATCATCGGCCTGCTGGCTATCGGGGTTACTCAGGTCATCATTACCACCGGTATCGATCTGTCGTCGGGCTCGGTACTGGCCCTGTCGGCGATGATTGCCGCCAGTCTGGCGCAGACGTCGGACTTTTCCCGGGCGGTCTTTCCGTCGCTCACCGACTTGCCGGTGTGGATACCGGTCGTCGTGGGGCTGGGAGTCGGGCTGCTGGCCGGAGCAATCAACGGCAGTATCATCGCCATCACCGGGATTCCACCTTTCATTGCGACGCTGGGCATGATGGTGTCTGCTCGCGGACTGGCGCGTTTCTATACCGAAGGCCAGCCGGTGAGCATGCTTTCCGACTCCTACACGGCCATTGGTCAGGGGGCGATGCCGGTCATCATCTTCCTGGTTGTCGCGGTGATCTTTCACATCGCCTTGCGTTACACCAAGTACGGCAAGTACACCTACGCGATTGGCGGCAACATGCAGGCGGCCCGCACTTCGGGTATCAACGTCAAACGTCATCTGGTCATCGTCTACAGCATCGCGGGGCTGCTGGCGGGGCTGGCCGGGGTCGTGGCTTCGGCGCGTGCGGCGACAGGGCAGGCGGGCATGGGCATGTCCTATGAACTGGATGCCATTGCCGCTGCGGTGATCGGCGGCACCAGCCTGGCCGGTGGCGTCGGGCGCATTACCGGCACCGTGATCGGCGCGCTGATCCTGGGCGTCATGGCCAGTGGTTTCACCTTTGTTGGCGTGGATGCTTATGTTCAGGACATCATCAAGGGCCTGATCATTGTGGTTGCGGTGGTAATCGATCAGTATCGCAACAAGCGCAAAGCCAAGCGTTGATAGCGGATTGAGCACAAAAGGGCCTTCAACAGGCCCTTTTGTGCTTTTTCCTTTACCGGAACTGATCTCTCGAAGCAGAGTCAGAGGCTCTTCACAGAGGTATCAAGGCCTGATTTTCAGGGGCGTCGATGCAGTCGGGGTACAAAATCCCTTCAATTGTATTGCCGACGGGCCAAGCCGGCCTTAGACTGCCGCCCCTCGTAAATTGAGTGCCTGGTGGCGCTTGGAGATCATGGCGCTTTTACGGCAACGTTGAGCCGCTCCTCAATGCACGTTTTTTTATAGAGAAATCAATGACAAAGGAAAAGTTGCTGGCCATGCCGGCCGATGACTACATGAATGCTGAACAGCATGCTTTCTTCGTCGAGCTGTTGCAGGCCATGAAGGTTGAAATCCACGAGCGTATCGAGCAAAGCCGCATTGCTATCGAGAGCCTGGACACCCCGGCCGACCCTGCCGATGCTGCTTCGGTAGAAGAAGAGCGTCATTGGCTGGTGAATGTCATCGACCGCGATCAGCGCATGCTGCCACAGCTGGAAATGGCTCTGTCGCGTATTGCCGATGACACCTTTGGCTGGTGCGACGACAGCGGAGAGCCTATTGGCCTCAAGCGCCTGCTGATCAGCCCGACGACCAAATATTGCATCGAAGCGCAAGAGCGCCACGAGCAGATCGACAAGCACCAGCGCCAGGCCTGATCCACAGGCTGGAGTGAGGTGTCACCTGACCGGGAGGCTATTTTAGCCTCCCGGTTTTGTTGTGCCTGGAGTTTGACAACCTCCCCCGAATATCTATTCAGGATATTGCAAAGGTCCTGTGAATTTTGTCGAATAACATTTTTCTAAACTATTGTGATATTTATTTATTGTTTAGTCTGAGTAATATTCTCTCGGTTTGTAGGACTGCTCTGTAAATCTCTCCGTTACTTGACTGTTGTCTATTGCTGGGCAAGCTGTTTAATCAATTGTATTGAATTGGTTAAAAGGCAGTCATGCGAAATGACTGTTTTCTACGGACGGACAGACAATGAAATATACATGGAAAGTTAATCGGGAGGCTGCGGTATCGGATACCGCAATGCTTCGTGTTACGGTGCGTGCAGGCCTTTTCTTCGATGGGACGGGCAATAATCGCTCCAATAGCCAGATAGGCGCCGATTGTCGCGCCATGATGGAAGTCAACGACAGAAAACATATCGTCGAGTGTGCGGGGCGGCATTCAGATCCCAATAGCAGTTACAGCAATGATCTGAGTAATATTGCCCGGCTGGTTGCACTTTATCGCCATCAATATGTAGCCAGGAACGATGGGGAGGGCTTGAAAGTTTATTGGCCTGTTTATATCAGTGGCGCCGGTACAACTTCCGGGGGCGGGGATTCCCTATGGCCAGGGCAGAGTTTTGGTCGCGGCACCACGGGCGTGGTGGCCAAGGCCGAGCATGCCATCAAGAAGCTCGGTTCTCGTCTCAAGGCGTTTGCCCTGGATAATCCCGGATGCGTCATCGAAGCCCTTGAGCTGGATGTTTTCGGTTTCAGCCGTGGGGCTGCCTCTGCCCGGCATTTCGTCAATGAAGTCCTCAAGCAGGCCCAAGGTGCGCTCGAACCTGCCCTGGCAAGCCGCAAGGTCCCGCTGGGTCCGGATTTCAGCTGGGGCAAGGGCAGTGTCAGGCTCAAGGTGATCGGGTTGTTCGATACGGTTGCTGCCATTGGCAGTTTCAAGGATCTCTACAATGTCCGCGATCCGGCCAACAACAGAGTCAATCTCTATCTGCCTCCCGGATGTGCCCAGCAGGTGTTGCATCTGGTGGCGCGGGATGAGTCGCGGCGCAACTTTGCGCTCAACAGTATTACCCCTGACTGGAGCCGGGAGATTGTGTTGCCCGGAGCCCATGCCGACATTGGCGGGGGTTACCATCCTCAGATGGAAGAAAAGCTGTTATTGACCCGGCCAAGGCTGAGCATGGCTTCCCGTGATACGGCCTGCGAGTCGAGTACAGCCTGGTTGCAGGCTCAGGAAGACTTGCAGGCGCTGGATGCCGGGCAGTGGATTGATCCCCGGGATCGCGAGGCTTCGTTACGGGTGGAATGTTGCGAAGCCTTTGGCCGTACGCACGCTGCTGCCTTGGGGCTCAAGACGGTGATGGCGGCAGCCTGTCTGCGTCGTCAGGTGTTCGGTCATCTGTCGCGTGTCTATCTGCGGGTCATGCATGCACTGGCCTGTGATGAAGGCGTACCGTTCGAGCCGGTTCCCGACACTGCCGAGCTGCGGCTCGTTCCAGAGCTGGAAAGCATCAGCCGCAAGTTGATCAGCTATGCCCGCGGCGGTGCCTATACCCTGAGCGAGCAGGAAGAATGCCTGCTGCGCTGGCGTTATATTCATCACTCGGCGCACTGGAATGCGATCATCGGCCGGGTCGGCAGTTTCAGTGATGCGGTATTCGTGCATGCGCCGCAACCCGGGGGGCGGGTCCGCTATCCAAATGCAAGTCAGCCTGGATACCGGCATTGAGTTCCGTGCGCTATGGGCTCTTGTGCAGCAACACATTGAGTTCGTCGACCACAGGAGCCCAGTCGGCATCTTCGCGCAGTTCTTCCTTCAGGAAGCTAGCCTGTTGGGGTGTCCAGAACTCGGCGTCGATCAGTTTCACATCA
Source organism: Pseudomonas lijiangensis (assembly GCF_018968705.1). Classification (NCBI taxonomy): domain Bacteria; kingdom Pseudomonadati; phylum Pseudomonadota; class Gammaproteobacteria; order Pseudomonadales; family Pseudomonadaceae; genus Pseudomonas; species Pseudomonas lijiangensis. The sequence continues at coordinate 1,938,034 of NZ_CP076668.1, forward strand.
TCAGGCAGTGAATGGTTGGCAATGAAGTTCTGGATGCTATCCTCATCCGAGTCCAGGCCCAGTTGGGCGAACAGGTTGGGCAGAGAGTGGGTTGGCAGTTCCATGTCATCTCCTTGTCTACAGGGTTGGCCTTTGTCCTTTATGGGAGTGCTGGCCACGGACAAGAGTTCGACGAATCTTTTATTGATCCGGCGACAGGTGCTAATGTCTGTCTCGCGTGCCGAATCGTGCCGCTTTCCCTGTCTCTGATACCTCTCTGTACAAAAGGTATGTATGCCGCTGGCGTTGTCTGTCGGTAGAATCCGCCTCCAGCCTGCCCGGCAGGGTGGCGACCATGGAATCATCGCTCGCAGTTTCAGTGCGTGTCAGCAGGTATTTCAGCCGCTTCGGTGGCCTGTAAGGATGCTTATTTTTTGACTGTCCTGGCTTTGTCAGGCAGCTTTATTTTCATGTTCGAGGATTTGTACATTGGCTGTAAGTAACCTGGATACCCATTCTCTGTTTGTGCTCGGTGATCTACGTGCGCAGTTGGTCAAGCAGTTCCAGTCACGTTTTGTCTACGTCACCGAGCAATCGCCCGACGGCATCTACATGTCCGAAATCGACACCGAAACCGCACTGGTAGTCGATGACAAACCGCGCCTTGAACTCAAGGTAGGGGATCATTTTCGCGCTTCTGTCCTGCCCAGCCGTGAAGGCGGAAAGTTTGAATTGAAGTTCCGCGATATCAAGTTCACCGTCTACGGCCTGGGCGATTACGCCTATGTCGATATTCCTGAAGGCCACGGCATCGTTTTCAGGGAAGGTCACGGCGTGTTCATGGTCTTTGCGGCCAATGAGCAATTGCAGGGCGGCTTGAGCAAGCCTCTGAAAGCGGCCATCGGCAAGGCTGCCAAATGGCGCAAGGGTGAGCTGACCTTCAAGGCCAGCGAGTGATTCAAGCCTGACTGCAAGTCTTCGCGAGCAGGGCCGCCCGCGAAGTGATCAATGACGTTTCAGTTTTCCACTGAGTCTCGTGCGGGACGATCGCCACTGACTTCCGGCGGAACATCGTTATCCCCGGCCATGCGCTTGCGGAACAGTCCGGTACGCGCCAGCAGCAGCGTGGTGACCGGCACGGTGATCGACAGCAGGACTGGAATCAGCCAGGCGTGAATCACCGGTCCTGATTTCAGTGCCGAGAAATAAATGATCGAAGCCAGTGCAACGAGCCAGGCTCCCAGTGTGGAGGCCAGGGCCGGTGGGTGCATGCGCTGAAAAAAGGTCTTCAGGCGCAACAGGCCCAAGGCGCCGGTCAAGACGAACACACTGCTGGTAACCAGCAACAACGAGGTAATGACCTGCACCCAGAAGGGAAGGGTCTGTAGCGAATTCATTCGATCACCTCTCCGCGCAGCAGGAATTTGGCCAGGGCAAAGGAGCCGACGAAACCGAACAGGGCGATCAGCAGGGCTGCCTCGAAATAGGTGTCGCTGGCATAGCGTATGCCCAGCACCAGCATCATCAGCATGGCAATGACGTACAGGTAATCCAGAGCCAGTACGCGATCCTGTGCCGACGGTCCCCTGAACAGACGAATCAGGGTAATCACCATCGCCAAGGCAAATATGAGCAGGCTGAGCAGAATGGCATTGTCGAGCAGTGCAGTCATTCGAAAATCTCCATCAAGGGTCGCTCATAGGCTGTCTTGAAGTGCTCGATGAATTGCGCTTCATCTTCCAGATCGAACACATGCATCAGCAGAATGCTGCGGTCCAGCGCCAGTTCAGACCAGACGGTGCCGGGCACCACGGTCGTGACCATCGCCAGTGCGGCAAGGCCGCTGGGGTCGCGCAGGTCCAATGGCACCTTGACGAATGCCGAGCGTGGCGGACGACGTTTGAGGTTCCAGACCGACATGAATATCTGCAGGTTCGAGATCACGGTGTCGTAGCCCACCCGCAGGAAAAACTTCAGGATCGTGCCGGGTTTGCGAATGCGCACCGGGGTTGGTCGCAGGGGCGCCATGAGCAGTGGAGCCAGAAAACCGAATATCGCACCCAGCAACACGGTGCCGGGGCTGATGGAAAGGTTCAGCACCAGCCATAACACCCACAGCGCCAGTGAAAACCATGGGGCGGGGAAGAAAAATCTCATCATGGCTGCACCTGCGAGACGTCTTTGGGGCTGGTCGGTCCTGGCACGGGGCGTGTGGCCATGACCGATTGCACGTACTGCGTGGGCGTATGCAAGGCGGCAGCGGTATCCTGTGTGTAGCGCAACAGCGGTTCTGCCTTGATCGTCAGGGCAATGCACAGACCCAGCAGAATAATGATGGGCAGGCACTCATTGCGGCGCAGCAGCGGTGAAGGGCTTTCCAGCGGCGTCCAGAAGCGCTGGATGCCGAGGCGGGAAAAGGCAATCAGCGAAGCCAGACCCGAGAAGATCAGCAGGCCGATCAACATCCAGCCTTGAGTGGAAATGGCTTTGTCCTTTGCCACGTCCAGCCCCAACGGGTTGAGCAGCGCGCTGAGCAGGGTCAGCTTGCCGATGAAGCCCGAGAGCGGCGGCATGCCGATGATCAGCAGGGCGCAGGCCACGAAGCTCAAGCCCAGAAAAGCCATGGTCATGGGAATGACCTGACCGACCACGGCTTTCTGCTCGTCGTCCAGGTTGGTGCCCGGTGGCGGATGCAGGGATTCCATATTACGCGGCAACTGGTCTGCATCCTCTTCCAGGGGAATCTCGTTGGAGGAGCGTGAGCGCTCGATCAGTTCACCCAGCAGGAACATCGCACTCAGCGCCAGGGTCGAGCTGACCAGATAGAACAGCGCACCCGAAGTCAGGCTCGGCTGAGCGAAACCGATGGCCGCCAGCAGGATGCCCGCCGATACCAGAATGCTCAGGCTGGCCAGACGCTCCAGGCGCTGGGCGGCGATAATCGCGACGGCTGCGGTGACGATGGTTGCCATGCCACCATAGATCAGCCAGTCCCCGCCGAAGAAGGCCGAAGGCCCTGCCTGTTCGGAGAACAGCAGCGTCCACAGGCGCAGCAGGGTGTAGATGCCGACCTTGGTCATGATGGCGAACATGGCCGCAACCGGCGCACTGGCTGCCGAGTAAGCGGGCACCAGCCAGAAGTTCAGCGGCCACATGCCGGCCTTGGCCAGAAATGCGGTAGCCAGAATCGCTGCGCCCGCATGCAGCAGGCCGAGGTCGGATTCCGGAACCTGAGGAATCTTGATCGCCAGATCTGCCAGATTGAGGGTGCCCGTCACGCCGTAGATCAATGCGGCGCCAATCAGGAACAGCGACGAGGCCAGCAGGTTGATCGAGATGTAATGCAGGCCTGCCGACACCCGGGCACGCCCGGAGCCGTGCAGCATCAGGCCATAGGAAGCCGCCAGCAAGACCTCGAAGAACACGAACAGGTTGAACAGGTCGGCGGTCAGGAAGGCGCCATACAGGCCCATCAACTGAATCTGGAACAAGGCATGGAAGCTGGCGCCTGCCCGGTCCCAGCGGGCCAGTGCGAACAGCAGCGCACACACGGCGATGATGCCGGTCAGTACCAGCATCAGGGCAGACAGGTGATCCACCACCAGCACGATACCGAACGGCACTTCCCAGTTACCCGGCAGATACACACCGATGGTGCCCGTGGTGCCGCTCTTCTGGACCCACAACAGCAATGTGATGGAAATCGCCAGCCCGAGCATGCTCGACAGCAGGTTGATGCGGCCCTTGAGCGGCCTGTGTTTTTCACCCAGCCAGAGCATCAGCCCGGCGGTCACCAGCGGCAGCAGGATGGGAGCAACAATCAGTTGGTTCATCCCGCTCATGCCTTGGGCTCCCTGCCATCCACATGGTCAGTGCCGGTCAGGCCGCGGGACGCCAGCAGCACGACCAGGAACAGTGCGGTCATGGCGAAGCTGATGACGATTGCGGTCAGGACCAGCGCCTGGGGCAGGGGGTCGGTGTAATTGAGCAGGTCCTGAGGAATGCCGTCCTTGATGATGGGTTCCTTGCCGATGAACAGGCTGCCCATGCTGAAAATGAACAGGTTCACGCCATAGGACAGCAGACACAGCCCCATCACTACCTGAAAGGTACGCGGGCGCAGTATCAGCCAGACACCGGATGCAGCGAGAACGCCAATGGCGACTGCGATGACTTCTTCCATCAGACGGCTCCTTGTGTAGTCGCGGATTCGGCCGCAGGGCGGACAATCGGTTTCGGCAACTGGGTTGGTCGATGGCTGCGAACCGACTGGTGGGCCAGTGCGGTGAGGATCAACAGGGTCGAGCCGACGACCACGGCATAGACGCCCACATCGAAGAACAGGGCGCTGGCAAAATGGACTTCACCGAGTATCGGCAGGTCCAGATGCGCGGTATGGGTGGTCATGAACGGATACCCCAGAGCCATGGAAACCAGGCCGGTGATGACAGCGCACAGCAGACCGGTGCCCATCCAGCGCAGAGGTCGCAGGCTCATCTGCGCCTCGACCCACTGAGTTCCGGCAACCATGTATTGCAGGATGAACGCCACGGACATCACCAGGCCGGCGACGAACCCGCCGCCCGGCTGGTTATGGCCGCGCATGAACAGGTACATCGAAACCATGAATGCGATGGGCAGCAGCAGACGCACGAGCGCAGCCGGCACCATCATGAAACCCAGTGCCGTATCGCTTGCACTGCGCGGGTTGATCAGGTCAGTGACCACATCACGGGCCAGCAGGCGTTGCTGGGCGGGCAGGGCGATGCTTTCCCTGGGGGGGCGGAAACGGCGCAGCAAGGCGAATACTGTCAGGGCCACGGCGGCCAGTACCGTGATTTCACCGAAGGTATCGAAGCCCCGGAAATCCACCAGCATCACGTTGACCACGTTGGTACCGCCACCTTCGGGCAATGCCCGGCTCAGGTAGAACGAAGAAATGGCGTTGGGGGTCTGGCGGGTCAGCATGGCATAGGACAGCAGGGCCATGCCGATGCCGACCAGTGCAGACAGTGTCAGGTCACGAATGCGTCGGGTGCGGGCGTTGAGGCGGTTGCTGACCGATGGCGCGACATCTTCGTTACGTCGTGGCATCCAGCGCAGGCCCAGCAGAATCAGCACGGTGGTCACCACTTCGACCACCAGTTGGGTCAGCGCCAGATCCGGTGCCGAGAACCAGACAAAGGTGATACAGGTCATCAGGCCGCAGACGCTGACCATGATCAGTGCAGCCAGACGGTGATACTTGCCTTGCCATGCGGCTCCGAGGGCGCAGGCAATCGCGATCAGCCACAGGGTTACAAATACCCCGGAGCCCGGAATCTTCGGTCGGTCACCCCAGGTCAGGCCGCTGAAGTACATCGGGATAAAGCCCAGCAGCGTCGCCGTCAGGACCAGCATGAACAATTGCGGCTGCAGGCGACGGGTGCTGACCAGACGTTCGAAGCGTCGGGCCCAGTGCATCATGATCACCTGGCAACGCTCGAAAAACAGCTTGCCGTTGAGTCGCGATACCAGTGGCGGGCCGACAAAGCGTTCCTGGCGGAACGACTTGCGCAGCAGCAGATACAACACGATGCCGCCAGCCATGGCGATCAGGCTCATGATCATCGGCGCGTTCCAGCCATGCCAGATTGCCAGGCTGTACTCGGGCAGCGTGTCGCCCACCACCGGTTGTGCAGCCGCGGCCAGCAGTGGTGCGACCGATTGAGCCGGGAAAATACCGACCACCAGACAGGCCATCACCAGCAACTCTACCGGGGCACGCATCCAGCGTGGCGGCTCGTGTGGGAGCAGGGGAAGGTCTTTTGCTGCCGGGCCGAAAAACACATCCACGGTAAAGCGCAGGGAGTAGGCGACGCTGAAGGCCCCGGCAATGGTCGCGATGATGGGCAGCGCCATTTCCACCCAGGCGGTGGCGGAAATGAACACGGTTTCGGCGAAGAACATTTCCTTGGACAGGAAGCCGTTGAGCAGCGGCACCCCGGCCATCGAAGCGCTGGCAACCATGGCCAGGGTCGCGGTGTAGGGGATCAGTTTTATCAGGCCGCTGAGACGCCGGATATCCCGGGTCCCGCTTTCGTGGTCGATGATCCCTGCCGCCATGAACAACGAGGCTTTGAAAGTCGCGTGGTTGAGAATGTGGAACACAGCCGCAACGGCTGCCAGCGGGCTGTTGAGGCCCAGCAGCAGAGTGATCAGGCCCAGATGGCTGATGGTCGAGTAAGCCAGCAGGCCTTTGAGGTCATTCTGGAAAATGGCTGAGTAGGCGCCTAGCACCAGCGTGCAGGCTCCGGCCCCGCTGACGATCCAGAACCACTGTTCAGTGCCGGACAGCGAAGGCCACAGGCGTGCAAGCAGAAACACTCCGGCCTTGACCATGGTCGCCGAGTGCAGATAAGCCGAGACCGGCGTCGGCGCGGCCATGGCATGAGGTAGCCAGAAGTGGAACGGAAACTGTGCGCTCTTGCTCAAGGCGCCGATCAGGATCAGGGTCAATAACACCGGGTACAGCGCATGGGCGCGGATCGCGTCGCCCGAGGCCAGCACGCGGTCCAGGTCATAACTGCCTACCACATGCCCGAGCATCAGGACGCCCACCAGCAACGCCAGCCCACCGGCACCCGTGACCATCAGCGCCATATAGGCACCGCGTCGGGCGTCATTGCGGTGGTGCCAGTAGCCGATCAGCAGGAAGGAAAAGACGCTGGTCAGTTCCCAGAAAAACACGATCTGGATCAGGTTGCCGGAGATCACCAGCCCCAGCATGGCGCCCATGAACGCCAGAAAGAAGGCAAAGAAACGCGGAACAGGATCGTCCGGTGACATGTAATAACGGGCATACAAGGACACCAGCGTGCCGATGCCCAGCACCATCATCGAAAACATCCAGGCAAATCCGTCCATGCGCAGGACGAAATTCAGTCCCAGGCTGGGCAGCCAGAAATATTCTTCACGAATCACACCGCCGTCGGCGATCTGCGGAAACCACAACGCCACCTGCACGGCACCGATCAGAGCGATCATGCCCGCGAGCAGGGATTCGGCGTTACGCGCGTTGTGCGGCAAAAGTGCCGCCAGACAGCTGCCGATGAAAGGCAGAAGCAGTAGAACTATCAGAGACATAGGCTTCTAATCTGCAGGGAAATGTCAAGCATCATACGTGCCAGACGTCGCATCTCCAAACGCGAGTCTGCAGGAATTTCCTACAAGAAGTGTCTGTTTTAAACCTGAGAGCCTTACGGGATGCGGAGCTGGAGTTATTGATCCAGCCGCTGTATGCCCTCTTCCTGTTCCTCTTTCAGCGCTTGAGCCTTGGCCCGCACTTTCATTTCACTGACGATCACGCCCGCGACAATCAGCGCCGCGCCCAGCAGTGCGATACCCGGTAAACGCTCACCTGCCAGCCGTCCGGCAATGCCGGCCCAGACCGGTTCGCCTGCATAGATAACGGTGGCGCGGGTCGGGGAGACGCTTTTCTGTGCCCAGTTCATGGCGACCTGGATGATTGCGCTCATGGCGCCCAGGCCCACGGCACTGATGACCAGAAGCCAGGAGAAGCCCGGCAGGCTCTCGCCGGTGGGGACGATCATCAGGAACGCCAGTATCGAGGCGGTTGCCAGTTGCACGACGGTGACTCGTCGCACATCGACCTTGCCCGCATAGGCGCCGATCATGATGATTTCGGCAGCGATCGCCACGGCGCTGATAATGGTGGCAACTTCTCCAGGGCTGAATTGCAGCGAGGCGCCTTCCGGTCCTGACAGCAGCATCAGGCCGCTGAAGGCCAGGGCAATTCCCAGGCTGGGCATCAGGCCGGGACGACGTCCCAGCACCAGCCATTGCAACAACGGCACACAAGGGACATACAATGCGGTGATGAACGCCGACTGGCTGCTGGGGATGGTTTGCAGGCCGATGGTCTGCAATCCGTAGCCGAGCATGATCGAAATGCCTATGAATATGCCGGCCCTGAGTTCAAGCAAGGTCAGGTCGCGCATTATTTTCATCGAAAACAGCGCTACGATGCAGGCCGCCGCTGCGAAACGCAGACCCACGAAAAACATCGGGCCGCTGACGGTGAGCGCGTGCTGGACCAGCAGGAATGTGCCGCCCCACAGGACAGTGATCAGGATCAATACCGCTTCAGCCTTGCTGACGCGCGGTACCCGGCGAATGGAGGTCATGACGGTTTTCCGGGCTTTAAAGCCTTGCATGCAATGGGACACGCAACACACAATGCGTCGCAAAATGTGGGCAGTATAATGCGCAAAGGGTTCAGGTGAGCAATATCGTGCACAAAGAAAATTCCCAGCGTGCCCCTGTGCTGCAGCATGTCAGCCACAACGTCCGCCGCCTGCGCAATGGCGCGGGGCTGAGCCAGAGCGCTCTGGCGGAAAAGTCCGGCGTCAGCCGCCGCATGCTGGTGGCTATTGAGGCGGGCGAGAAGAATGTCAGCCTGGCGACCCTGGACCGGGTGGCCGAGGCACTGGAAGTGGCTTTCAGTGACTTGATCCAGGCCCCCGAGCTGGCGGATCACAGCCGTATCAACGAACTGGCCTGGGAAGGTACACAGCCGGGCAGCAAGGCCGTGCTGCTGGCCAAGGCCCTTGCCCGACGCGAGGTCGAGTTGTGGGAGTTCACCCTCGAGCCCGGGGATGTCTATGCATCCGAGGCCGATCCTGAAGGCTGGAGCGAGCAGGTCTATGTCGTCGAAGGGCATCTGACCATAAGCCTGGTCGAGCGTGACAGGCAGCATCGGATCGGTCCCGGCGAATTCTTCATGTTCCCCAGCAACCAGCCACACACGTATCGCAATGAAGGTGAGATTACCCTGCGTTTTGTACGCAATGTGGTGCTGTAAACACAGACTTCCCTGCAACCAGCCCGAGGCGATGTTCGATGCGTGATGACAAGACCCTGCCTGCCGTAGCCGATGTCCTGATCATCGGCGGTGGCCTGAGTGGCACCATGCTCGCAGTCCAGTTGCTGCGCCAGCCCGGCATGCGACGCATCCTGATCGTCGAGCCCCGGGCCGAGCTGGGCAGGGGAGAAGCCTACAGCGCCACTGAGCCGGGACATACCCTCAATGGCAATGCTGCCCGGATGAGTGCTGATCCCGATCACCCTGATGACCTGACCCAGTGGTTGACCCAGTATCTGGCCGATGGCGGCTGGCCTGAGTCCAGGGAGCAATCGGTGCCGGTGTCGGTGCTGTTTCCGCCACGTGGCGTCTTCGGCCTGTATGTGCAGCAACGTCTGCGGGAGGCTCAGGCGGTCGGGCAGGTTCACGGCTCCAGTGTCGAGCATGTTCACGGGGAAGCGGTGGATCTGCTGACCAACGAGTCGGGTGTCGCTGTCACCCTGGCCGACGGGACCGGGTTGCAGGGCCGTTTCGCGGTGCTGGCCACGGGAATGTACGCGGCTTCACGTACGCCGCAGCATCATTCCAATGGCCTCAATGCGGCAGCGCTCGATCCCTGGAACGTCGAGGTCATGCGTCGGCTGGATCCGCAGTCCACCGTGCTGATCATCGGTTCCGGGCTGACCATGGTCGATGCTGTGGTGTCCTTGCAGCAGTCCGGGCATCGTGGCCCCATCCGGGTGTTTTCCCGTCATGGCCTGCTGCCTCATGTCCGCCGTCAGCCGCCGGAGTGGGCGGACTTCCTCGGCCAGGACCACAGCATCCGCAGCACCCGGCAATTGGTACGCAAGGTGCGCGAACAGTGTGAACTGGCCATCGAGAGCGGTATCGACTGGCAAGCCCCTCTGGATACGGTGCGGGCCAATATCGGTCGCTTGTGGAACCAGGCTTCGGATCGTCAGCGTCGTCAGTTCGTCAGGCACGTCCGGCCCTGGTGGGAAAGCCATCACCATCGTTCGCCACCGCCCAGTGCTGCGCTGCTTGCGGAGCTGGTGCAACAGGGGCGGCTGACGATTCAGGCGGCCTCCTTGCAAGGTGTGAAGTCCGAGCCTCAGGGACGGGTACACATTCAGATCCGGCATCGTGGTCAGAGCCAGTCGTCACTGGTTCCCGGAGATGCCCTGATCAACTCCACGGGTATCGAATACGACTGGCGCAGGGTCGATCGCCCGTTGCCACGCCAACTGTTGGCACGCGGCCTGATTCAGCCAGGGCCTCTGGCGTTGGGGATTGCCGCCGATCTCGATGGAGCGGTTCTCGATGCCAAAGGGCGTCGTTCACAGTGTCTGTTTGCCATGGGCCCGCCGCTGCGGGGCATGTGGTGGGAAAGTACTGCGGTGACCGATGTGGCGATCCAGTCCAAGGCACTGGCCCTGCGCCTGACCGCCTTGCTCTCAGACCGATAGGTGCAGCATCTGCTCGCCTTGCAGGTTTTCACCGGGGCGGCGTTTGTTGACGGCCAGTTCGCCGATGCGAATCAGGTGCGCCCGTGTGACATTGCGGGTCAGGCCCAGCAGGTTGGCAGTGTGTACCTGATTGTGATGGCAGAAGCGATAAGCCGCCCTTAGCAGGGCATCTTCGACTTTCTCATGCAGGGCACCGGCCTGTTCTTCAAACAGCTTTTGAAAGGCGCGTTTGAGCAGTTCTTCCGCCGACTCATCGCCCCTTGGCGATTCTTCCTGGCGCTCTATCCTCAGGTTCGAGAGGCGCAGGTCTTCATGCTGGATAACCCCGTTACGGCAGACCAGCAAGGTGTGGTGGATAACGTTTTCCAGTTCGCGAATATTGCCCGGCCAGCTGTAGCTCTTGAGCTTCAGTTCGGCTTCGGCACTGATGCGTATCGGGCCGTAGTTCAGGCGCTGGCTGTAGATATCGATGAAGTGTCGGGCCAGCGGCAGAATATCGCCCGGCCGCTCGCGCAGCGGGCTCAACTCCAGATTGACCACGTCCAGCCGGTAATACAGATCCTCGCGGAAATGTCCGGCATTGATGGCTTTTTCCAGTTGCACGTTGGTCGCGGCCAGCACCCGCACATTGATGGGAATGCTCTTGCGTGAGCCCAGGCGCACCACCTCGCGCTCCTGCAACACACGCAGCAACTTGACCTGCAGAGGCATGGACAGATCGCCGATTTCATCCAGAAACAGCGTGCCGCCATCGGCCTCTTCAAACCAGCCGGACTTGGCGCTCAAGGCACCGGTAAAGGCACCTTTCTCGTGGCCGAACAGTTCGGCCTCGATCAGGGATTCGGAGAATGCGCCGCAGTTGACCGCCACGAAAGGTTTGTCGCGGCGATGACTGAGTTCATGGATATGCCGTGCAACCAGTTCCTTGCCGGTACCGGTTTCCCCGATGATCAGCACACTGGCATCGCTGGGCGCCACTTGCTGGACATGGGCCAGCAAGTCTCGGGATTTGGGGTCCTCGAAAACCTGGGCCGTGGCCCGGATCGAAGTCGCCAGGGCCGGCGAGGGCGGCAAGGTCAGCAGTTGCACAGCCATCACTTGGCCTGCGGTGGCAGATCATTGGCGATCATTTCGCCAAAGGGGCCGGTGAGGTTGGTGATGCCGCGACCTGCGAGGCTGGCGTAAGGTTCAGGCAGCAGCGGGAACACCAGCTCGGCGAAGCGGTAGGCTTCTTCCAGGTGCGGGTAGCCGGAGAAGATAAAGCTCTCGATGCCCAGGTCCGCATATTCCTTGATGCGTGCCGCCACTTCCTGCGGGTTGCCCACCAATGCCGTACCTGCACCACCGCGCACCAGACCGACGCCGGCCCAAAGGTTTGGAGCGATTTCCAGGTTGTCGCGACGACCATCATGCAATGCAGCCATGCGACGCTGACCTTCGGAGTCGAAGCGGGAGAAGGATTTCTGTGCGGCGGCGATGGTTTCGTCGCTGATGTGTTCGATCAGGCTGCTCGCGGCTTTCCAGGCTTCTTCGCTGGTTTCACGCACGATCACATGCAGACGGATACCGAATTTGACGGTACGGCCCTTGCGCGCAGCGCGCTCGCGGACATCGGCCAGTTTTTCGGCCACGGCGGCAGGCGGCTCACCCCAGGTCAGGTAGACATCCACCTGATCGGCGGCCAGGTCATGGGCCGCGTCGGAAGAACCACCAAAGTACAGCGGCGGATAAGGTTTCTGGATCGGTGGATACAGCGCCTTGGCATTCTGCACACGCAGATGCTTGCCCTCGAAATCCACGGATTCGCCTTGCAACACGCGACGCCAGATTTTCAGGAACTCGTCGCTGACTTCGTAACGTTCGCTGTGATCGAGGAAGCTGCCATCACCACGGTTCTCATCCGGGTCGCCACCGGTGACCACGTTGATCAGCAAACGGCCACCTGATAGGCGGTCCAGGGTCGCGGCCATGCGTGCCGAAACCGTCGGTGAAATGATCCCCGGACGAATCGCCACCAGAAATTTCAGGCGCTCGGTCAGCGGCACCAGCGCCGAAGCAATGACCCAGGAGTCTTCGCAGGAACGGCCGGTAGGAATCAACACACCGTGATAGCCCAGATCATCGGCAGCCTGCGCCACCTGCTTCAGGTAGTTGAGAGTGACCGGGCGTGCGCCTTTGGTCGTACCCAGAAAATGACCATCGCCGTGGGTGGGAAGAAACCAGAAAACGTTCATGACAATTCCTTGGGAAGATCAGGCAGTGTTGATAGCTGGACAGCACCTACTGTTGCCTCGCAGACAGTTGGCTCACAGCGCGGGAGTGGTGCCAGTTATAAAGGCTGCGATTTATTCCGTAAAAGAACTGAAATCTATATTTTTATAGCTTTATTGAATATGAAGGGGCGAGCTGTTTGTGAGGCAGCAAACAGCATTCGCGAGGCGTCATTGAAGACGACAGATTTTCTTTGGGTTCACTGGCTCTTCGCGAATGAATTCGCTCCCACGGAAACTCAACCCATACGCCCGTCACTGAGTCGAAACTTTTGCCTGCGCAGCCCTGTCATTTTTTACGATGAGCAACGGGAGACAGGCAATGGCAAGGGCAATATGGAAAGGAGCGATCAGTTTCGGGCTGGTGCATATTCCGGTGGCGCTGGTATCGGCGACTTCGTCCCAGGGTGTCGATTTCGACTGGCTCGACAAGCGCAGCATGGACCCGGTTGGCTATAAGCGGATCAACAAGGTCACGGGCAAGGAGGTGAAGAGCCCCAACATCGTCAAGGGTGTGGAGTATGAGAAGGATCGCTATGTCGTACTCAGCGAAGAGGAAATTCGCTCTGCTCACCCGCGAGCGACACAGACCATCGAGATTTTCGGTTTCGTCGATAGCCAGCAGATTCCTTTGCAGAACATCGACACACCTTATTACCTGGCCCCGGACAAACGGGGCGGCAAGGTCTATGCCCTGCTACGCGAAACCCTGAAGGACACCCAAAAGGTGGCCTTGGCCAATGTAGTGCTTCACACCCGTGAACATCTGGCTGCCGTCATGCCTCTGGAGTCAGCATTGGTGCTGGTGATTCTGCGCTGGCCGGCTGATGTGCGAGGGCTCGACGAGCTCGAACTGACCGAAGAGGTGACGGAGGTTTCCCTGACCAAGAGCGAACGTGACATGGCCAAGCGTCTGGTCAAGGACATGAGCGCCGAGTGGCAGCCCGACGAGTACCGCGACACCTTTCAGGAAAAGATCATGCACCTGGTCGAAACCAAGGCGCGGGAAGGCAGTATTGAAAATGTGGGCACCGATAGCGGCGAAGACGAACGCCAGAGCGCCGATGTCATCGACCTGACCGATCTGCTCAGGCGCAGCCTGGCAGGCAAGAGCACCGCGAAGAGCAGCAAGCCGGCCAGCAAAGGCAAACCCCGGCCGCCAGCCAAACAGCGTCCAGCGACCAGGAAAACCAGCAAGGCTTCCTGAGCGCTCCGGAGATAACTGATCATGGCCAAGTCCGTCAGTGAATACACCCGCAAGCGCAACTTTGAAATCACTTCCGAGCCTGCTGAAACGTCGGAAAAGAAAGGCAAGGCGCATACCCGTGCGTTGAGTTTTGTGATTCAGAAACACGATGCGCGCAACCTGCATTACGACTTTCGCCTGGAGCTCGGCGGCACTCTCAAAAGCTGGGCGGTTCCCAAGGGGCCGAGCCTGGACCCGACGCAGAAACGTCTGGCGGTTCATGTGGAAGATCATCCCCTGGGCTACGCCAGCTTCGAGGGCAGTATTCCCAAGGGGCAATATGGTGGCGGTGACGTGATTGTCTGGGATCGTGGCGTCTGGCAACCCCATGGCGATCCGCAAGAGGCCTATCGGCAAGGCAAACTCAAATTCACCCTCATCGGTGAAAAGCTGACCGGCGACTGGGCACTGGTGCGTACGCGCCTCAAAGGCAGCGGCGACAAGGAGCAATGGCTGCTGATCAAGGAGAAAGATGCCGTCGCCCGGCCTGCTGCCGAGTACGACATCATTCGCGAACAGCCGCAAAGCGTAATCAGCGGCAATCAAGTGGGCATGACGCGGACCGTCAAGGAGAAAAAGACGGCGAAGAAGCCCCGGCCCGCGAAGCAGGACACCTTTCCCGAACAGCTGGCGCCGCAACTGGCGACCCTGGTAGAGGCGCCGCCTGAAGGTGACTGGCTCTACGAAATCAAGTTCGATGGCTATCGAATTCTTGCTCGGCTCCACGACGGCGATGTGAAGCTGCTGAGTCGTAACGGCAATGACTGGACTGACCGCATGCCGCAACTGGCCAGTGCCCTCAAGGCGCTGAAGCTCAAGGACAGTTGGCTCGATGGCGAAGTGGTGGTGCTCGACAGTCAGGGCCTGCCGGACTTTCAGGCGCTGCAGAATGCCTTCGAGACCGGACGCAGCCAGGACATCCTTTATTACCTGTTCGATGCGCCCTTTCTGAAGGGGCAGGACATGCGCGAAAGACCTGTCGAAGAGCGGCGTGAAGCGCTCAGGCAGGTGCTCGACAAGCAGAAAAGTACCTTGCTGCGTTACTCCGATGCCTTTCGGGTGGGGCATCGGAATATCGTCGAAAGTGCCAGCGCCATGGGGCTTGAGGGCGTGATCGGCAAGCGGGCCGGCAGCCCTTATGTCAGCAAGCGCAATGCCGACTGGATCAAGCTCAAATGTCGGCTGCGCCAGGAGTTCGTGATTGTCGGCTATACAGCGCCCCAGGGCAGTCGCAGTGGTTTTGGTGCCTTGCTGCTGGCGGTCAATGACGAGGAGGCGGGGCTGGTGTATGCCGGTCGGGTCGGGACGGGCTTCAGTGCGGTGCTGCTCAAGCAACTGCTCAAACGCCTGGAGCCTTTGCAGCGCGATACATCGCCTCTGGCCAGGCCACTCAATTCGGCTCAGAAGCGCAATGTGCAATGGCTCGAACCGCAACGGGTCTGTGAGGTGGAGTTCGCCCAGTGGACCCGCGAAGGCATCTTGCGTCAGGCGGCATTTGTCGGTTTGCGCAGCGATAAACCGGCCAGCGATATCGTACGCGAGCATCCGCAACAGGTGACTGCGCCCAGTGCACCCAAGGTTTCCAGAAACGCCAGAGGCAAGGTCAATGTGGCAGGTATTGGTGTCAGCCATCCCGAGCGGGTCATCGACCGGGAAAGCCAGGCGCAAAAAATCGACCTGGCACATTTCTACGAGTCCATCGCCGACTGGATTCTGCCGCATCTGGCCAACCGGCCGGTTGCCTTGCTGCGTTGTCCTGAAGGTGTCGAAGGCGAGCAGTTCTTTCAGAAGCACGCCGAGCGGCTGGTCATCCCGCACATTCATAAACTGGACCCGGCCCTGGATCCCGGCCATGCCCCGCTGATGGAGATCGATACCGTGCAGGCACTGATCGGTGCCACCCAGATGGGGGCCATCGAATTCCATACCTTGGGCGCGACCCATGACCGGATCGAAACCCCGGATCATCTGGTTCTGGACCTCGACCCCGATCCGGCCTTGCCCTGGCGCAGCATGATCGAAGCCACGCAAATGCTTCTGGCAGTGCTTGAAGAACTGGGACTTGAGGCTTTTCTCAAGACCAGTGGCGGCAAAGGCATGCACATCATCGTGCCTCTGGTGCGGCAGGCGGACTGGGACAGCGTCAAGGCGTTCGCCAAAGCCATCGCCGAATTCGTCAGTCGGCAGTTGCCAGAGCGCTTTACCGCAGTGATGGGACCGAAAAACCGTGTCGGCCGGATCTTCGTCGACTATTTGCGCAATACACGTGGCGGCAGTACGGTTACCGCTTATTCCGTGCGCGCCAGGCCCGGGCTTCCGGTATCGGTGCCCATCAGTCGTGATGAACTGGAAGGGCTGCAATCCGCCCGGCAGTGGCACATCGGTAATCTTGAGCAACGTTTGCGTCAGCTCGGATCCGACCCCTGGGCGGGGTATCGAAACAGGCAGCGCCTTACGCAAAAGATGTGGAAGCAACTGGGTGCCGAACCAACCAGGAGAACGCCATGACCTCATCGACCGGATTCACCCGCAGGCGGCTGCTCACTCTGGCTGCCGGAACGGCGGCTGCTCTGGCATTCGATAGCGCCGCTGCGAACGACAAGCCGCCGACCATTCCATCGCCGACTTCACCCTCGAAGCTGACCCAGGAAGGCAAGACTATGCTGACCCGAGCTATTCCCTCCAGTAACGAACCCATTCCCGTGGTCGGGTTGGGCACTTATCGCGGTTTTGATGTGGCGACTTCAAGCCCTGCCTACAAGCAATTGCGTGCCGTGCTCGATGCGCTGTTTGCGGCGGGCGGCAGTGTCATCGACAGCTCGCCCATGTATGGCCGTGCCGAGCAGTCGACGGGCGAATTACTGTCCATCCACGAACCCCGTTCGCCTGCCTTTCTCGCGACCAAGGTCTGGACCCGTGGGCGCAAGGAAGGCATTGCGCAGATGGAGGACTCTTTCCGGTTATTGCAGACCGAACGTATCGACCTGATGCAGATTCACAACCTGCTGGACTGGAAAACCCATCTGCCGACCCTGCGGGAGTGGAAGGAGCAAGGGCGGATTCGCTATATCGGCATCAGTCATTACACCTCGTCGGCCTACGACGAAGTGGAAGCCGTGCTCAAGGCCGAGCCGCTGGATTTTCTGCAGATCAACTATGCGCTGGATGATCGGGCCGCCGAGAAACGCTTGCTGCCGCTGTGCCGCGAGCGCGGCGTGGCAGTGATCTGCAACCGGCCGTTTGGCGGCGGAGGCCTGCTTTCACGACTCAAGGATAAACCTTTGCCTGGCTGGGCCGGGCAGGTGGAAGTGAACAACTGGCCGCAACTGGCGCTCAAGTTCCTGCTGGCCAATCCGGCGGTGACCTGCGTGATTCCCGGCACCGGCAACCCGCGCTATATGGCCGAGAATGCCGGCGCAGGATTCGGACCGATGCTGACCGATGCCCAGAGGCAGCAATTGATTGCGTTGGTGGGGTGACAATTCGCGAATGAATTCCACAGCCAGTTCAGACTGTGGGAGCGAATTCATTCGCGAAAAAAAATCAGCCACTTACAGAATCCGGTACAACAACCGCTCGATCCTGACCCGACTGACCCGGCGCAGAAACTTGCTCACGCCTTCGGGGTAATTGGCCAGGGTATCCAGTTCGTCGTACTGGCCAACCCGCTGGGTGTTCTGCATCAACTGCTGAATCTCTTCTTCCCGCGGCTTGAGCCACTGGCCTTTCGGGTCATCGATCAACAGGCCGTTTTCCAGGTCCAGATTGAAAGCCCGAGGGTTGAGGTTGTTGCCGGTCAGCAAGGTATAGCGATCGTCTACCCAGACGCCCTTGAGGTGGAACGTATTGTCGCCGTGCTTCCAAAGATGCAGGTTCAGTCGGTGCTGGGCGATGGCCTTCTTGTGCTTCTGGGCGAAGCGACGCAGGCTGATTTCATACAGGTAGGGCAGGGCAGAAATGACCTTGAACGGCTCTTCGGGAGGAATGAAGAAGTCGTTGGCGGTCTTGTCGCCAATGATGATGTCGACTTTCACACCGCGCTTGAGGGCCCGATTGATTTCCCGGGTCACCGCCACCGGCATATTGAAATAGGGCGTGCAGATGGTCAGTTGTGTCTTGCTGGCGGCGATCAGGTCGCAGATGGCCCGGTTGAGCGGGTTACGTGGGCCGACGCCCAGCAGCGGCATGATGCGCAGTTCACCGTTTTCCTTGTCGCCTGCGCTGGTTTCATAGGCTGCGCGCTTCAGGTTGCTGCGAAAAGCCCTGATCTCGCCCCGCAGGCTGCGGGAGTCCGGGGGCGATGGCAGGTCCAGGCGGTGGACGGCCGGCGATGGCAGGATTTCGCGCTGCACCATGTCCACGAAGGTGTCGGCCAGTTGCCTGTTCTGGATCAGGTGATAGCGGTCCAGACGGTATTTGTCGAGCTTGTGCAGGTAAACGTTATTGATGCTGGCGCCGCTGTAGATGACGCAGTCGTCGATGATGCTGCCCTTGAGATGCAGGACGCCGAACAGCTCGCGGGTCTGCACCGGCACGCCATAAATCGGGACTTCCTCGTCGTACTCCAGATTCTGCGCCTGATACCAGGCCGAGTTTCCCGCCTGACGACCCGCCCCGATCAGCCCTCGCTGGGCACGGAACCAGTCCACCAGCACCACGACATCCAGCTCGGGACGTGCAGCCTTGGCGGCATACAGTGCGTCGAGGATTTCCTGGCCGGCTTCGTCCTGTTGCAGATACAGGGCGATGATGTAGATGCGCCGGGTGGCAGAAGCGATCTTCTCCAACAGGCAGCGTCGGTATTCAGCGGCAGAAGGAACAAGGGTGATGGCATCGTCGGACAAGGCAAAACCGCGAAGCGTGGCCAGGGTCGAGCGTCGGAAGTTGGACTGCATAAGCCTCTCGAAGGGATAACCAGCAGCGCACGAGCTTACACCAGACTCGACACAAGGTCGCCGTTGAAGTCTGTCGCAATGATGTCTGTTTGTAATGCACAGACCGCGTCGAGTCGCGCGGTCTGTGCGTTCGATCAGTAACCGTTACGTTTCAGAATCGAATCGATGCTGTCTTTGGCCGGGCGGCCATAGAACTTGAGGAGTTCCGTGGTGCGGTTGGTGAAGAAACCGTCGACCCCCGTGGAACTGATCTGCTTGAAGTCCACGGCCTCATCCACGGTGTAGGTGTGGACCACCATGCCCTTGTCGTGGGTCACGTTGTTCATCCAGGGTTTGACCAGATCCATATAGCTCTGGTCGCCGCCATCGGCGAGCTGCGAGGATGGACCGGTGCCGATGGCGCCATGAGCCTTGGCCCAGTCGATCCAGGCCACGAATTCTTCCTGGGATTTGATTTCCTGAGCGGCGTAATAGCTGGCCTTGTCCTTGAAGCCCGAGTCCTTGAAAGGAACGGTGGATTTGGGTTCTATCGAGCCTTCACCGATCCACAGCAAAAGCACCTTCGGAACCTTGGGCATTTCCTTCTGCAGCAGCACCAGGCTGGATTTGTCGAAGGTCTGCAGCACGACGCGCCCCGGCGACTGGGCGACGTTCACATGGCCAGCCGCTGCTGCCGGGCGCGGGCTGAGCCAGCCGCGCTTGGCCAGGGCCTTCTTCAGGTCGGCCTCGATGCCCGGAAACTGGGTCGGGACCTTGGTCTCGATATACAGCCCCGGCTTGTTGGCGCCACCTTCGGCGATATCGATCACTTCATCCAGGGTCAGAATCTGCAGGCCTGCATACGTGTCGCGAGCCCGTGACGGGTAGGCCTTGTTGAACCAGCTGCCGGCATCCAGCTCCTTGAGCTCGGCCAGTGTGAAACTGCTGACCGGGTCTTTGCTGCGCTTGGGGTAGACCTGGGCGATATTGGTGGTGCGGTCGAGCGTGTCGTCATGCAGGGCAATCAACACCCCGTCCTTGGTGCGTTGAATATCCATTTCCAGATAATCCGCGCCCAGATCCCGTGCCAGCGTATAGGCCGGAATGGTTTCTTCCGGCGCATCGAACGAAGCGCCACGATGGGCGATCACCGCCGGCCAGGGCAGACCGTTCTTCTCACTGATGACCTTGCCCGGCGCATCGGCTGCCGATGCCGTGCCTGTGGACAGCATCACACACGCCATGACTGCGGTTGCCAACAGACGGGCCAGCGGGTTCTTGTGAAACGGAAATCGGGAAAATCCTTGCATGATCTGCTTGTTCCTTATTTGCATGATGGGTCATGACGAAGCCACGGCATGAAGCATTGACCACATTTACAGGAAGTGGTGTGACGATTCAAATCGTGCATGAGCCGACACCCTCAGGCATGACCCGCTTATGTCTTGAGAGGCGTCTTGCGCGGGCGGCCCCCCTTGAGACCATTGGCGCGAGAGGCTCGTGCCTTGGCTTTGCTGCAGGCACGTCCATTGCGACTGGCTATCAAGGTTGCGGCCATATCCATCAGCGGCAAGCTTGAGGCCACCATTCCTGCAATTGATATATGCAGGTCGTGCTTTTCCAGGCACAAGGCACTGCCTGCAAACCCCAGTTTCAGGTGTTCAAGATCCTCAAGGGGCAGAGAGGCCAGTTCAGGATAGTTTTTGATGGGCAGTGCCAGCGCGCTTTGATCGTCGAACCCGATCAGCAGACATTGACGCTCCGCGAGATAGTGCAGAGTGCTGGCATGCAATGTGCCATGACCTCGTGTGCGGCCCTGAAAGCGGGCTTTTTCCAGAATCTCTTCGGTAATGATTTCGTCGAATCGATCCTCGGCCTTTACGGTTGTCATAATTCGATCTCCAAGGGTTCGGTGTCGCCTGCCAGATGCAGTCTGGTTTTATAGGCAGTTGCGTCGAAGTGGCCTGACAATATCTCCCGTGTATTGCGGTGCGAGTGTTTTGGGCTTGTCACTTCGCATGCGTTCATGTCCCATCGCTGGTTTTCCAGACATAGTGTCTTACGGCTGTTCCACCAGTATTCACGAGCCCTGCGCAAATTATCGCGTCGTTTGATGATCTGTCTGAGTTGTTCGAGTACTGCTTTGCAGGGTTCGTTTTTTGCGGGAGTCACATCCCACAACCGTACGCCGTTGTGCCAGAAACTGAACAGGAAGCGTGCATCCCAATGGTCTGTGCCTGCATGTACATGGGGAGGGCAATGCTCATTGCGCGTCAGTATCGCGATGGTGATTCCCTTGTGCTTGCAAATTCGCATTATTAACCCATCTGTTAGGTTTTAGTCTATATCCAAACTAAGCAGAGGGCAGTTGAGCGTAAAAACTGTGAGCAGACCATAAGCAAGGCAATACAGGATTTAACGCTGGAAACGTTGAGTCTTTCTCCTATAGGCGGGTTGGAATTTTCCTTCAGTAAGTGTTTTTTTATCCTGCAAAGAGGATCGCCCAAGCACCCCAAGTCGCGTTACTGTCAGACCTTTCATGACCTGTTAAGGAAAAAGTGCATGACGACGGTACTGGTACTGGTCGAGAGCGTTAATGAATATTTGCCGATTCTGGAGAGCAGCGGTTTTCGCTTGATCCGTGCGCCCACGGCCGCTTTGCGTGCCGAGGCCATTGCTGAACATGGCCATGAAATTACCGCTGTAATGACCCGCGGGCCTCTGGGGCTGTTTGCCGAGGAAATGGACGCGCTGCCTCATTTGCGGATCATCTGTGTATCGGGTGCCGGTTACGAGAAGGTCGACCTTGCGGCTGCCCAGGCTCGCGGAATCACCGTGACCAATGGCGCCGGGGTCAATGCGCCGACGGTGGCAGACCATACGATGGCATTGCTGCTGGCGATCGTGCGCGATATTCCTCAGAACGATGCGTCTGTGCGGCGCAGTGAGTGGCGCAAGGTCACGTGCCCTTCATTTGCCGGCAAGCGCCTGGGGATTGTCGGTCTGGGGGCTGTCGGGCTGGCCATTGCCAAGCGGGCTCAGGCATTCGATATGTCGATCCAGTATCACAACCGCAAGGCCCGCAACGATGTGGATTACCTGTGGTACGCGACCGTGCTCGAACTGGCGGCGGCTTCGGATTTTCTGATCATTTCGACACCTGGCGGCAATGGCACGCAGCATCTGATCGATGCCCGGGTGCTCGAAGCATTGGGGCCGCAGGGCTATATCGTGAATATCGCCCGGGCCAGCGTCGTCGATACCCAGGCCCTGGTCGAGGCCTTGCAACAGCGCCGCATCGCCGGTGCGGGTCTGGATGTCTTCGATGACGAGCCGCACGTGCCGGATGTCTTCAAGACCCTCGATAACGTGGTGCTGACGCCCCATGTGGGTGGGCTTTCTCCCGAGGCATCGAAGGATATGGTCCTGATGGTCAACAAGAACCTGCTGGCGTTTTTCTCCGGGCAACCGGTTCTGACCCCGGTCCATGAGTGAGGCTCCGTTCTCACCCGTGAGCAAAACCTGAGTGTGCATTCAGGCATTGAATGCTTGCTGTAACGCCAATTCTGATTGCACTCAGGCACGCTTATAGTCTCGATCACACACATGGGAGGCGTATGGACATGCAAGACGGGGAAGGCAAGACGCTGCGAATCGGTCTGGTAGGAGATTTCGATCCAGAGGTGCCTGCGCATCAGGCGATTCCACTGGCGCTGGACATGGCGACCGTCATAGATATTCCTCAGGTTCAGCACCAATGGCTGCCGACATCGGACATCGGTGAGGGCGAAATCCTCGCCGGTTTTGACGGTATCTGGTGTGTGCCCGCCAGTCCTTATCGGGATATGCAGGGCGCGTTGACCGCCATTCGTTTTGCCCGTGAGCGGCAGATACCGTTTCTGGGCACCTGCGGCGGTTTTCAGCATGCCTTGATCGAATATGCCCGCAATTGCCTGGGCTGGCAGGACGCCGAGCATGCCGAAACTTCACCGGATTCGCCTCACACCATCATTACTCCCTTGAGCTGTTCGCTGGTCGAAACCACGGCGGCGATTCAACTGCAGCCCGATTCGTTGATTGCGCAAGCCTACTGCACCGCTGAAATTGCCGAGCGCTATCGATGCCGCTATGGCCTGCGCCCTGAGCTGGAAGCCTCGATGTTCGAAAATGGGCTGAAGGTCAGCGGTCGCGGGCCGGAAGGGGACGTCCGCAGCATAGAGCTGCAAGGCCATCCGTTTTTTGTCGCCACCCTGTTCCAGCCGGAGCGGGCTGCCTTGCAAGGCGTGGTCCCGGCGCTGGTGGCGGCTTTCGTTCGGGCCTGTGCCCGTCGTGCTGAAGGAGTTTGTTCATGATCGCCGCCCGCTTTCCAACGCCTTATTACGCGGTGATCTTCACGTCGTTGCGCACGCCTCAGGGGGCCGATGATTATGAAGTGGCCGCCCACAGGATGGTCGAACTGGCCAGGGAACAACCGGGCTTTCTGGGTGTGGAGTCGGCTCGCGGTGAAGACGGCCTGGGAATCACTGTTTCCTACTGGACGGACGAGCAGGCCATCCTGGGGTGGAAGCAGCACATTGAACATGCCCGAGTGCGAGAGCAGGGACGTGCGAACTGGTATCAGGCCTGTACCACCAGAGTCTGCAAGGTCGAGCGGGACTATGCCTTTGATGCCCAGACATACTGAAACAATGATTCAGCCCTTTGGCCCTGTCTGAATCTGCGGGGATATGCCAGCATTACGTTCTTTCAGCCACAAAGCTGCTTTTGTGTGGAGCCCTCATGAACGAAAAAACGGCCCAAACTGCCGTGCTGCGTATCCCCGAAGGCTTGCAGATCCCAGCCCAGGTGATCTGCCATGCCACCAGCCTGCGTCGGGCGAGCCGGCGCATCTGTCAGTTGTATGACGCGATCATGGCGCCCTGTGGATTGCGTTCGACCCAGCGTTCGATCCTGATGCAGATCGCCCGCAATCAGGCTCTGAGCATGACCGAACTGGCCATGTTACTGGTACTGGACCGCTCGGCTCTGGCCCAGAATCTCAAGCCACTGGAGCGTGAAGGGTTTGTCGTGGTCGAGGTGGACCCTGATGACCGGCGCAGTCGCCTGGTGCGTCTGACCCAGAGCGGCGTGGACAAACTGCTGGAGTCCCAGGCCCTTTGGGAACAGGCCCAGCGTTGCTATGAGACCGCTCTGGGGGCAGAGCGGGCTCATGAGTTGCGTCAGTTGCTGGGCATGGTCCCGGTGGCCGATTATGGCGATGGCATCATCGGCGGGATGTAGGTCAGCGTTGTGCCCAGTGCCCACAGCAATACCAGCACCAGCGGCGTATGCACCAGCAGTTGCACGAACGAGAAGCCGATCAGGTCCCGGGCCTTCAATCCCAGCACGCCCAGCAGCGGCAGCATGTAGAACGGGTTGATCAGGTTGGGCAATGCTTCGGCTGCGTTGTAGATCTGTACTGACCAGCCAAGGTGGTACTTCAGTTCATTGGCGACCTGCATCACATAGGGCGCCTCGATGATCCACTTGCCGCCACCCGACGGGATGAAGAACCCCAGTACCGCCGAATAGATACCCATCAGCACCGCATAGGTGTCATGGGTGGCAATGCTGGTGAAAAAGGTCGAGATATGGTGCGCCAGGGTCTGTGCATCGCTGCCTTTGACTGTCGTCAGCAAGGCGGCGATGGAGCCATAGAGCGGAAACTGGATCAGCACGCCCGTGGTGGTCGGCACGGCACGGGTCACCGCATCCAGAAAGCTGCGTGGACGCCAGTGCAGCAGTGCGCCGAGCATGATGAACAGGAAGTTATAGGTATTCAGCCCTGAAATCGCAGTAATCGCAGGTTTGGTTGAAAACTCGTTGAAGAGCCAGCCGGCCCCCAGCAACACCATCAGAATGATCAGCAACGGACTGTATTCCAGCCATTCGCCGGGGCGTGTGCGGGGCGGCAGTGGTGGCAGATTAAAGGCCGGGTCAACGCCACAGTCCTCGGCAACTTTGGCGGCATTCGGGCCGGGAGCCGTGGCGTAGGCGACGATCAGGGAAATGACCACCAGTGCTGCCAGCATGACGCCCGACTGCCAGAGGAAAATGGTTTCGGTAAAGGGAATCACGCCCGTGATCGCCAGGATCGATGGCGGCAGGCTGCCCGGGTTGGCCTGCAGTTGTGCTGCCGAAGACGAAAGCCCAAGCGCCCAGACTGCGCCCAGCCCCAGATAGGCAGCAGCACCTGCGGCGCGATAGTCCATGCGCAGGTCGGTGCGACGGGCGAGGGCGCGCACCAGCAGGCCGCCGAATACCAGAGAAAGTCCCCAGTTCAGCAGGGAAGCCAGCATGGAAATCAGCGCCACCCAGGCCACGGCGGAGCGACCGTTTTTCGGGATGCGGGCCAGTCGATCGATCAGGCGCACCGCAGGCGGTGAGCTGGCGACCACATAGCCACCAATGACCACGAAAGCCATCTGCATGGTGAAGGGGATCAGGCTCCAGAAGCCATCACCGAAGGCCTTGGCTGCTTCGGCCGGTCTGGCACCGATGGCCAGTGTCGCCACGGTGACGATGGCTACCGCCAGTGCGGCAAAGACCCAGGAGTCGGGGAACCAGCGCTCGGCCCAGGCGGCACAGCGCAGGGCGAAGCGGGCCGAACGGCTTTCTTCTAGATGGGTGGACACGTGAGGTTTTCCTCTAATTATTGTTATAAGCGTCGGTCGTGCATTTCACTTCAAAAGGTCATTTCAACCACATCATCCGGCACGATCAGCTTGCCTGCGGTTTTGGCCACGATCTCTTCCACGCTGACTCCCGGCGCACGTTCGCGCAGGATGAAGGCACCGTTTTCGATTTCCAGATAGGCCAGGTCGGTCAGCACCCGCCGGATACAACCGGCACCGGTCAGTGGCAGGCTGCAACGGGGTAAAAGTTTGGATTCGCCGTCCTTGGATGCATGGGTCATGGTGACGATGATGTTGTCGGCACCTGCCACCAGATCCATCGCGCCACCCATGCCCTTGACCAGCTTGCCCGGGATCATCCATGACGCGATATTGCCTTCGACATCCACTTCAAAGGCGCCGAGAACCGTGAGGTCCACATGGCCGCCACGGATCATGGCGAAGGATTCGGCCGAGGAGAAAATCGAGGCGCCGATGCGGGCGGTCACTGTCTGTTTGCCCGCATTGATCATGTCGGCATCGATGGTTTCTTCAGTGGGAAACTCGCCCATGCCCAGCAGGCCGTTTTCCGATTGCAGCATCACGTCGATGTCTTTGGGGACATAGTTGGCCACCAGCGTCGGGATACCGATGCCCAGGTTGACGTAGTAACCGTCTTTCAATTCGCGGGCGACACGTTGAGCCATTTGTTCGCGGGAAAGTGCCATGGTCTGAAATCTCTTTTTGGTATGTGCCGCTTCCTGTCAAGGGAAGCCCCGGAAACATGAGCGATTCAGAGGTCCTTGAGCGTGCGCTTTTCAATGCGCTTCTCGAAGGTGCCCTGAATCACGCGATCGACATAAATCCCGGGGGTATGAATCTGGCTTGGGAGCAGCACGCCCGGCTCGACGATTTCCTCGACTTCGACCACCGTGATCCGGCCCGCCGTGGCGACCACCGGATTGAAGTTCTGCGCGGTATGACGATAGATGACGTTGCCGAAGTGGTCGGCTTTCCAGCCTCGCACCAGGGCGAAGTCGCCGGTAATGGCTTCTTCCAGAATGACATTGCGCCCGTTGAACTGGCGGGTTTCCTTGCCTTCGGCAACCGGGGTGCCGTAGCCGGTGGCGGTGTAGAACGCGGGGATGCCGGCACCGCCTGCGCGGAGTTTTTCTGCCAGGGTGCCCTGGGGCGTGAGTTCGACTTCCAGTTCGCCGCTGAGCAACTGCCGCTCGAACAGCGCGTTTTCGCCGACATAGGAGGAAATCATTTTTCGGATCTGGTGATCTTCCAGCAGGATGCCCAGGCCGAAACCGTCGACGCCGCAGTTGTTGGAAACCACCGTCAGGCCTTTGATGCCCATGCGCTTGATCTGCGCAATGAGGTTTTCCGGGATGCCACACAGACCGAAGCCGCCGCACAACACCGTCATGTCGTCGGTCAGGCCGGCAAGGGCCTCTTCATAGGTCGCGACACGTTTATCGAGTCCAGCCATGATGATTCGCCTTTTTTATTGTTGATCGTCAAGGACCGTTGTACTGCATCTTCTCTCTCGCTCAGTGATTTGTTAATTTTGTTTTTCTGATGAATTGATAAGAAAAGCAAATATATGAATGTCAAACAGCTTCGGGCGTTTCTGGCGGTTGCCCAATGCCTGAGCTTTGCCCAGGCCGGCGAGCGACTGCATCTGTCGCAGCCGGCCCTGAGCCTGACCATCAAGAGCCTGGAGGATGACCTCGGCGGACAGTTGCTCACGCGCACCACGCGCACGGTCAGCCTGACTCCGGAAGGCGAAATCCTGTTGCCACTGGCGCGCCAGCTGCTGGCCGACTGGGACAACACCGAAGAACTGCTGCGCCAGCGCTTCACGCTGCAGATGGGCAAAGTGTCGGTGGCGGCGATGCCTTCGTTTGCAGGCAATCTGTTGCCGGGCGCATTGAAGGTCTTTCGCGGGCTTTACCCACGGGTCAACGTGGCGGTGCATGACGTGATCAACGAGCAGGTGGTGGAAATGGTGCGCCATCGCCGGGTCGAACTGGGGATCGGTTTCGAGCCCGAATCGAGCAATTCGCTGGTCTTCACGCCGTTTTACATGGACCGTTTTGTCGCCGTGGTCGCAGCGGATTCGCCACTGGCCCGGCGCAAGCAACTGACCTGGCACGAGCTGTTGCGCGAGGATTTCATCGCACTGCAACGCCCGTCGGCCGTGCGCCTGCTGTTGGAGGAGGCGATTGCAACGCAACACGGCAAGCTTTCGGTGGCGTTCGAGAGCCATCAGTTGTCCACCATCGGCCGCATGGTCGCCAATGGCCTGGGCGTCAGTGCAGTACCTGCGTTATGCATCCAGCAGATGCAGGAACTGGGTGCCCGCTGCATTGCTCTGGTCGAGCCGCGTATCGAAAGGCGCATTGGCCTGATGATGCTGGCCGATCACAAACTCTCTGCAGCGGCCCATGCGCTGCGCGAGGTATTGATCCAGCACGCCGAAAAAGTCGATAGCCACTATCACGACGGATGATTTCTGCCTGAGGGAGCCGGGGATTAACCTTTGTTCATTTCCCAAAGCGAGTCAGTCTGGAGGCTCCCATGAATCATATTTTTGCTCTTGGTCTTGTCGTGTTCTTCAGCGCTGTGCTGCTGGGCGGCTGCTCCACTCATCACTCGGTCGAGTTGCGTCCCTATACCGCCGAGGAAACTCATCAACTGGCACTGGAAGACCTGAACCGCCGCGGTCTGTCGTTCGACGAGTATCAGGCGCGCAAGGCGCAACTGATGGCTGATCCGTCCATTCAACAGGTTCGCGAGTTTGATAAAACCGGTGAAGTGAGCGTTGATCGTGGAACCTTGCTGGAAGGCGGTCGCGGCTGAAAGCGGCTTAACAATTTTACAAAAAACGATTTTTTATAAAACTGTACCGGTAAAAGTTTCCCCCACTGTCCGTGTGTTTGCAGGTGATGCTCCGCTAGGGTGAGCGCCTGACTTACCCTCTTCTGGACAGTGCGATGTTCCTCTCTTTCGATCTGCTGCTGGCTTTCGCATTGTTTGCGTTTGTCGCCTCCGTGACACCAGGCCCCAACAATACGATGCTGCTGGCATCGGGGGTGAACTTCGGTTTCCAACGTACCCTCCCGCATATGGCGGGGATCAGTATCGGCTTTTTCGTGCTGATATTGTCGGTGGGCTTTGGCCTGGGCGGTCTGTTCAAGACCTGGCCTGTGCTCTACACCATTCTGCGTTATGTGGGCGCGGCCTATTTGCTGTATCTGGCCTGGAAAATCGCCACTTCGGGTCCAGCTTCAGATTCCACGGAGCAGCGCGGCGACCCCTTGGGCTTTCTCCCGGCGGCGTTGTTCCAGTGGGTCAATCCCAAGGCCTGGGTGATGGCGATTGGCGCGATCAGCACCTACACGCCGGTGGAAGGGTATTTCATCAATGTGCTGGTCATCGCGTCGGTATTCGCCCTGATCGGCTTGCCGTGCGTCTGCATCTGGGCCGGGTTCGGCAGTTTGCTGCGCAACGTCTTGCGCGACCCTCTGAAGCTGCGGATCTTCAATGGCGTGATGGCGGTTTTGCTGGTGGTGTCGCTGTATCCGCTGGTGCTTGAGCACTAGTTTTTTGTGGGAGACTTGAAAAAGTCATTGTCTG
This sequence comes from Pseudomonas lijiangensis, assembly GCF_018968705.1. Classification (NCBI taxonomy): domain Bacteria; kingdom Pseudomonadati; phylum Pseudomonadota; class Gammaproteobacteria; order Pseudomonadales; family Pseudomonadaceae; genus Pseudomonas; species Pseudomonas lijiangensis. Next base: position 1,967,030 of record NZ_CP076668.1, read on the forward strand.
GAGTTGTTCGCGAATGAATTCGCTCCCACAGGTTTTATGTGTGTAGGAGCGAATTCATTCGCGAAGAGGGACCTTACAACGCCAATTGCAAATGCCCGCCTTGCTGTTTTCTGCGCGCCTGAAGCCGATGCTGCAACCCCAGCAGGAAATGTTCCAGCCCTTCACGCAGGCGTTCGGTGAGAATTTCATCCAGCTCACCGCCCAGTTCGTTATCGCTGTAACTGATCTGGGTATCGATGGCGAAGATACCGTGCAGCACTTCCTGTGATTTCAGCGCAGAAAGCACCGGTTTGAGGGCGTAATCCACGGCCAGCATATGGGCGATGCTGCCGCCGGTGGCCAATGGCAGCACCACTTTGCCGAGCAGGGCGCGCTCGGGAAGCAGGTCCAGCAGAGTTTTGAGGGCGCCGGAGAACGAAGCCTTGTAGACCGGCGTGCCGATCAGCAGGCCGTCGGCCTGGCGGACGGCTTCGATGAAGTCCTGGACCTGAGGGCTGTCGAACTGGGCGAAGAGCAGGTCTTCGGCCTTGAAGTCACGAATGCGCAGCGTCGTGACATTGACGCCCTGGTTTTCCAGCCAGCGACTGGCATGGGCCAGAACAACGCCGGAGCGGGATTTGGGGGAGGGGCTGCCTGAAAGCGAAACGACCAACATGCTGAATTCCTTGCGATAAGCGTAAACCTGCAAAGCAGCATGTGTGCCAGCCTCGTATTTTTCACAAGCTATTGAAAATAAAGGCTTTATTTTAAAGTCGAGTCTGGGACTGCAAATGCCTGGTGCTGAATCGGCAGGCAAGTGCTGATCCACTGTTGCTGGGCAGACACTTTCGGCGGGCAAAAAAATCCCCGCACCGGTCAGTGCAGGGATGTTTTGTGGCGGGTTCAGTTGGTGAAGGCTGCGCCTGTCTGGACCACGCTGGCCGAGCCGAGCAATTGACTGATGAACCGGCTCCATCGCGTGATGTTGGCAGGTCCCACGAACACCACGTCCTGAGCCCGCAGTTCAAACTGGCCGGCCAGCAGGTAGGCGGTAGGTTTTTTGGCATTGAGGTGATAGACCGTGGACGCCGCATTGGCCTGGTTCTCTGCACCACGAATCACATACACCGCGTCGCCATCGGCACTTTCCGGGCTCAGGCCACCGGAGCTGCCGAGGGCTTCGAGCAACGTCACGCTGGTGGTGCCGAAGGAAATGACCTGCGGGTTACGCACTTCGCCCAACACGTAGATCTTGTTCTTGGAGTTGCTGTTGAGGTGCAGGTAGTCGCCATCCTTGAGGAATATCTTGCTCAGTTGCGAGCCCTGCCGGTTGAGCGAGTCGATATCGATCAGGTAGTCCCGACCGTCTCGCCTGAGGCTCAGTCCCGCAAGGTTGGCATCGGTCAGATCGATACCGGCGGTGCTGACGGCCTGCACCAGGCTCAAGGGAATATTGGTGATCGATTGCGGGCCGGGGGTCTTGAATGAACCCGATAGCAGGACGCGCTGGCTGTTGTAGCGCAGCACTTTCACGTCCACCTTGACCTCGGTGTATTGCGGTGCCAGCCCCATGCGCAGTTGTTCGCGAATCTGGCTGACTGTCTTGCCCCCAGCCCTGATCCGGCCGACATAGGGGAAGAACAGCGTGCCGTCGCTCAGCACTTCCCGCGTGTTGGCGTCCAGTTGGTCCTGTGAGCCCGGTGCCGTCAGTTCGGGATGCTCGAAGACCGTGACCAGCAGAGTGTCGCCCGGGCCGACCGTATATTCAGGGGTTTTGTAATTCAGCAGCTCAGGGGGCAGAGCCACCGCATTGGAAGCGATGCGTTGTTGCTGTTGTTGCAGGCTCTGGGGAGTGATGTTGACCAATTGAGCCTTGGGACCATCCGGATCATCAGCCGTGACGTCCTCTGAAGTCATGTGCTGGCCGGGGGCAAACACACATCCCTGCAGTATCAGACCGCAGAGCATCATAACAACCAGGTTTCTATTCATATGAGAGTTCCTTGCTGACGGTGCGTCAGGCACCACGATGATTTCATTGCTTCCCTGTTCCACATGTCGCTGCGGCTTGATGTCTTGTGCGCGCACATACCTCCCTCCGGCGTCGGGTGCCCGGAATCCTGTGTTTCGTTTGGGGTGAGGACTGTCGAGTCAGTCAGAAGGCGTTCTTGTTGAGAAAGCCTTTGAACAGGGTCAACAGGATGATTTTGAGATCCAGCCAGACTGACCAGTGCTCGATGTATTCAAGGTCGAACTCGACACGCTTCTGCATCTTGTCCAGCGTGTCGGTTTCGCCACGCCAGCCATTGATCTGTGCCCAGCCTGTGATCCCCGGCTTGACCTTGTGCCGCAACATGTAGCCGCTGACCTGTTTGCGGTATTGCTCGTTGTGCGCCACGGCATGGGGGCGCGGGCCGACGATGGACATGTCGCCGCGCAGCACATTGAGAAACTGCGGCAGTTCATCCAGGGATGTCCGGCGCAGAAAAGCCCCCAGCGGCGTGATGCGCGTATCGTTGCGCGTTGCCTGACGTACCTCGGAGCCGTTTTCCTGAACATTCATGCTGCGGAATTTCCAGACCATGATCGGTCGTCCGTCCAGGCCGTAACGTCGCTGGCGAAACAGCACCGGGCCTTGTGACGTCAGCTTGATTGCAAGGGCGATCAGCAGCATGGGCAAGGCGATCAGCAACAGAATCAGGACTGACAGCACAATGTCCTCGGCCCGTTTGACCAGGCTCCAGGCGCCATCCATGGGTGAGTCGAAAATGCTGATACTGGCCAGGCCATTGATGCTTTCGCTGCGGGCATGCAGCAGCTCGAACATGAAAATGTCCGGGATCAGGTACACCGACGCCGTGGTGTCACTGAGCCCCGTGATCAGTTCACGCAGGTAGGGTTCGCCGCTGAATGCCAGGGTGATGTAGACCTTGTCGACCTTGCCTGCCCGGGCGTCGTCGATCAGTTGTTCGAGATTGCCCAGCACCGGCACATGATGACCGTTGCTGTTGAGCTCCATCTGCATGGGTTGCGAGTCGTAGAAGCCCAGCAGATTCAGGCCCATCCACGGCGCGCTGGAAATGGACTGCGCCAGCCGGGCACCGACCTGGCCGGTGCCGACAATCGCGACCCGCCTTGTATTGAAACCGTGACGCCGCAAACCATGCAGGATCCGGCGAATCAGCAGCCGATAGCCACACAGGGCTGCCAGTACCAGCGCGAACCAGGTCATGTGGCTGTTATCGGGCATCCGCAAGCTGCTGAACAGCAGGTAGTCCACTGACAGCAGAATGACGAAGGTCAGGGCCCAGTAATTGAAGACCTTGGCCAGCTCGCGCAGGATGCGTTCGCCACGCCATGAGCCATAGAGCTGATGGAATTCGCTCAGCCAATGGAAAACCAGTACGGCAAGAATGATCTGGAACCAGATTTCGGCGGTGCTGGCTGCCGGTTGGTGCTGACTCTGCCAATAGCCGATCAGCACAATGATGGTCAGGTCCAGCAGGCGATGGGCCACTGACAAGGCTGATTGATGGGCGTGCAGGATGCCGCGGACTGGGGTGCGCATTCAGGGGCTCGCTCAAACGGATTCGGTTGGAACGACTCGGGACGACACTTCGTTGTTGATCCGGCTCGGGCTGTCTGGATTCAGCCAGAGCCGGGTCGGCAGGTGGGTCAGGTGCGTGGCGCTCATGCGGCTCTCGACGAAGGAGCGGATTTCCTGCTCGAAGCGCCGCACCGAAAACCGTTCGGCATTGGCCCGGCAGGCCTGGGCACTGATGAGCGATTGCGCGGATTCGAACTCACTGATGGCCGCGATCAGCGAAGCCACGTTCTGCTGCCTGTAGAACACGCCGGTGGGCTGTGGGTGATCCAGCCCGTGAACGGTTTCCAGCACGCCTCCCTTGCCGAAGGCAATCACCGGCGTGCCGCAGGCCTGGGCTTCCACCGGGCTGATTCCGAAATCCTCTTCTGCCGCGAACACGAAAGCCCTGGCGGCGCGCATGTGTTCAAGCAGCACCGCTGCCGACTGAAAACCCAGCAGCCGAACGTTGGGTGCCTTGCTGGCAATGGCCTGGGCCTTGGCCATGTCCGGGCCATCGCCCACCACCACCAGTTGCTTGTCCGGCATGGCGGCAAAGGCTTCGATGATCATCGGCAGGCGCTTGTAAGGCACCATGCGTGAGGCGGTGAAGTAATAGTTCTGCCGGGGACCTTCCTGGAAGGTGAAGTTCTGGGTGTCCACCGGCGGGTAGATCACCGTGGATTCACGGCGGTAAGCCTTGCAGATCCTCGCGCCAATGAAGCGCGAGTTGGCGATGAAATCATCGACGCCGGTGGAGGTGCGCTGATCCCACAGGCGCATGTAATGCAGCACCAGCCGCGCCAGCTTGCCCTTGAGGCCCTTGTCCAGGCCCGACTCGCGCAGGTATTGATGCTGCAGGTCCCAGGCATAGCGAATAGGCGAGTGGACATAGCTGACATGCAACTGGTCAGGGCCGGTGAGCACGCCCTTGGCCACGGCATGGCTGCTGCTGATGACCAGGTCGTAGCCGGACAGATCCAGTTGCTCGATGGCCAGTGGCATCAACGGCAGGTAGCGCTGATAGCGGGTTCTGGCGCCCGGCAGGTTCTGGATAAAGGTGGTCGTGGCGACCTTGCCACCCAGATGGGCGCGATCTTCGTCGCTGAGAAAGTCGATGACCGCAAACAGATCCGCTTCGGGCCAGATATTGATCAGTGAAGCCAGCACGCGCTCGGCACCGGCATAGGTCACCAGCCAGTCGTGGACGATAGCAATTCTCATGGAGATTCCTTGCTCTGTAGCTCGCTCTACTTCAGGCGCAGGCTGATCGCGTCTTGGCGTGGCCGTTCTGTTGAGATTCAGTTTTTCCCCGAAGGGGTTTCCGGCACGGGGCGGGTATTGGCAGCGTGTTGAGGTGATGAGCCCAGAAGGGCATCGATGCGTTGTGACAGGCGTATGGCCGAGCTTTCCCAGGAAAAGCGCGTCACGTTGTTCAGGCCGTGCGTGCGCAATGCCTTGCGCAACGGTTCATCGATCAGCACCCGCTGCATGGCTGCAGCCATGTGGCTGACATCCAGAGGGTCGAAATACAGGGCGCTGGATTGCAGCACTTCGGGGATAGAGGCCGCATTGGCCGCCAGCACCGGGCAACCGCAGGCCTGGGCTTCCAGTGGCGGAATGCCGAAGCCTTCGTACAGTGAAGGGAACACGAAGGCCGTGGCGCCCTGGTACTGCCTGATCAGCTCGGCATCGCTGAGGCGTCCCAGAAAGCGTATCCGCGGGTCCCGGCAGGCCAGGCGTTGCAGGTCCGGGTCTGCAAAGACCCCGTGGGCGCCGCCGACGATGTGCAACTGGACATCTTCATGCCCGCGCAGGCTCATGAAAGCCTGGATCATCCGGTGGAAGTTTTTGTGCGCGCTTGGGGATGACACGGCCAGCAGGTATTTCCCGCTATCTTGCGCAGGAGGCTGAGGCATGAAGGCGTCGCTGACGGCGGCGGGCAGAACCAGAACCTTTTTTTCCGGGAAACCGTAGAACCGGGAAATCTCGCCTCTGGAAAAACTGCTGCTGGTCACAAGCGTTTTGATCCGCGAGAGCAGGAGCGGCGTGATGATCCGGTAAACGGTCCTGAAGGTTCGTGTGTAACTCTGCGGGAAGCGTGCATAGGTAATGTCGTGATGGGTCGCAATCTGATTGCTGTAAAAAACCGGGCCGGTGCTGCAGGTCGACAGCAGCAGCGGGCTGCCCTGGCGACGCAGGTACAGTGGCAGGTCGATTTGTTCCCACAGGTGACCGCTATTGCGTCCGATGCAGCGCACCTCCAGCGCCCTGGCGCTTTCATGGCGCTTGATCCCGTGGGGCGCGACAAAAACCAGGTCGTTGCGTATCTCCTTGAGTGCAAGGCATAACTGCTCTGCGAAGCGCTGGACCCCGCCTATTTCCTGGGTAAGAAACCGGGCATTGATAAAGATCATTAAGTGCATCCTGCAAGGTAGTGGGTGGTGTGTGTTCGCTTGACGCACTGACGCTGATCAGTTGAGGTACAAACAAAACCTGTAGGAGGCAGCTTGCTGGCGAAAAAGGCCTGAAAACCGGCAGATATGCTGAGGCTGAAGAAGTCGCCAGCAAGCTGTCTCCCACAAGGTGATTTATCGCTTTAACTGATCGACATGTCGCTTCAGTGTGCGTCGTGAGCGAATAGCGCTGGTCTTGTGCCCAGACTGATTATTTTTGGAAACTCATTGATCGGAACCTGTGCCGAGCAGCGCGCGTCATTGCAGTTCCAGGGGATATCGGTGTCGAACTGACCTCGTTCGGGCTGGCCACTGTCGATGATGCGTACTGTTCCGTTCTGCATGCTGCTGGCCTCCACATGAGTCAGCCTCGGTACGCCGGTGGTCCAGGCCACCAGTATCTGTTCTGCGCCTTTGGCGAATCGCAGCAGATAAATGCTGTCCAGCTCGCGGCTTTTTTCAGCGTCATAGCGGTATTCGAGAATCGTGCTGCTGATGGCCTTGAGCGTCAGGTAGGCCGGTTTCAGGCTCAGGTCGTACTTGAGCAGACCGAAGTTCTGCTGCGGGTCATTGCTGTCCCGACCGCTGTCGATCAGGCCGTACCACCACAGGCCCTTGATGTCCGGCACGGTCTGGGCCAGGAAAAAACTGCGGGCCAGGAAGGCCGCCTGGGTCTGTTCGCTGATGCCGCATTTGCCCGTATTGGTGGGCCAGCCCATTTCTGTCAGATACAAAGGCACCGGGCGGGCGGCCAGGGTTCGCAGGTCGGCGTCGATCCAGCGCAACCAGGCGATCCAGCGTTCGGGTGTGTGGCGTTCTTCATGACGGCAATGCACATAAGGATGCAGTGACAAGCCATCGACCTGGTTCAGGACGCCGTTCTGGATCAGCCTGTCGGCAAACCCCAGGTCCATGCCCAGGCTGGTCACGGCGCCCGCCAGTATGGTCACCGGCTGCTTCTGTTTACGGATGTGGGCGACGCTTTCCTCGATCAGGTTGTTGTAGTCCTTGGTGGCCCATGCATCGACGGGGTTGTCCCGGTCCCACTCATTCCAGATCTCGTAGAGGTCGACGCTGTCGGCCAGTTCCCGGCTGACGAAGCTGACGTAGTTGCCGAATGCCAGGCTGACCGGGGGATGGCGGGGTTTTGCGTAGTTTTCGTAATACGGGTTGCCGTAGCCGAGCACCAGCAAAGGACGCAAGCGGTGTTCCTGAGCCTTGCTCAAGTATTCTCGCCAGGCAGGATCAATACGCATCAGGCCGCGCCGGGGTTCGACGGTGGTCCAGTAGGCATCGTCGCGAACCGAAGTGACGCCTGCTTCTTCCAGCAGCCTCAAGACCTTGGCCGAAGTGCCATTGTCGTTCATCAACTGGGTATCGACGCCGATGATGAAGGGCTCTTCTCCCTGTGCGATACGGATCGAAAGCAGCCACGGCAGAAAAAACATCAACAGTTTTCGCCAACAGGATGCAGGTGTTTTTGACATGGGTTGTCTCAATGAAGAGGCACGGTCCGGAGCGCTTGCTCAGTGGGGCACGGGCCGATGGATGTCACTACGCGGTATCGGGCAGGGAATGCAGCCGGGGCAATGCGATCCTGTCCTGCAAGGTCTGGATCAGAATGTTTTCGTACTGGTCCAGCATCAGCTCCAGGCTCAGAAAGTCAGCGACACTGCGACGAGCCTGAGCGCCAAGACGTGCCAGCAGTCTGGGTTGCTGATGCAGCTTGAGCATGGCCAGCCCCAGCGAGTCCTGGTCGTCGGGGCTGCAAAGCAGGCCATTGAGTTGATCCTTGATGATCTCGGTCAGGCCGCCCATACGGCTGGCGATGACCGGGCGCGAATGGGCGCAGGCTTCTACCGCAACCATGCCGAACGGCTCGTTCCACATGGAGGGCACGATGGCGACATCGATCTGGCGATAGAACGCCTCAGGGTTCTGATAACCGACAAAGCTGATGTTGGATGAAGTGGCCATTGCCTTGAATCGCTGTTCATCATTGATCTGCCCGCGCCCGGCGATCTGCAGGGTGGCGTTGAACGGCAGATGCTGGAACTGATCGATCAGCCAGCCGACGCCCTTGGGGTCCGACAAGGTGCCTATATAGCCGAAGCGCAGAGGCGCATCGGGCTCGGTTGTACGAACTTGAGAATCATGGGCCGGACATGGGCTGGCGTTATAGACAACGTAGCTTTTCGAACCCTTGAAATAACCCTTTTCCTGCAGGCTGTTGAGTAGAAAACGGCTGACACCTACCACGGCGTCCACTTGCGAAGAGCGTTCGTCGTGACCGGTGCGAAACCGTGTGCACAGCCCGCACTGTTTCCGGCAGCTATGACCCTTTTTGAACATGGTGCTGCTGGGGCAAAGCAGGTACATGTCATGCAGGACCTGCACGACCGGAATGCTGGCCTGGCTGATTTCATCCCAGGCCGAAACCGACCAGCCGGTGAGGTTGTGGCACATCACCAGATCGGGCTGCTCCAGTGACAGGACGCGCTTTACATGGTCGCGCATGCCAGGGTTATAGCGATCGCGCAGGTGCCAGCCAAGCCTTGCCAGACGTCCCGGGCGCTGTGCCGTGAAATGCCAGTACGTGTTGTGCAGACCGGCACGATAGACCTTGATCTGGTTGACCGCGTCCATGTGCAATCCGGCCCTGGCAGTGGTGCACAGTACCGTCACGCCATGACCGCGCTGCTGCAAGCCTTCAGCCATGCGTTGCAGAATGATCTCGGCCCCGCCGCCGATATCGGGTGCATAAAGGCTGCTGATGAACAGGATTTTCATAGTGGATACGTCCTGTTCAAACCCAGCACGCCGGCTTCTCCGTCTCGTATGGCTGCTTCGATCAGGTTCAGGCGTTGTTCGGCATCGCAGCGTCGGGCAATCACCCTCAGCAGGCAGAAAAATATCCCGCGGTTGAGCCGGTAGAGCATCGATGACGAGGCCCAGACATTCTTGTCGAACCAGGCCTGGTTGCGGGCACCGTAATAGGCGCGCAGGTCCGATCCGCCCAGCAGGTAGTTTTCATAGACATTGCTGCTGCGGGCCTTGATGTTCCAGGAGTCTTCCAGGTCATCGAGCAAGGCTTCGGGCACCAGAAAAATCCGCCCGCCACCGGCCGTGATACGCCAGGTGTATTCGCTGTCGTCGGCATACAGCTTCAAGGCATCCAGCGGCAGTCCGATTTTCTGATAAAGACTGCGATGAGCCAGCAGGCCGCCGTAGGTAGCAAAGGGCAATTGCACCATGTGCGGCGCGCCCTGCAAGGCTTGAGGCCGTCCCCAGGGCAGGCGTCTCCAGATCTTGTAGGGCAGTTGCGCGATATGAAACCCGAAAAAGCTCGAGCGCCGCTGGATGGCGAAACGCTGTGGTACGCCTGAAGCAATGTCGGCCTGATGAGTCGGACGAAAGCCCAGAACGGCAGCCTTGTCCTTGCCATCGATCTGTTCGCGCTGATGCAGGTATTTATGCAGGATCGAAATGGCATTGATGGTCGGCGCGTTGTCATCGTCCATCAGCCAGATGTACTCGGCCCCGGCATCCAGTGCCGCCTGGATACCCACCGCATAACCATTGGCCGAGCCGGTATTGTCGGGCAGATAGATCACCTGCACCTGGCCGGGCCATTTGTTGCTCAGGGATTCCAGAGGCGCCACTGAAGCGTTGCTGACAATGATGACGCGTTCTATCTGCGGACTTTCCAGCGAGCGGCTGACGAGTGTGTGCAGGTATTTGAAACGATCACCATAGGTGAGCGTCACCAGCGTGGTTCGGTTGATCATGGTGAGGTTCCAGAATGGAGGTTCTGTAGTAATGCTGATTGGCTAAGGCACAAACAAAACTTGTGGGAGGCAGCTTGCTGGCGAAAAAGGCCTGAAACTGGCAGATATTCTGCGTCGTACGCTGAAGTCGCCAGCAAGCTGCCTCCCACAAAGAGGTTTATTGGCCTTGACTCTGTGCATTCATTCGCGAACAAGCTTTCGCGGATAAATCCGCTCCTGCGCACTGGTTGGATTCAGGCCCTGGCCTGCATCGGCGACAGGCTGCTGAGGGGGATTACCACTTTCTGCTGGCGCTGCAGCAGATTGAGCAGGATCACTGCACGCTCGGTCCCGTCGACTGCCAGGAAAATCGCTTCGACATCGCAGAAACCACCCGCAGTCACCCGCACCGATTCACCCTGGGCATACATCGCCCTGGGTTTGGGCACCAGCAGGCGCTGGCGTATCTGTTCGATCAGATGATCCTGGACCGGCACCGGATGGCCACCGAACGTCACGATGCGCGCTACACCACGGGTCGAGCGAATCGGATACCAGTTGTCATGCACTTGATGCATGCGAATGAACAGGTAACCCGGAAACAACTCCTCTTCGGTCTTGCCGACGCGCTTTCTATTGTCACTGACCGTCAGCGGCCGGTAGCACTCGAAATGCTGGCGTTGCAAGTGCTCCTGGGCCCGGCCTTCCTGTCGGGGTTTGGTCTGGATCAGGTACCAGCGGGCGTTGTCATGGGCATCTGACATGGTCTCACTCCGCTGCAAGCTGTGGAGAGAGAGGCGAAACCGCTTCCGTCCCGATCTGGATATAAGCGTCGTTGGCGGCAACACTTTCATTGTCGCTGTAACGGGTTAGCAGCTCCTGAACGCGCTCCAGGCTATTGAACATCAGCACATCGATGATCGACAGATTGGCCACGAAAGGGTGAGCTGACTGCGAATAGACAATCGGGTCCATCTTGAAAAAATGCAGCAGCAGGCCGTTGTGGGCGAAATGATCGCGGTCGTACAACTCCATGCCACCGATGGGATTGAGCACGGTGGTCGCCGAGAAGGCGTGCGCAATCTTGATGACCCGGTCCTGCTTGTCGGTGCATGGCGCAAGCTTCAGATCGGAGCCGCGCAGGATCGGCGTGATGATCTGCAGGTATGAACACAACTCGCGGATGGAGTGTTCGGCGTACAGCGCAAGGTTCTGTTGCGGGAAACGAATCAGGCGCTCGATCAATGGCATCACCTGAGCAAAATAAGGTGCCTTGCGATAGCTCTGGGTGATCAGGTTGATGAGGCGACTGGCTTCCTCGTTGAAGTTGTCCACCAGATGACGCTGCATGATCGGCAGGGCGAAGTGGTCCTTTTTCAACGGGAAGCTGATCAGCCGGGCTTCGCCGTTGCACAGGATCCGGTTGCGGTTGACCCAGCCTGCACGGATATATTGCAGATCGTCACCCAGGACGAAGACATCTGCGGCAGCGATGAGCTGAAAGTAACCCAGATAAGGGAACAGGTAGGGCTGCATCATTGCTATGGTCCTGGCCATGTGTAACTCCTTTAAGTGGATGGCGTGATTGGTGCGTCGGGGCTTGGGTTATTTCATTTGTGAACCGGGTTGTAGCTGTATCCATAGGCAGCACAGTCGTAATCGGAGCTCGATGCCTTGCGCACCACGGCATTGAAAATGGCGCCCTTGATCAGAATTCCGTTCTGCCCGAGCCGGCGCTTGCAGGCTTCGATTTCCTTGATGGTGGTCACGCCGAAACGGGCCACCAGCAGACAGGTGCCCGCCTGACGACCCACCAGGGTCGCATCGGTCACGGCAAGGATGGGCGGAGTGTCGATCAGGATCAGGTCGTAGAGCGGTGAAAGCTCGTTGAGCATTTTGTTGAAGTTGTCATGCATCAAGAGTTCTGAAGGGTTGGGCGCTGCGAAACCGCATGAAATGAAATCCAGATGACGAATCTGCGTGTGGTTGATGACTTCGGTGCAGTGCAGGCGCGCGGCCAGGGTGTCGGACAGTCCGTGCTTGGGTTGCAGCCCCAGTACCCGGTGCAGATAACCCTTGCGCATGTCGGCGTCGATCAGCAGCACCCGCTTGCCGGTCTGGGCGATGATGGCCGCCAGGTTGCTGGAGACGAACGACTTGCCGACGCCGGGAGACGGGCTTGAAATCATCAGCACGTTATTGCGGGCTTCTAGCATGGCGAAGTGCAGGCTGGTACGCAGGCTGCGCAGGGATTCTATGGCCAGCTCGGTCGGCGCGGCGATGCTCAGCAGCTTCGAATCCTTGCTGGCGACACGGCTTTGCAGATTCTTCTCCAGACGTTCCTGCTGGCGGGAGTAGGGGAGAGAGGCGTAGACCGGCATGCCGATGTTTTCGATGAACTCGGCACTTTCCACGCCACGATAGAACGCCTGGCGTACAAAGATGATGGAAACGGCCACCAGTGCGCCGAGCAGGGTGGCGATCAGCACGATCAGGGTTTTCATCGGCTTGACCGGTCTTTCGACGTTGGTATCGGCGTTGTCGATCACCCGCACGTTACCGATGCTTCCGGCCCGCAGAATGTCCTGTTCCTGGCTCTTGTTGAGCATCAGGGTGTAGGTCTGGCTGGTGACCTGCATGTCACGGGTCAGGCGCAGCAATTCCTGTTGGGTAAGGGGCAAGGCTTCGATCTTTTTCAGCAGGCCCTGCTTCTGTTGCTCCAGTTGGGTCATCTGGTTCATCAGGCTGCGGTAGGTCGGGTGTTCGCGGGTGTAGAGCCGTTCCAGCTCGACGCGCTTGAGCTTGAGTTCCGAGAGCATGGAGTCGAGCTTGACCACCTGATCGAGCACACCTTTGGTTTCGATGCTCAGGTCCACCGACTTGGCGCTGGTCTGGAAGTTGTTCAGGGCCACTTCCGATTCTTCCAGCTGCTTGCGCACCATCGGCAATTGCGAACGCAGGAACTCCAGGCGCTGCGCGGCTTCGGCAGAACTGCGTTCGACGTTCTGGCGGACATACAGACGGCTGATTTCGTTGAGTATCTCGTTGGCCTGTTTCGCGTCCTGATCCTCGATGGACAGGTAGATGATTCCCGAGTCCTTGCCGGCCTCGGTGATCTTCAGGCGTTTCTGGTAAATCAGTGCCGCGCTCAGGGTGCGCAGCCGGGAGACCGTGAATTCGGTACCGGGACGGGCCTGAATATCCGCGACCTGGATCTTCACACCGCGACCCTCGACGGTGCGGTGGGTGGCGCCGCTGAGCAACAGGGCATGATCCTTGTCATAAAGCGCAAAGGTGCCGGGCTTGCCTGCAATCAGTGTCAGGTCTTCCCCCAGAAGGTCTTCAGGGACCTCCAGTTGGAAGATATCGATCTTCTCGCCGCCCCAGGCGTATTGCTCCAGCCCGAACATCGGCTCGGCCAGGGCACCTTCGTATTCCGGTTTGAAGGTGCGATACAGGTAAGGGCCAATGACCGGCAGAACGTTGGGCTTCTGGATGATGTTGAGCTTCAGGTCGTCGACGACCTTGCCCAGCAAGGCCCGTGACTTGATCAGTTCGATCTCGGTCATGGCCTGGGAAACCGACATGGGTTTGTTGCTGACCTCGGGAGTGCCTTCGATCCCCACTTTCTTGGGCTCGATCTGGATCATGGCATTGGCCTGGAAAATCGGTGTGGCAAGAATCGCGTAGGCCAGGCCGACCATGAAGAACAGGCTGACGATCCAGATGATCAGACCCTTGTGGTCGAACAGCATGCGCAAGATAGTTGCCAAATCGACCCGGGTGTCCTGGTAGTAATCCAGAGAAGAACGGTTCATGACGGTCATTTATCTTGTTTCTCCTGACTGAAGATAAGGAAGCCAGTCGTCAACGCATCGCGAAAGATGCTCATAGGTCTTTTCAAAGGCTGACTGGGGCCCCCGGTAGGGGTCGGCTATTTCCTGCTGGTGTTGCCACTTGCCGATCAGAAACGTCTTGCCACGGACTTCCGGCGCCAGTTTCAGAATGTTGAGAATGTGCGGCTGCTCCATCAGCAGGATCAGATCTGCCTGACGCAGCAGTTGCCGGTTCACCTGACGCGCTTCATGGCGGCGTGTCGGGACGCCATGAATCTGCAATACGGTTTTTGCCAGTGGGTCGATGGACGAGCCCGGCATCGTGCCGATCCCTGCCGAATGGATATGCACCGCGGATGACGACAGGCGATGGCGCAGCAGGGCTTCGGCCATGGGGCTGCGGCAGATATTGCCGACGCAGACCACCAGCACATTACTGAACATGGTGCCTGCCGTTTGACGGGATCAGCCTCTTGCCGAGGTTGACGATGACGTTGCGCGCCACCATCAGCAGCGCCTGAAACTTGTTGCGCGGCACCAGCGCCGCCAGCGACAGGCTGACCACCTGCATCAGGAAGTGCTCATACAGCTGCTGATTGCCCAGCCGGTTGTAGTAATTGGCCAGGCTTGAAAAGGTCAGCAGGCTCATGTGGATCTTTCGCTTGTTGCTGCGCATGGAGAAGATCCCGCCGGGATGTAACCGGTAAGCAGCGGGTTTGATCTCGGCAATGAACTTGCCCTTGCCGAAGGCCCCCAGCAACGACCACCAGCACAGGTCGTTGAGAGGTGCGATAGGTGGCTTCAGCTCGGGCGGCATGCTGGAGAACACGTTGCGAAAGCAGACCGTGAGTGTGGAAAGAGGCCGCGCCATCTGCAGTTCCAGGGCCGTGGCGTCGGCGCGCAGCTTGCCCTGTAGCTGGACGCCATATTGGCCGTGCTCGTCGAAGGCAATAGCGTCGTGATAGGTGATGACGTAATCGGGATGGCTTTCCAGAAAGTCCACTTGCAACTGCAGCTTGCGCGGGTCGGTCCAGTAGTCGTCGGCCTCGCAATAGGCGATGTAGCGGCCGCGGGCCTTGGCGAACAGTTCCGGGACACAGGGCTTGCCCTGGCGATACTGATTCTCCTCCTGATAAAAGGGGCGGATGATCGTCGGATGGCGCTTGGCGTATTGCGCAATGATCTGAGCAGTGCCGTCGGTGGAGGCATCGTCATGGATCAGGATTTCGAAGTTGAAGCTGGTCTGCTGTGACAGAAAGCCATCCAGCGTCTGGGTGATGAACCCCTCCTGGTTGTAGGCCGGGCAGACGATGCTCAATAGCGGTTCGGCGTTGTCAGGGCGCTTGTTTTTCACGGTGGCATCCATGGCTCATGTACTCGGTTTGCTGAACAGGACGTAGATCTTCATCGCCAGGGGTTTGTAGCTTGCGGCCACCAGCGCCAGGGTGATGAAGCCACTGGCGGCGAGGCCCAGCAGCACGGTCGTGCGGCTCTGTTGTTGCGCGATCATGCGAAACACCGGCTCGCTGCAGACCAGCCCGACGGCAGTCATGGCACTGATTCGCAGGGTGTCGCGCAGCCATTGCCCGTGAATCCCCGGTGCCAGGCGTTGATGCACGATCATCGGCCAGATCGCGAACGACACCGCCCGCAGGGAAAAGAACGCCAGGGCCGAGCCATAGGCACCCTGGTAGTGAATCGCCAGAAACATCACCGGCACCGTGATCACGGCAGAGATGACGCTGTACCAGAGATGCAGCCGCATCTGTCCGTAGGCGTACTGCAGATAGAACTGGAAGGCGCTGGCCGCCATGATTGCGCTGCCCAAGGCATACCAGCACAGGATCGAACGTCCCCACCGGGCCGCGGCCTCATCGCCGGTCCAGGCGTAGAGCAGCGGTTCGGCATGCAGGGCGACAATGGCCGCCAGTGGAAACAGAAAGGTGCAGACAAAACGGTTGGCTGCCAGAAACAAGGCCTGCATGTCCTGATAGCGATCTTCGGCGACCAATACCGTCAAGCGGGGCAGCAGGGCCTGCACCAGCGGGTTGGTCAGCATCATGATGCCGGTGGTGATCAGCGCGACCAGAGAGAAATACCCGTACTGATCCAGCGGCAGTATTTCCGAAAGGAGCACCTTGTCGAACTGAGTCAGTACGATCCACAACACGCTGCTCAACGAGATGCTGGCGGCGAACGGCAGGATGGGTTTGACCAGTTGCCAGTCGATGCCCGTGAGCCAGTGGGCGACAGGCATCTGCCGCCAGGCCCGAGTGGCGAATATCAGGGTTTCGAGCGCAGCGACAGCGGCCTGGAATTCAAAGAAATCCTGCGGATCCTGAGAAAAACTGCTCACCAGCCACAGCCCGCCGAAGTAGCGCAGGGTTGCGATGAAAATGTTGACCCCATTGAGCCAGGCATGCTGTTCGAGCCCCTGGATACCGCTTTTATAAAGCGTCGAATACAGGCGCAGGGCGATGACCACGCCCATCAGGCCGATGCAGTTGACGAGCGTCTGTGGCTGCAATTCCTGGGCGTTGAGCCATTGCACGGCAATCCAGGAACTGGCGGCATAGACCCCGATGGCACTGAGCAGCGCCATCGGCAGAAACAGGATCTCGAACGAGCGCAGGATTCGTCCCTGATGCCTTTCACTGGCTGGCGAGGTCTGATGCCGGGCCACGGCTCGTACCAGGCTGGGGGACATGCCGGCATCGAGCAATTGCAGCCAGGCCTGCATGACAGTGAAGAACCCGATCAGACCGTAAGCCTCTGCGCCAAGATGGCCGAGGTAGAACGGCATGATCACAATGCCCACCAGCATCACATAAGCCTGCCCGGCGTAATTCAGCGCGGTATTACCGATCACGGAGCGTTTGCTGAACATGGGCATCAGAGGACCTGGGCAATGGCGGGGCTTTGATAGCTGGCACTGCCCAGGCTGCATTCTTCGATCAGGGTATGAATGACCCGGTCCTGATCGTCACGGGGCAGGCCAGGGTAAATGGGCAGGCACAGCACTCGCTCGCTCAAGGCTCGTGATACGGTCTGTCCCGTTTGCGGCTGGAGGTATTCGAGGGTGTCCAGGGAAGGGTAGAAGTAGCGGCGCGGGTTGATACTGCGGGCGTTGAGCGAGGCTCGTACCCTGAGCAGATGCTGCTCGTCCTGCAGGGCCACCGGGAAGTAACTGTTGTTCAGTTCGCTGTCGGGCTCGGGTTGCTGCAGGTCCAGGTAACTTTCCAGACGCGAGCTGTAGCGATGGGCGATTTCGGCACGTTCTTCGAGGATATTCTCGATATTGTCCAGAATGCACAGGCCCATGGCGGCCGAGAATTCATTGAGCTTGGCGTTGATGCCAATGCCGTCGATCTTGTCGACATCGGCAATCCCGAAGTTGCACAGCAGGTAGACACGCCTGGCCAGTTCGTCATCGTTGGTGATGATCGCGCCGCCTTCGATGGTATGGAACAGCTTGGTCGCGTGAAAACTCAGGGTGCTGATATCTCCCCGGTTGAGCACTGACTGACCGGCATGACGTACCGCGAATGCATGGGCGCCGTCGTAGACCACCTTGAGCCTGTGCTTGCGCGCAATCTGCTCGATGGCGTCGACGGCGCAAGGGTTGCCGAACACATGGGTCCCGACAATCGCACTGGTGTCTTCGGTGATCGCGCTTTCGATGAGCTGTGGCGAGATGTTCCAGGTATGGGGGTCTATGTCCGCGAAGATCGGCCGGATACCTTCCCATTGCAGGGAGCTGGTGGTCGCCACGAAGCTGAAGGGCGTGGTCACTGCGCTGCCACTCAGGCCCAGGGCGCGATAGGCGACTTGCAGCGCCAGGGTGCCATTGTTGGTCAGGATGATGTGCCTGACCCCCAGGTATTCCTTGAGCCGGCTTTCCAGTTCGCCTACCAGTGGCCCGTGATTGGTCAGCCAGCCCCGTGCATAGATGCCTTCGACATACGTCTTGAACTTGTCGATATCACCAAGGTAAGTCTTGGTTACGTTAATCATCGAAACCTCCATGTCGCTCGTCGGATCGTTCTGTTGCGGTGGGGGCCTGTTCCTTGCCTGAGCTAGGGAGAGGTCGGTTCTGGAGGTGAGGAACTGGTCTGTGCGCTGACACGTGCCGCCCGGCCCTGATTCATGCCCAGAATCAGTCGGGTGAGCGTGCTGCCGCTGTGGGGATCGCCGAAATGCAGGATGGCCGTGGCCCGTTTCAGACCAGGACTGCATGGCTGGTTGGCGTGCAAGGAGCGATAGCCCCAGAACAGATAGATATTGCCGGGCTGCAGTTTCAGAACTGTCGGCCTGAGCCAGCCACGATTGATGGCGGCACAGGTCAGCCAGCGGCTGAAGCGGTTCTGTAACAGGGCCTTCTCGACGACATTGCGCGCCACGTTGCTGCGCAGCTTGCGTGCGTTGGGGAACAGCATCAGGTCGCCGCATTCTTCGCCATCGACCGGGATGTAGATCGGAATCAATGCGGTGACCAGACTGGCATCGAAGTGAAAACAGTTGGACTCACGTACTCCCTGAGAGCCCTGGATGCAGCGCAGGACAGGAAATATCTGCTCGCTGGGGCTTTCCTGCAGGGCGGCATGCCGGTAGAGGCTGGCCATGAGCTGCTTGAATGTCGGGTCTGACCAGAGACTGGCCAGCAGGCTTTCGCCCAGGCTTTTTTCACCATGGTAGGCAAAGTATTCGCCCGGATGTTTCGACGCCCGGCTGTCGGTGAAGGCCCGCAACTGCTCCAGATCGGTGTCGCTCACTATGTTCGTGAGGGTGGTGAATCCCTGTGCATCTATATCGTTGGCCAGGTGTTGAATCTGTTGGGCGTCGAGAGCGGGTATCAGTGGCATTTCAGTTACACCTTTGGGCAGGTGGAGGCGAAAAACCAAAAGCGAAACTGCTGGCCTGGTTATTGGGTTTACCGGATGTCCGGGCACGCTACCGCCCGAATCCTCGGGATCCGGACTTGCATTCATTCAAATGACACCCACGCCAGCCTGATTGAACGAATCCGTTCCAGTCGAGCGATTGCTTCAGACAAAGCTACCGCCACACCGAACGTGTTCAGTAATTTCAAGGGTTTCATGAGTCAACAGACATCCAGCGGGGCGAGGGCAAGGCTCCGTGGAAACAACTAACATCGTGGGCAGAACAAGAAAGCTACGGCGTGACCCGATCCTGCGTTGTGCTCTGTGGCATTTACGTACAGTCCAGGATGGGGCTGACAGTCCTATATATTGGTAGCGTCAGCCAATCTGTCAAATTATTTCGTCAGCTTTCTGTTAAATACTTGATAAACCGTTTCATTAAATAAATAAGTCATTGATTTGAAAGGGAGTCAAAAAAATAGCGAATGCTTCATAAGAGGGCGGTGTCATTTTTTGGGCATATTTACAGAACAGGAGGTGTAAAATTTGTACAAGAGAATCCAGAGCGCTGAGCATAGGTGCTGTCGGCACGTTTGCAGGGGAACTGTTATTCCTTTAGTGAATATATAAATAATAATATATAATTTTTGGTTCTATGTGGTTTCATGCAATAGTGATGCTGTGATCTGTAACGTAGCGTGCTTTGAGGATGGTCTCAGGGTTTGAACCGGATCGAAGGGATATGTCGATCATGTAAGCAGTTCGGGATGCCGGGCTGGGCAATTCAGAGGGCTGTACATGCAAAATTCTGCGCTGTATTTCGATTACGCTGCTACCACGCCCGTGGACGAGCGCGTGATTCAGGTGATGGTCAAGTGTCTGGGGATAACGGGCAATTTCGGCAATCCCGCTTCCAGTTCTCACTCATATGGTCAACAGGCGCGCCTGACAGTCGAATACGCACGCGAGCAGGTAGCCGGGCTGGTGGGTGCCCAGGCCGGACAGATCATCTGGACGTCCGGCGCAACGGAGTCCAATAACCTGGCGCTCAAGGGCGTGGCACAGGAGCATGCACTTCGCACGGCAAAGTCCGGCGGGCACATCATCACCAGCCAGATCGAACACAAAGCCATCCTCGATACAGCCCAGCAGCTCGAAGCCGGTGGCTACGAGGTGACCTACCTTGCCCCAGATGCCGATGGCCTGATCACTCCCGACGCTGTGAGTGCAGCTCTGCGTGACGACACCTTTCTGGTGTCGCTGATGCTGGTCAACAACGAACTGGGAACCGTCAGCGACATCGCCGCAATCGGCGAGCGGGTCCGGGCACACGGCGCGCTGTTTCATGTGGATGCGGCCCAGGGTGCCGGCAAGCTGGCGATCAACCTGGCGGAACTGGCCGTGGACCTGATGTCGTTTTCGGCGCACAAGATCTATGGTCCCAAAGGTATTGGCGCCCTGTATGTCGGCCCGCGTGCCGAGCAGCGGGTTCTGGCCCAGATTCATGGCGGCGGCCATGAATGCGGCCTGCGTTCCGGAACCCTCGCGACTCACCAGATTGCCGGAATGGGCGCAGCCTTCGCCCTGGCAGCCGATTCGCTGGAGCAGGAAATCGCCCATATCGAGCGTCTGAATCTTCGTCTGCGTGAGCGTCTGGCAGATATTCCTGGCGTAAGAATCAACGGCAGCCCTGATCAGCGTATTGCACATACCCTGAGCCTGACCTTCGGCAAGAGCGACCTCAATATCGCTGCCCTTGGCAACGGCCTGGCTTTCTCATCCACCTCGGCCTGCAACTCCGCGAAGAACACGCCTTCGCACGTTCTTCTGGCGCTGGGGTACAGCCCGCAGGCGGCGAGTCAGACCATTCGCCTGAGCCTGGGACGTTTCACCTCCGAGCAGGATATCGACCGCGCTGTGGAGTTGATTCGTGCCTCATTGATCCAGCCTGCGTTCTGGGCGGTTGCTCAGTCTTGATTGGTGCTCCATTATCTGACCCGATATAGCGATTAAATCGGGTCAGGAGAGTCAATGAGTACGCAATCCACAGGAGTGGCAGAACGTCTGGCGCAGACGCGCGCCTTGATGAGTAGGGAACAGATCGATGCCTATCTGGTGCCCTCGGCAGATCCCCATCTCTCCGAATATCTGCCTGGCTATTGGCAAGGTCGGCAATGGCTTTCCGGTTTCCATGGCTCCGTGGGAACGCTGGTCATCACTCAGGATTTCGCCGGTGTCTGGGCCGACAGTCGTTATTGGGAACAGGCGACCAAGGAGCTGGCGGGCAGCGGTATCGAACTGGTCAAGCTGCTTCCCGGCCAGCAAGGTCCTCTGGAGTGGCTTGCCGATCAGGCCGGGGCTGAAACGGTGGTTGCCGTCGACGGTGCCGTGCTGGCTGTCGCTTCCTCTCGCAGTCTTGCCAGCAAGCTGTATGCCCGTGGCGCCAGGTTGCGCACGGACATGGACCTGCTCAATGAGCTGTGGAAAGACCGTCCTGCCTTGCCAACCAATCCCGTATTCGAGCATCTGCCGCCATACGCGACCCTTGAGCGGGGCGAGAAACTGGCCCGAGTGCGTCAGACCATGCTTGAGCGTGGGGCCGATTGGCATTTCATCGCGACCCTGGATGACATTGCCTGGCTGTTCAATCTGCGCGGCACCGATGTTTCCTACAATCCGGTCTTTATCTCTTTTGCGCTGATCGGGCCTCAGAGCGTCACGTTGTTCGTGGCCTCGGACAAGGTGGGCGATGATGTGCGCCAGAGTCTTGTGCGCGACGGTATCAACCTGCTGGAGTACACGCAGATCGGCGCAGCATTGCGTGAAGTGCCAAAGGATGCGCGTCTGCTGGTGGATCCGGCACGAGTGACCTGTGGCCTGCTCGATTACCTGGACAGTGAAGTGACGCTGGTCGAAGGGTTGAATCCGAGCACCTTGTTCAAATCCCGCAAGACCGAAGCTGATACACGGCACATTCGCCAGGTCATGGAGCAGGACGGTGCAGCGCTGTGCGAGTTCTTTGCCTGGCTTGACGCGGCATTGGGGCGCGAGCCCGTGAGTGAGCTGACCATCGACGAAAAACTCGGCGAAGCTCGTCAGAAACGTCCTGGTTATGTGTCGCCAAGTTTTGCCACCATCGCGGGATTCAATGGTAACGGGGCAATGCCGCATTACCGTGCCAGTGAAGAGGAGCATGCGCAGATCGAGGGTGACGGCCTGTTGCTGATCGACTCTGGTGGACAATATCTGGGCGGCACCACCGACATTACGCGCATGGTTCCGGTAGGTACGCCCAGCACCGAGCAGAAGCTGGACTGTACGCGAGTGCTCAAGGGCGTGATTGCTCTGTCCCGGGCTCGTTTTCCGAAGGGGATTCTGTCGCCGTTGCTGGATGCCATTGCCCGGGCGCCGATCTGGGCCGATGAGGTCAATTACGGTCATGGCACCGGGCACGGTGTCGGCTATTTCCTGAATGTGCACGAAGGGCCGCAGGTCATTGCCTATCAGGCGGCAGCCACGCCACAGACAGCAATGTTGCCGGGGATGATCACGTCCATCGAGCCGGGTACTTACCGGCCGGGTCGCTGGGGAGTGCGAATCGAGAACCTGGTCATCAACCAGGAAGCGGGCAATACCGAGTTCGGTGAGTTTCTCAGGTTCGAGACGCTTACGCTGTGCCCGATCGATACGCGCTGCCTGGAAATCTCACTGCTGAGCCAGGACGAGCGCAAGTGGCTCAACGACTATCATGCTCACGTCAATGAGCGCCTGAGCCCGTTGCTGCAGGGTGCGGCCCTGAAGTGGTTGCAGGTCCGCACGGCGGCGGTCTGATAGGCCTGTGTGAGTGTCGAAGCCTCAGGGCTTCGACGCTGCCTGGCCTATCGGCGAGCTTTTGCGGCAAACAATGATCATGCTGCGGCTGGTATAACCTGCCGGGTTCAGGCCGAACGGGTAATCGCCCGGATCTTCCACCACATCGCCGGACTTGGCGATGACCTTGTAACTCCTGGACTCACAGGCATTCGTAGCCAGTTCGTTGCATTTTTCCCAGGATGAAGACAGGCCCGAGCAATTGATGTGAATACCGCGTTTGCCTTGCTTGACAGGGTTGGACGTTGTCGCACATCCGGCGACGGCGAGTAACGCCAGTACGATAAAGATGTATTTCATGCCCTTCCTTAACTGGTCATTATTCAAAGCCAGCGTCTGGCCTGAGTTCTTGTGATCACATAATGACGTTCGTAACGTGATATCTCGATGGCATCGTCTGCGAAACGAGAATTCACAAAGGCATAAACATGGCTCATGCGCGTGACAAATGCTAGTGCTCTGTCACCCAAAAGCATATCCATTTTCCTGAAGGCTCAATCTGCAGGCACGAGCTGCGGTTTGCCTGACGTGGACGTCAGGGTGGCGCCGATAGATGCCATTATGATGGCCAAAATCGCCAGCCATTGGACCAGTGTCAGG